>CALWRP010000115.1 GCA_944383955.1 uncultured Clostridia bacterium
AGCGCAGCGGCAGACTGCGCTTTCCTTTGTCTCCGTAGCTCAGCAGGATAGAGCGTCCGCCTCCTAAGCGGAAGGCCGTGGGTTCGAATCCCGCCGGGGACGCCATGCCGGGCTGAGCATGGACGCGCTTCGCGTCCTGTGCCCGGCCTTTTCTTTTGCCTTGCCGCTCGCGGCTGGAAATTGGATCGACAAGCTCCGTCAGGGGCCTGTCGATTTTTTCTTTTCCGGGGCTTTGCTTTTCGGGGCCCGGCGATTGGCTTCTTTGCGGCTTTCTCCCCCGGTTTCCCCCTGGATGGCCGCCCGGCGGGGGCCGCGGGCGACGCAAGGGCGGAGCGGGGAAGGGGAATTTTTTCGCCTGGAAGGACGAGAAGAATATGAAAGAAATCAGAATTCTCTTCATGGCTCCGGGAGAGAGGCGATGCTATAATGATCCTGACAATCGGAGCCGGGCCTTACGGCGGCGCGGCGGAAGGAGGACTGACGGATGAACAGCGAGACCATGAGAGCCTGGGTGCTCGAGGGACCGGGCAGGCTGGCTCTGCGCACGATCGCCGTGCCGGAGGCGGGGCCCGATCAGCTGCTGGTGAAAATCGACAGGGCCTGCACCTGCAACGGCTCGGATCCCGGCATCTACCACGGCAGCCCGGCGTATGCGACGCCCTGCGTCTTCGGCCACGAGGGCAGCGGGCGGATTGTGAAGGTCGGGGAGCGCGCCGGGGATTTTCGTGTGGGGGAACGCGTCTTCTGGTGGTTTGAGATGGGCAGCTTCGCCGAGTATCAGGCGATCACCCCGTCGCAGACGGCTGTCTTCCGCCTGCCGGAGTCCTTCGGCCGGGACGAGGCCCCCGTCATGGAGCTTGTGGTGGCGGCCTGCCGGGCGCTCATGCGCCGCCCTGCCTGCGAGGGCAGACGCCGCCTTCTGATCTGCGGCCTTGGGCCGAGCGGGCTGGTGCTGCTGCAATACGCGCGGCAGCTCGGCTATACGCACATTGCCGGCTGGGATCTGTATCCCGGGCGGCGCGTCCTGGCGCAGCGGCTCGGCGCAGACGAGGTCTTCGACCCGCGCGAGCTCACGCCGGAGCGGATCGCCGCCGGGAAGGCGGCCGACTGCACGGTGCTGATGTTCGGCGACGATAAGCTCCCCGGGGAACCGACGACGGATCTGGCCCTGCTCGCCACGCGCCCCTACGGCACGGTGATCAGCTACGGCCACCCGGAGCACGGGGCGCGGTTTTCACCCTATGTGTTCCAGTCCCGGAACCTGACTCTGATCCCGCCGGAGAACGATCTCGACGTGATCCGCGAGGAGGGGAAACGGGTGACGGAGCTCGCCGCCGAAGGGGAGATCGACGTTGCCGCCCTGATCACCCACCGCCTGCCCTTTGACATGCTGGGCGACACCTTCCGCGACATGCTCGTTCGCCCGGACGCCTACGGCAAGGTGATTTACCACTGGGAGGAGAAAACGCTGTGAAGAGCTTTTCCATCGGCCTGACAGGCCAGACAATCGGAGAGATCATGGATTTTGCGTCCGTTGTGCGCACGGGCAGAAAATACGGCGTCACGCACTTTGAGGTGTGGCCGCTGAACCTGCCCGGCAGCGGCCTCGGCTACCGCGGCAGAGAGGCAGGGCCCGTGGCGGAGCTGCTCGCCCGCGAGGGGGCCGCCGTCGACTGCGTGACGCTGGAGGCGGCCTTCGTGCAGGAGGCCGTGCAGGACAGGGCGCTGTATATCGATATGCTCAAGGGCGCCGTCGACGCCGCCTGCGCCCTCGGCGCGAAGCTCGTCAATCATTACTGCTATTTCATCAATCTCGACGAGAAGCCGGATTTCGACACGCTCGACCGCTACTGGGCGGAGCCCCTCTCCTACGCGAAGAGCAGAGGCGTTACCCTGGTGCTGGAGAACGAGGCCCACGACGCGACGCGCCACCCGGAGACGATGGCCGCCATCGTGGAGCACTTCGGCGACCCGGCCTTTCGCACCAACTTCGACGCCGTGAACTATTTTCACGCCAGCGAGGAGGGCTTCCCCGCGGCGTATGAGATTCTGCGGCCCTATATCGGCTACGTCCACCTCAAGAACGCCTGCCTCTTCCGCGAGGGAGCCGGGCAGGACGAGCGCGATCGCGGCGCACCGATGTCCGGCCTGCACGAGGGCCGGCCGCTGCAGTATGCCCCGATTCCGGACGGCAGCGTGAACATCGCCGGCCTGCTGACGCGCATCGCCGGGGACGGCGTTTACACCGGGCCGTTCACGCTCGAGCCGCACACGACCCCGGAGCGCGTGGAGACCTACTGCGCGCGGGAGACGGCCTGGCTCAGAGAGCACGGCTTCATGGCGTGAGCAAGGCCGCCCGGAAAACGGGCGGAAAAGGAAAAGAAAGCGCAGTCCCGGCCGTCGGAGGCCGGACACAGGAGAAAGAGAGGAAAACAGATTATGCTGGCAGCAGTGGTGGAACAGCCGGGAAGACTTGTCGTCAAGGAAGTGGAGAAGCCCGTTCCCGGCCCGCAGCAATTTTTGATTCGCGTTCTCGCGTCGTCGATCTGCAACGCGACGGACAACCATATTCTCGAGGGCATCTTCGACGGCTATCACGACCATTATCCGCAGATCCTCGGCCATGAGGTGTGCGGCGAGGTCGTCGAGCTCGGCAGCGAGGTGACGGATATCCGGATCGGCGAGCGCATCGCCATGTACACCCCCTACGGCGCGTTCGCCGAGTATGTGCCGGTGGACCGCTGGGGCTACGGCTTCGCGCGCGTGCCGGAGGGCATGAGCAGCGAGGTGGCGAGCATCTGCGAGATGTTCGACGGCTCCTTCCGCGGCTCGGTGGCCTGCGCCTCCCTGCGGCCGGGGGAGAAGGTGCTGATCACCGGCTGCGGCCCGATGGGCCTGACGGCGACGGCCTGCGCCAAGCTCTACGGGGCGGAGGTTACCTGCATCGACCTGTATCAGAACCGCCTGGACAAGGCGCTGGAGATGGGCGCCTCCCATGTCTACAACAGGAGCGAGATGAGCGCGCGGGAGATTGTGGACGCCATCCTCGCCGACGTGGGCGAGATGGACACGGCGATCATGTGCATCGCCCTGGACCGCAGCCCGGAGTGCGACGCCTTCTATGTGCCGATCGAGACGCTGCGCGAGAACGGCCGCATATGCGGCCTGAATGTGGAGGTCAAGCTCGAGCATCACAACCACACGATGAACCCCTTCCACATGAACCGCAAGAACATCCAGTACCGCCACCACCTCGCGCGCGAGGGAAGCGTGGAGGATTTCCAGTTCGCTTACGACTGCACGGCCAGGGGCCTCATCCCCATGGAGAAGCTGATCACCCACCGCATCACCCTCGACGAGCTGCCGCACGGCCTGGACCTGTGCCACAGCCATCTGGACGAGTGCATCAAGGTGATAGTCTATCCGCGCCTTTCCCAGGCGTAAGATTCCTCCCGCAGGGCTGCACGCGGCGCGGCCCCGGGAAGAAAACGGCGGACGCTCAGGAGCGTGCCGGAGCTCTTTTTATCAGGCGAAGCCAGCCTTCCCTTTTCGGAAGGCTGGCTTACGTGCTATACTGTAGGGGAAAGAAACGCACGCCGTGGGGAAAGCGGCATCCTGATGGAGGGGAAAGGAGAGGGCGGCTTTGTACAAGGCCATCATCGTGGAGGATGAGATGTTTGTACGCATGGGCGTGCGGATGTCGATCGAATGGGAGAAGCTGGGCATTGAGGTGGTCGGCGACGCGGAGAACGGCCAGGCGGCCTGGGAGCTGTATGAGAAAACGCGCCCCGACATCGTGCTGACCGATATCAAAATGCCCGTCATGTCCGGCATCGAGCTGATCGCCAGGATCCGGGAGAGGGACAGGCGCACCCGCATTGTGATTTTGAGCTGCCTCGAGGAGTTCTCGATGATCAAGGAGGCCATCTCGCTCGGCGTGACCGACTATGTCCTCAAGCTGACGATGACGCAGGAGGACATGGTGATGGTGATGGAGAAGGTGATCGGCGAGCTCAGACTGCACGACGCCTCCGCCTCCGCCGGAAGGAACGCCGAGAACGCGGTGGAGAAGCAGCTCATCGAGATCACCCACTACAACAAATCGCAGACGATCCAGGCGCTCTCGCAGGCCAGGCTTCGCTTCGACACGAAAAATATGCTGCTGGCCGTTCTGGAGATCGGCCACATGGAGAGGCTCAAGGAGCAGTTCCACGACCGGTACGGCGATATCGTGAGGTATTCGCTTCTCAATGTCTTCGGCGAGCTGCAGGGCCGCTATGCGAAGAAGGGCATGGTGCTCGGGGAGACGGAGCACACCTATCTGTTTCTCGTCGGAGACGGGGAAAAGCCTGTTTCGGTGACGGAGTTTTCCCTCGACGAGCTTCTGCGCGCCATCGTGCGCACGCTCGACGAGTATTTTCATATCCGGCCCACCGTGGCCGTCAGCCGGCCGGCCGACGGGCTCGAGAGCCTGCACGCCATGCGCACGCAGTGCAGCGAGGTGCTCGAGTACAGCTATCTCTATCCAGCGGGCAGCATCCTGCGGTATGACGCCGTGCGGCAGCAGGATCTGCGCGAGAGCGTTCACGCGGTGCTGGCCGGGATCCAGCAGCACTCCGTGGCGCTGAGCCGCTCGACCGATTTCCTTCAGGGGATCGAGGACGAGCTCCTGCGCAGGCCGACGGCCCAGACGTGCGTGCGCCTGTTCAGCCAGATGGCGGAGCTGGAGATGAAGGAGAGCTTCCTCGGCGATCAGCAGCGGCTGCAAATGATGCGCAGCCTGCAGGAGAGCCTGGAGAGCAGCGAGAACCTGCCCGATCTCGCCGAAAACTACCTGCGCTATGTGAAGAGCCTCTCCGATCTGTCCGTCGACTCTGTCGTTTACCTGAGCAAGCCCGTGTCGATGGCGGTGGAGTTCATCAAGGAGAACTACCGCAGCGAGATCCTGCTCAGCGATCTCTCCGACTACGCCCAGGTGAGCGCGAACTATATCTGCAGCCTCTTCAAGAAGGAGGTTGGCATGAACATCAGCAAGTATGTGATGGAGTACCGCATCCGGAAGGCGAAGATTCTTCTGCTGACGACGAACATGAAGTCGTATGAGATCGCTGTGGAGACGGGCTTCGCCAACGAGAGCTACTTCAGCCGCAGCTTCAAGAAGATGACCGGCCTTTCCCCGAGCGAGTTCCGGAGGCAAGAATATGAGGGGTAAATTCAACCAGTGCATGAACCGCAACTTCAGCGTCCGGCTCAAGACACAGCTGCTGCTCGCCTTCACCGCCATCTTCACCCTGCTCATGGTGTGCGTGGTGGCGCTCACCTACCGGCAGACGGAGCGGATTGTGGAGGAGCAGACGGCGGATCTGACGCGGCAGTACCTCGAGCAGAGCCGCTATAATGTGACGACATACGCCGAGCAGATCAACAAGCTGCTCTATTCGCTCTCGCGCACGGAGGGGCTCTCCTTCTATTTCCGCACGGGCTGGCAGAATTCGGAGGACACGATCCTCAACGCCGCGCAGATCTTCAAGAGCGTGCGCGACACCGTGATTCAGTATGAGGAGATCGACTCTGTGTTTTTCTATGGCGACGGCGGCGTGGTGCTCGGCATCTCGCCCCTCGGCAATCTGGTGCACTGCGACCCGCTCGCCCTCGAGGTCTATGCGGGCGAGCCGATCCGCGCCTGGCTGGAGGAGGGCGCCTGGCAGCCGCTCTGGATGGGCGGCTACACGGACGCCGACTTCGGCCTGATCGACGAGGAGAAGGAGGAGGCGATCCCCTATATCACCGTCGCCAGGACGATCACCATCAACGCCGAGCGGATCGGCGTGGTGATGATCAACCTGCGCGAGGAGGACTTTTACCGCGATATCTGGCAGTCTCAGGACAATGCGATGGGGACCGGCCTGGTGCTCGACAGCGCCGGAACGGTGATTGCCGCCCCGGAGGGCTTTGTCCTCGGCGAGCCGTATCCGGACTTCCTGCTGCCGGAGGGCTGCGGCAACGCGATCGCCGGAGACCGGCAGGTGAACTGCCTCGCCATCGGCGGCGAGATGGGGATGGACTGGCAGCTCATCTACGAGATCCCGCTGCGTTCGCTGTATCAGAACACGTATACGCTGCGCGGCTTCTTTATCGCCACCTCGGTGGTTGCGCTGCTGGTGGGCTTCCTCATCGCCATGTATCTGTTCTACCGCATCAGCAAGCCGCTCGATCAGCTGCAGCTGGCGATGAAGAAGATGGAGGAGTACGACATCGGCATCAAGCTCGAGAAGCGCAGCCGCACCGAGCTCGGCCAGCTCGGCGTGCAGTTTGACGAGATGTCCAACAGCATCGAGCGCATGGTCACCCAGATCCAGACGATGGAGAAGGAGAAGTGCTACCTCGAGGAGCGGGTGCTGCAATCGCAGATCAACCCGCACTTCCTGATGAACACCCTGTCGAACATCAAATATATGGCTATGATCCTCAAGTCGAACACAATCGTCGACTGCATCACCGCCCTCGGCAACATCCTCACGCCCATCTACCGCAGCGATCAGCAGGAGTGGAGCATCGAGGAGGAGCTGCGCTATCTGGACAACTACGTGAAGGTGATGAACTACCGCTTCGGCGGGCGTATTTCGATCCGCTATCAGGTCAGCCAGGAGAACAGGCAGGCGCGGGTGCTGCGCTTCATCCTGCAGCCGCTGATCGAAAACTCCATCCTGCACGGCTCGGAGAACCCCTCGGACGAGAAGCGGATCCTCGTCTCCCTCGGAGAGATGGACGGGGGCTGGACCGTGACGGTGCGGGACAACGGCTGCGGCATGGACGCGGAGACGCTCGCGCGGCTGCGCGCCAGCCTCAGCGAGCCGGAGGAGCCCTCTTCGGACAAGAAGAACCACATCGGCCTCAAGAACGTTTATCAGCGGCTGCGCCTCTTCTACGGGGCGCGCTGCAGTCTCACGATCGAGAGCGAGCCCGGCGCGGGAACCAGCATCACCATGACCTTCCCCACGGAGATCCGCACCTCGCCCGAGATTGTCGCCTCCGGCGGCAGAGACTGAGCAATTCTCCGTTTTCCCGGATTCCGTGCCGGTCGGGCTGTTCGCGGCCCGGCCGGCACGCTTTTTTTGCCAGCTTTGCCGCGGGGCGTAACTGCGGGAAAGAAATCATAAGATTGTGCATCTTCGCTGCGCGGCGGCGGAAAAGGACTTCCGTTTTGGAACAAAAACGATAAGTTTTTTCATGGTTTCCCGCGCCCGGATTTGATACAATTTTTTCAGCGGGAGGGGGAAAGGCCCCCGCGAGATTATCTTGAGGAAGCATGAGGAGGGAATCACATGCGTACGAAAAACAGGGAGGGCGTGAAGCTGCTTTTGCTGGCGCTGCCGTTCGTTCTCTTCGTCGCGGCGTTCTGCTACGTTCCGCTGTTCGGCTGGGCGTACGGATTTACGGATTATCGGGTCGGCATGTCGCTCACGGAGGCGAACTTCGTGGGGTTTGACAATTTCCTCGCCATCTGGCAGAACAGGAACGAGGTCTTCCGCGTGATGCGCAACACGTTTGCGCTGAGCTTTATCGGCCTTATCTTTTCCCCGCTGCCGATGATCTTCGCCATCATGATCAACGAGGTCAGCTCGACGAAATTCAAGAAGATCGTGCAGACGTTCACCACGCTGCCGAACTTCATCAGCTGGATCGTCGTCTTCACCCTGGCCTTCGCCATGTTCTCCTCAGACGGCATGGTGAACAACGCAATCAAGGCTCTGGGAGGCACGCAGACCATCAACCCCCTCGGCGACAACGACCATGCCTGGATGTTCCAGTGGGCGCTGGCCACCTGGAAAACGCTCGGCTGGAGCGCCATCATCTATATCGCCTCCATCGCCGGCATCGACCAGGAGCTCTACAACGCGGCCCAGGTGGACGGGGCCAACCGCTTCCAGCAGATCCTGCACGTCACCATCCCCGGCCTGCAGCCGACGTTCTTCGTCCTGCTGCTGCTGCAGATCAGCAACATCCTGAGCAACGGCTTCGACCAGTACTTCATCTTCTACAATCCTCTCACCGCGGATAAGCTCGAGGTGCTCGACTACTATGTGTACAAGATCGGCGTGCTCACGAACAACTATCCGCAGTCGATCGCGCTGGGCATGCTCAAGACCATCGTCTCCGTCGTCCTGCTCTTCAGCGCCAACAGTTTGTCGAAGAAAATCCGCGGCGAGTCCATCGTCTGACGCGGACCGGGAGGAGGGCTTTCTCATGAAAAAGAATCGCTCTGTGGCAGGAAAGATTGCCAACGTTATCCTGTATATCCTGCTCACCGTCTTCACCATCATGTGCATCTATCCGTTCTACTACATCATCATCTATTCGCTCAGCGACGCCAACCAGGCGGCCTCCGGCCTCTTCCTGCTGCCCAAGGGCTTCAGCCTGGAAACCTACAAGGGCATTTTCCTGCTCAACGATATCCCGCAGGCTCTGCTGATCTCCGTGAGCAGAAGCATCCTCGGCGCCGTGATCGCCATCCTGGGCTCATCCTTCTTCGCCTATCTGGTGACGAACCCGAAGATGATCGGCAGACGCTTTGTCTATCGCTTCGTCGTCCTCACCATGTACCTCAACGCCGGCCTCATCCCCTGGTACATGACGATGAAGGCCTACGGCCTGCAGAACAATTTCCTGCTCTATATTCTGCCCGGCCTCGTGACGGCCTACTATGTGATTCTGATTAAGACGTACATCGAGTCCCTGCCCAGGGAGCTCGAGGAGTCGGCGCTCATCGACGGCGCGGGAATCTTCACGCGGTATCTGCAAATCATCATGCCGCTCTCGAAGCCCATCATCGCCACCATCGCCGTGTACGCCGTCGTCGGCCAGTGGAACGCCTGGACGGACAACTATTTCCTCGTCTCCGACGCGAAGCTGCAGACGCTGCAAATGATTCTGTACAACTATCTCAACCAGGCCAACCGCTTCCAGCAGATGTCCAGCTCCGCCATGGATGCCTCGGCCGCCGCCAGCATGATCACGCCCACGTCCGTGAAAATGTGCGTCACCGTGGTTGTCGTGATTCCGATTATGTGTGTGTATCCGTTCCTGCAGAGATATTTCGTCAAGGGCATCATGATGGGCGCGGTGAAGGGCTGAGCCCGCCGCGCAGCGAAGAGGAGGTTTGTCATGATCAGAGAACCGCTTTCGCGGGAGGAGGTTATCCGCGCGATTGAGCGCAGAGGAAACGGCGCGATCCCGCTCGTCTTTCACAAGTGGTGGGGAGAAGGGCTGCAGGAGCGCTACGGCGCCGCTCTCGACGAGATGGCCGCCCCCTTCCCGGAGGATATCTACACCGGCTGGTATGTCGAGCCCGGCACGGAGACCTCTCCGACCGCGAACCCGCATTACCGCCTTGGCTACCGCGACGACTATTCCGGCGCGGAGCGCCACAGCATCGGCCGCGCCGCCGTTCTTCTGCCGGACTGGGACGAGCTCGACCGCTTCCTTGAGGACTTCCCCGATCCGAACGAGCCCGGCATCTTCGACGCCGTGAAGGCCGATATGGAGAAGAACGCCAAAGGCCGCTATAAGCTCGGCTGCTGGTGGAAGGTGTTCCACGAGAGGCTGTGGACGATCCGCGGCATGGAAAACCTGATGCTCGACTACTACGACGCCATGGATGAGCTCAAGCTTGTCGGCAGGCGGATTCTCGAGTTCGACAAGGTGATCATCGATCGCTTCGCCGCGCTCGGCTTCGACGGCATCTTCACCTCCGACGATCTCGGCCACCAGACGGGGCCGATGATGTCTCCGGCTGTCTTCCGCGAGCTCTACCTGCCCCTCTATGAGGAGTTCATCGACCATGCCCATCAGAAGGGGATGCACGTTTTCCTGCACTCCTGCGGCGACAATTCGCTGCTGATGGACGACCTGATCGGGGCGGGGCTCGACGTCTTCCACCCCGTGCAGAAGGGCTGTATGGACATGGAGGAGACGGCGCGCCGCTTCGGCGACCGCATCACCTTCCTCGCGGGCATGGATGTGCAGTATACCCTGCCCATGGGCACGCCGGATGAGGTGCGCCGCGAGGTCCGCTGCCTCAAGAGCACGTTCGGCAGACCGGACGGCGGCCTGCTGCTCGCGGCCGGCAACGGAATTTTGTCTGACACGCCGATTGAGAACATCGAGGCCATGCTCGACGAGATGAGCCGCACGTAAGCTTTTTGACTTTCGGAATTCTGTGGCGCGGACGGTTCTCCGCCCCGTCACCTGCCCCAGGCAATAGAAAGCACAAGCAAAACAAGGAGGATTCATCATGAAAAAACAGACGCTTCGCAAGATTCTGGCCGCAGCGATGGCCGCAGCTCTGACGCTGAGCATCGCCGGCTGCTCGAGCACCGGCGAGACCGCCTCCGGCGGCTCCGACACCGCCGGCTCCACCGCGGAAGGGGGCGACACCTCCGGCGGCTCCGACGCCGTCTCCGATGAAGTCGTGACGCTGACCGTCTGGAACACCGAGGTGATGACGCCCGGCGTGCAGGACAATCCTGTGGCCAACGCCATTGAGGAGAAGGTCGGCGTGAAGATGGACATTGTGCAGGGCGACGCGCAGAAGTTCTCTGTGCTGATGGCCGGCGGCGACCTGCCCGGCATCATCTATTCCAACAACGCGCAGCAGGGCGTGGATTACAGCTCCCTCATCTCCAGCAAGCAGCTCATGCCTCTCGACGACCTGATCGAGCAGTATGGCGAGAACATCAAGACGAATTTCCCCGAGCGCATTGAATATTCCAAGAAATTCCTGAGCAACGGCGAAGACAAGGTTTACTTCCTGCCCGTGCTGTGCTACAGCAAGGATGAGGAGAACCCGGATATCAGCTACACCATCGAGAATGTTGGCCTGATGGTCAGATGGGACATCTACAAGGCCATCGGCTGCCCTGAAATTGAGACGACGGACGATTTCCTCAACGTCCTCAAGGAGATGCAGGACTATGCCACCGAGAACGATCTGGCCGAGGGCAAGACCATCTATGCCATCAGCGGCTGGAGCGACTGGGGCCTGTGGCCGTGGTGGCTCGCCAATGTGAGAGAGATGGGCTACCTCGATCTGGCAAACGGCGCCATCGTCAACCGTGAGACGCTCGAGGTGGACGTCAACTACCACACCGAGGCGTTCTGGGAGTCCCTCAAGTTCTACAACAAGGCGTACAACATGGGCATCCTCGATCCCGAGGCCTTCACGATGAAGAACGACCAGTTCTGGGAGAAGTGCCAGAACGGCCAGGTGCTGATGGCCTATGCCAGCTGGCAGACCGACAGCATCAACAAGACCTTTGCCGCCATGGGCCACGAGGACTGGGGCTATGAGAAGCTCCCGTATGACGGCTATCCGTACATCTCCGGCGTTACCTCGACAGACGCGCCGTATGGCGGCGGCGTGGAGTATGCGACCGCTCTGACCAACAACTGCGAGAATCCTGAGAAGGCCATGCAGCTCATCGACTTCTGCAACTCCGAGGAAGGTGCCCGCCTGATCTACAGCGGCGTTGAGGGAGAGCACTGGGAGACCGTCGACGGCCAGGCTGTTCTGACGGATTCGATGAGAGAGCTCATCAAGACCGACAGCAGCTACACCACGACGACCGGCATCACCCTCTACAACAAGCTCTGCGGCCTGAAGGAGACCCAGATCCTCTCCGACGGCTCCCCCGCGAACGTGCTCAAGTCCAACGAGGAGAAGGCTGCCAACGTCCTGCCGATCGACGAGGACTACTGCGCTTACTATGAGGAGCAGCTCGGCGGCGAGTATCTCTTCCCCGGCATGGTGCTCAACGATCTGGAGGAGAAGGGCGAGATCCAGAACCAGTCCAACTACATGCTGTTCACCAATCTGGCCGGCGCTGCCAGCCAGGAGACCGTGAACATCCTCGGCCAGTGCGATCAGTACATGAACGTGCAGGGCGTCAAGGCTATCATGGCCGCGACCGACGAGGAGTTTGAGGCGATCCGCGCCGAGGCGATGGCGCAGCTTGAGGCCATGAACTTCGAGCAGGCCAGAACCGAGATCGTCGGCCTCTATGAGCAGGCCAAGGCGGACGCGGAGTCCCTGCAGTAATCACATTTCCGGCGGCTCCCCGGAGCCGGATACTCCGGAGCGGCACAATACATCTTTTACCATCACGGCCCTGGATCCGGCGGGGGAAACGCTCTGCCGGAGCCGGGGCCGCTCCGTTTCACGGGAGGCGGCGCTCCTCCCTCCGCGCGCGGGCGGCCTTCCGCGCACTCTATTCATTCCGCAGAGAAAGGAAGAATGACCATGATTCTCTATGTTGACGGCAGCAGGCGCAGCCACGGCGACGGCAGCCAGCAGCACCCCTACCGCACCATCTCCGAGGCCGCCCGCGCGGCCCTGCCCGGCGACGAAGTGGTCGTCGCCCCCGGCGTCTACCGCGAATGTGTCAGCCCTGAGCGCGCGGGCACGCCGCAGCAGCGGATTGTCTACCGCTCCGCCGTGCCCGGAGCCGCGGTGATCACCGGCGCGGAGCCGGTGAAGAGCTGGAAGCCCCTTGAAAACGGCGTGTGGACGGCCAGAATCGCCAACGCGCTGTTCGGCGATTACAATCCCTACACCACGCTCGTCTCCGGCGACTGGTTCATTGCCGGATTTATCGCTCACACCGGCGAGGTCTATCTCAACGGCAAGTCGCTCTATGAGACGGACACGCTCGAGGGCGTGCTGCACCCCCAGCGCTCGAAGGTTTCCTGGGATCCGGAGTTTTCCGTCTACACCTGGTATACGGAGCAGGACGAGGCCGGCGATGAGACGGTGCTCTATGCCAATTTCCACGAGCTTGACCCGAACGCGGAGAATGTGGAGATCAACGTGCGCCGCCGCTGCTTCTTCCCGGAGCAGGAGCATGTGGACTATATCACCTTCTCCGGCTTCACGGTGCGGCAGGCCGCCACGCAGTGGGCACCGCCCACCGCCTTCCAGGACGGCATGGTCGGCCCGCACTGGTCGAAGGGCTGGGTGATCGAGGACTGCGAGATCTCGCACTCCAAGTGCAGCGGGATCTCGCTGGGCAAGTATCTGCAGCCGGAAAACGACAACAAGTGGCTCAAGTGGAAGCGCAAGGACGGCACTCAGACGGAACGCGACTGCATCTGTCAGGCCCAGTGGGAGGGCTGGAGCAAGGAAACCATCGGTTCTCACGCCGTGCGCCGCTGCCACATCCACGACTGCGGGCAGACGGGCATTGTCGGCCATCTGGGCGGCGTGTTCTCCGTGATCGAGGACAATCACATCCACCACATCAACAACAAGCATAACCTCGCGGGCGCGGAGATCGGCGGCATCAAGATGCACGCCGCGATCGACGTCGTCTTCCGCCGCAACCACATCCATCACTGCACGCGCGGCCTGTGGCTCGACTGGCAGGCGCAGGGGACCCGCGTCACGCAGAACGTCTTCCACGACAACTGTCTGCCGAACGACTACAACGCGAACCTCGAGAATGCGGTGGGCGTCGGAGAGGACCTCTTTGTGGAGGTCTCCCACGGCCCGACGCTCGTCGACAACAACCTGCTGCTCTCCGACCACGCGATCAAGTGCTGCAGCCAGGGCCTCGCGTTCGTCCACAACCTGATCGCCGGCTCCATCACCGCCGTCGGCAAGGGCGTGAACAACGGCAGCGTCACCCTGCCCTCGCCGCGCTTCACGCCGTACCACCGCGTGCACCGCACGGAGGTGGCGGGCTTCATGACGATTCTGCACGGCGACATGCGGTTCTACAACAACATCTTTGTGCAGCGGCCCGTGCGTCCCGGCATCAAGGCGTTCGAGGACCTGTACAGCACGTATGAGGATCAGTGGACCGACCACAACACGACGGTGGGCACGAAACCCTATAACGGCTACATGACGGAGGAGGAGTTCGACGCCATGTTCGAGGGCTACTGCGGCATGGGCTCGCCGGCCACTGACCGCTACTATCTGCCGCTTCCCGTGTGGACGGGCGGCAACCTCTTCGTCAACGGGGCCGTGCCGTGCGACAAGGAGAAGGATTTCACCGTGGCGGAGAAGCCTGTCGCGCTCTCGTGGGAGGAGACGGAGGGCGGCTGCCGCCTGGTGACCAACCTGGCGGAGGTCATTCCGGCGGCGTCCTGCGCTCTCATCCGCACCGAGACGCTCGGCATGGCCTTCGAGCCGGAGGAGCGCTTTGAAAACCCGGACGGCAGCCCGATCGTCTTCACGGAGGATATCTGCGGCAAAATGAGAGACACGCGCGTGATTCCCGGCCCCTTCGCGGATCCCGCCGACATCGGCGAGGTTCTGCCGGGCGTCTGAGCGCGCGGCGCACACATCATAGGGAGGGCGACGAAAGATGATTCACAAGAGCGACAAAGACTGGGAAGCGAGCAGGGAACGGTTTGCGGCGCTGTGGCGGGGCGAGGTCCTCGACCGCTGCTGCATCGCGGTGACGGCGCCGAGGGACGGCGCGGCGGCTCCGCAGCCCGTCTGTTCCTCCCTCGAGGAAAAATGGTTTGATCCGGACTGCATCTACCGGAATGAAATGGCGCGCATGGAGAGCCTCGCCTATTACGGCGACGCCTTCCCGTGCCTTTCGCTCAACTTCGGCGCGGGCGGCAACGCGGCATACTACGGCTCAAAGCCGGTGCTTCGCCCCGACACGGTCTGGTTCGATC
>CALWRP010000116.1 GCA_944383955.1 uncultured Clostridia bacterium
TGAGATGATCCAAAAAGCGCAGGCAATCCTTGCCGGATTGGCGAGCATTTTTGGAAAATATCACGGAAAATTTTGGCGCGACACGCCGCCTGAGCCCCAAGGCGCGAATTGTGCGGTGGTGCCTTCACGCTCCTGAACCGCTTTTGCGCCGCGCGCACACAGCGCCGGAGCGCATGAAAAGGCCCCCGCGCCGGAGAGCTTCTCCGAACACGGGGGCCGCGCCTGCCGCGCTCACGGCGGGCAGAACGCAAAAATCACGGAAATCTGTCAGAACACAATCTCTTTGCCGAGCTCCGCGGAGCGATAGATGCCGTCGAGAATCTGCGTGATGACGAAGGCCTGCTCGGGCTTGACGAGCGGCTCGCCATCGTTCAGGATCGCGTCGAGCCACTGCTCCTGCTCGCGCAGAGCCTCCGCCTGCGCGCCGCCCGCCGCGAAATCGATCGACGCCGCCGGGGACAGGCGCTTCTCCATGAGCTGGCCGTGCTCGACGGTGTTGTAGATCAGCTCGTCGTGCTGGAAGCCGCCGCCGTGGTGGATCTCCGCGCCGGCCTTCGTGCCGCACAGCGTGGTGGAGGCCTCCATGGGCGTGAGGATGTTCAGCGCCCAGGACGACTCGAGGAAGATCGTCGCGCCGTTCTTCATCTTGATGAGGCCGAACGCCGAATCCTCCACCTCGAACGTCTCAGGATCCCAGGGGCCGAAGACATTGCCCGCCGGGCCCTCCTTCATGCGGCCCAGCTTGTAAAACACCTGGCCGGAGACGGAGGCGGGCTCGTAGTTGTCCATCATCCACAGCGTCAGATCGAGCGAATGCGTGCCGATATCGATCAGCGGGCCGCCGCCCTGCAGCGCCTTGTTCGGGAACACGCCCCAGGTCGGCACGGCGCGCCTTCTCAGGGCGTGCGCCTTCGCGAAGTAGATCTCGCCGAGCTCGCCGGCCTCGCAGGAGGCGTGAAGCGTCTGGGCGTCCTCGCGGAAGCGGTTCTGGTAGCCGATGGTAAACTTTTTGCCGGAGGCCTTCCACGCCTCGAGCATCTCCCGCGCCGCCTCCACGGTGTGGGCCATGGGCTTTTCGCACATCACGTTCTTGCCCGCGGCGAAGGCCGCCACGGTGATCGGGGCGTGCGCCGCGTTCGGCGTGCAGACGTGCACCGTGTCAAACTCCACGCTCGTATCGGCAAGCATTTCCTTGTAATCGGTATACACCTTCGCGCCCTCGGCGCCGAACTCCTTCGCCGCCTTCTCCGCGCGCTCGGGAATGAGATCGCAGAACGCGACCATCTCCGCCCGCTCCGGGAAAGCCTTGAGGGAGGGCATGTGCTTGTTGTTGGCGATGCCGCCGCAGCCCACAATCGCAATCCGAACCTTCTGACTCATACGTAAGCTCCTTCCGAAAATGATACTTCTTCTCTTCACAGCCGCCTTCCCCCTTCGGATCCCGCGGCCGTCCCCTTCATTATAGATCGACAGCCGCCGCACGGCAAGAGACACAGCCCGTTCTTTTTCGACGCGGCCGGGATTGCGCGGGAGGAAAAAAAGAGGTACAATAAAAAGACAAGCGGCGCAGATCGCCGCCCTCTGAAGCAAAGGAGGCTGTATCCTGAAATGGCACGATATCAGAACAACCGGGAGGGCTCCACAGGCCGCATGGTGCTGCGCGCCTTCCTCATCACCCTGCTCGCCGTCGTCTGCCTTGTGTCGGGCTGGGTGCTCGGCAGCATCAAGCCGCTCCCGCTGGTGACGCAGCTGACGGAGGGAAACGAAACCTCCTCCGCCGATCCGCAGGTCTCCTCCGCGGCTCCCGTCTCCTCCGCCGCGCCGTCCTCCCAGGAGGGAGAAGACGTCTCCTCCTCCCCGGAGGAGGAAAACGCCGTCATTCCGGACGACAACGGCATTTTCTCCGCCAATTACGAGAAGGCCTACCGGAAGGCGCAGTCGATGTCCCTCGCCGAGCTCGTCGGCCAGGTCTTCATCTTCCGCTGCCCCGTGGAGGGCGCCGTCAAGCTGATCGACGACTGCCAGCCCGCGGGCTACTGCCTGATGGCCGACTTCTTTGAGGACAAGACGCCCGAGACCGTGCAGAGTACGCTCGCGTCCTACCTCAACTCGAGCCGCGTCCCCATGATCTTCTGCTGCGACGAGGAGGGCGGCACCGTGGTGCGCATCAGCCGCTTCTCCCAGTACGCGGACGCGCCCTTCGAATCCCCGAAGCAGGTGTATGACCGCGCGGGCGCCGACTCGGTGTCCATCGACGTGCGCGACAAGGCCCGCCTGCTCACCAGCCTCGGCCTGAACCTGAATCTCGCCCCCGTCGCCGACGTCTCCACCGATCCCAGCGACTTCATCTACGACCGCACCATCGGCCGCGACGCGCAGACCACGGCGGAATACGTGCGCGTTTCGGTGGAAACCTATCTCGAAAACGGTCTGGCCTGCACGCTCAAGCACTTCCCCGGCTATGGAAACAACGGCGACACACACACCGGCCTCGTCTACGACAACCGGCCGATGGAATCGTTCGAGACCTCCGATTTCCTGCCGTTTGAGGCGGGGATCGAGGCGGGCGCGCAGTGCGTGCTCGTCTCCCACAACGTGGTGGCCTGCATGGATCCCGAGGCTCCGGCCTCCCTCTCGCCCGCCGTACACCAGCTTCTGCGCGAGCAGCTCGGCTTCACCGGCCTTATCATGACAGACGACCTCATCATGGAGGCGATCACCGACTTCACCGGCGGCGAGAGCCCCTCCGTCATGGCCTTCCTCGCCGGGAACGATCTTCTGCTCTCGTCGAACCCGCGCACCGATTACCAGGCGCTCTACGACGCCGTCGTGAGCGGAGAGGTCTCCGAGGAAAGGCTCATGCAGTCCGTCGTGCGCGTGCTGGCCGCCAAATACACCATGGGAATCCTGTAAAGGGGAGCCGCTTGCCTCCGCTTTGTCCCTGCGCGCGGAGGCCAAACGGCGGCGCCGCCTGAATTCCCCACCCGGAAAGGAAGATTGTCTATGTCCGCACTGTCTCACCTGGATCTCACGCACCGCGAGAAGCAGACGCTCACCGAGCTGAGCCAGGCCACCCGCTATCCCATTGTCCGCCTGGAGCTGCACCGCGACGGCGAACCCGACCTCGTCTCCATCGCCCTGGACAACGTGCGCATCGTGGAGGAGGACGACACGGTGGAGCTCATCAAGGAGCGCGGCGAGGCGCTGCGCCACCTTGCGGAGCTCGGCCTCGTGCGCCTGGATTACAACATCAAGGTCTGGGGCACAGCCGATTACAATGTGTATTATCGCAGCGAATTATACGAGATGTTCTGTCATCTTGTCATGGAAGGGGCCTCGCAGCCTGATTTTCTCTTCAATCTGGCCGTCATGCGCAAGGGCCGCGCCTCCCTGACGAAGGCGGGCGTGGCGGCGCTCGCGCTCTGCTGAGGGCGCAAAAAAGCTCCCCCGCCGAAGCGGGGGAGCGGCGCTCATTTTTCCTTTTTTCCCTGTGTGGTCACGCCCATGCGCGCCTCAGTGTTGCGGATCAGGTTGAAGAGCGAGTTCGCGAAGAGCGGGTAACGCTCCGCGAGCTGATCGGGCGAGAGGGCCGGGGCATTGTCCCGATTCACCGCCTCAAGCTCGCCGACGTCCTCGCCGGCCAGCAGGCAGGCGGCGTTCGCCTCCGCCAGGCTCTGGGCCGCGTCTGCCGCGCCCTTGCTCAGCCGCTCCGGCACGGCGAAGAGGCCCTGCGGGTTCTTCGCGTTGGCGGAATAGAGCGTGCGGAAGACCTTATAAACGGCGGCGTTGAGCGCGCCGGAGACCTCGTTCGTCACGGCCTTGTTATTCCACGCCTGCAGCAGGTCGTAGACGATGTTGAGGGAATTTGCGATCAGCTTTTTATTCAGCGTGGGCAGCAGGCTCCCGCGGAAGCGGTTCTCCTTGCCGGCGGCGTCCGGGTCGGGGATATCCTCCATGGAGAGAATCGCGCCGTTGCGGTCCGGCGTGCGGCCAAGCAGGTAATCGCAGGAGACGCCGTAAAAATCGGCGGCACGCACCACGAAATCAAGGCCGCACTCGCGGATCCCCTTCTCGTAGTGGGAGAGCAGCGCCTGTGAGATCTGCAGCGCCTCAGCCGCTTTTTTCTGGCTGAGCCCGCGCTCCTTCCGGAGCAGGGTGATGATGCGCGGAAAATGGCTGTTCATGTCCGAAGTTCTCCTCCTCTTGCCCGCCTGCCCCATTTTCACGGCGCGATCCGCCGTCGAATGAGGTCAAAAAATGGATAACACAAAGTAAAGTATATACTATTTATAACATTTTGTAAACCGCTAGATACAGTGGATTTTTCCCAGAAGAAAACCTATATTTATGGTGAAAAGGAGATACCCTATGCAGTCGTATACCATTCATCTGATCCGCCACGGCGTCACCGAGGGAAACCTGCTCGGCCAGTATATCGGCAGCACCGATCTGCCCCTTGCCCGGGAGGGCATCGACCGCCTGCGAAAGCTGGCGGAGCGCGGCGGCTACCCGACCGCCCAGGCCTACTATTGCAGCCCGCTGCTGCGCTGCCGCGAGACGCTCTCCCTGCTCTATCCCGGCGTGGAGCCGACGGTGATCGACGGCTTCCGCGAGTGCGATTTCGGCCAGTGGGAGGGCAAGACGGCCAAGCAGCTCGCGGAGGAGGATCCGCATTTTCTGGAATGGATGGAGAGCGGCTCGCAGGCGACGCCGCCCGGCGGAGAGACGGGAGCCGTCTTCATGCACCGCGTCTGCGAGGCCTTTGAGCGCCTGGTGGAGGACATGCTGCGCAGCCGCACAACGAGCGCCGTCATCGTCACGCACGGCGGCGTGATCATGACGATTCTCTCGGCCTACGGCCTGCCGAAGGCCGGCTTCTACGACTGGATCACGGAGAACGGCTGCGGCTACTCGCTGCGCATCACGCCCGGCCTGTGGATGCGCTCGATGGTGGCGGAGGTTTTCGCAAAGCTGCCCGCCGGGGAGATTCCCGAGGCGGACGACGGCAAGCTCGTCATCAACCTGGCCCGCGAGGCGGCCGACCGTGCCTATGGCAAAAAACAGGAGGAACAGAAGGAGGAAGAGTGATGGAGAACAGAGAAGAATTCCTGCGCACCGTTCGCGAGGAGGCGGAGCGCGCCGTCTCCGAGCTGCTCGAGCTCGCGCATCTGGAGGAGGGCGACTTCTTCGTGGTGGGCTGCTCCTCCAGCGAGGTGGCGGGCAGCCGCATCGGCACCGGCTCGAGCCCCGAGGTTGCCGAGGCCATCGTCGAGGGACTTTACCCCGTTCTGGAGCGGCGCGGGATCTACCTTGCGGCCCAATGCTGCGAGCACCTCAACCGCACGCTGATCGTGGAGGACGCGGCGCGCCGCCTGCACCGCCTCGAGCGCGTGAACGTCGTGCCCCAGCCGAAGGCGGGCGGCTCCTTTGCCACCGCTGTCTGGAACCGGATGGACGCCCCCTGCGCCGTGGAGGAGGTGCGCGCCCGCGCCGGTCTCGACATCGGCGGCACCCTGATCGGCATGCACCTGGCCCCCGTCGCCGTGCCGGTGCGCCTGAGCCTTTCCAAAATCGGCGAGGCCATCCTCCTGTGCGCTCGCACCCGCCCCAAGTATGTTGGCGGCGAGCGCGCCCACTATCAGGAGGATCTGCACTGAGCCTCTTCCATCCTTTCCCATTCCAGCGAAGAAAGAATTGCTTTCGACTCTCTTTTGTGCTATAATACGGAGGTAGCGTTCCGGGGGCCCCGTTTCCCCTCGATTGTTTCCTCCACCTGCCGCTGTGGCGGAACTGGCAGACGCAAGGGACTTAAAATCCCTCGGTGGCAACACCGTACCGGTTCGATCCCGGTCAGCGGCACCAGGCTGAGCCTGGACGCACTTCGCGCAAGCGCCGTCCCGGCGCCCGGCAGGGCGTGGGTCGCTTACAGAGCGGCCCGCGTTGCTGCCGGCTTTTTTTGGGTAAATTCGGAATACGAAACAGGCCGCGGGACAAGCAAAAGCCGCCCCCGAAAGCCCGGGTGTAACACCCTGGGCTTCCGGGGGCGGCCTTCGTTTTCAATCGCTTACTTCTTCAGCTCTTCGGGAACTTCGGGCTCGTAAACGGTAGCAGAAGACGCAGCTCCCGCACCCATCTCGGCGACCTTCTCCACGAGGGAAGCAACAGCGGTCCAAAGATTAGTCATTTTGGTTCCTCCTTTCCTTGAGTTTGGCAATTCCCATCATCACGGCCACGGCCGCGACGGAGGAGACGAAACAAGAAAAAAGTGAAAGATTCCGGCCATACGCGAAGGCCAAAACGGCGGAAGCCGCCTCCGCCGCCGTCAGGCAGCGGCTGATCCGGCGGTTCCGGACGATCGCACCGGCGGAGAGCGGGTGGTGCTTATTGCGGATTGGCGCCCATATCCAGATGAAAACGCAGGAGAGCAGCAAAATTCCTGCCGAAGGCACGGCGGAACCGCAGAACACAAGCCCCCGCGAGAGCAAAAACGAGGCGAGATACGTAGTGTTGGTGATGAGAAAGCAGCTGCGGTACGTCTCTGCGTGAAACCCGCCGGAAAAATTGCGCAGGCTCACAAAGACGACGAGAAAAATGAGAGCGGACAAAGGCTCTCTCAGCAGCAAAGAGAGGAGAACAATGGAAAGAAAACCGGCGGAATTGGAGAGCGCCAGCTCAACGCCATAGACATAAACCGCCTTCCGCTGCTGCGAGAGCGGGGCGTGGCGATAGAGCACGTCGGTCAGCCTTTCCGCGCAGCGATGCAGCATAGTTTTTCCCCTTTCAGCTCTTCCGTTTCTCCGCTTCCTCGAAGCAGAGCGTGACGACGGAGAGAAATACCCCGTCCTTGTAGTCGTAGCGGACGCTCCCGTCATATTTGGCCGCAATCTCGCGGATGCTGCGCAGGCCGATGCCGTGCAGCGGGGAGCCGTCCCGCTTCGTGCTGCGCAGCTCCCGGTTATGCCGCAGCGGATTTTCCGCCACGCTGTTCTCCACCTGAAAGAACGCGAAATTCCGCACCTGCCTGATATCGGCGTGCACTCTCCGGGGAAGCCCCGGCGCGAGGCCGCGGCAGGCCTCGAAGGCGTTATCGAGCTGATTGCCCAGAACGCCGCAGATATCGGTGTCGAGCAGGTTCGTGCGCACATGGAACTCCGCCTCGAAGGAGAAGTCGATCCCCTCCGCTTTCGCCTGCGCGAGCTTGCAGTTGAGGATGGCGTCAATGATGTCGTTCCCGCTGTGGCATTGATGCGCTTCGCGGTATGCGTTTTCGAGCAGGGAATCGAGATAGGCTGCCGCTTCCTTGTCCTTCCGAGCGGAAAGCAGTCCGTGCAGCGCCGTCAAATGATGCTTGAAGTCGTGTAACTGGCGGGAAAAGGCCTGCTGATCTCGGTGCAATTCGCGATAGTTCTGTGTCATAAGCTGGTTTGCCGTCTGTAAAAGCTCATTGTTCCTTCGCTCATTTTGATAATTGGACAATGCCCGAATGATAAACAAAACCAAAAGTGTACAAAATAGAATCAAAATCCACGCATAGATAGCAACTACCTGTGCGTCAAAAAGAGATTCCTCTGTAATCATGTTAAGAAGCAGTGTCGTTACCAGATACAATCCTATGGAAGCCAGAAATAGATTTCTGCAATTTTGGGAAGATATTTCCGTGAGTGCACATATGAAACGTCGGCAGGCAAAATAAAGCAGCGAATAGATAAGGATTGCCGCAAGAATATAGATTGAGCGAAACGTGCCAATCGTCATAAAATAATCAAAAGCGTGGAATGTAGACGCATCATAAAACATGAGCCCAAAGCAGAAAAGCAGCATATACCCTATTGTGTGAATAATGAGATACACAATCACGCAAGCTGTTGACCGCATAAGCAGGCTTCCTCGGGACGATAACCTTGTTGACACTATACACCAGATCATCGCCGTAACGATTGTAACATAGGAGAATGCCTGCATCATATTCAACACCGTGATGGGGATCACCATGATGCCCCCTAACCCCCAGATCACGGCCAGATGCTTTTTCCCTTGATACCTTGACCCGGAAGCTGTGGTAACGGCGCTGATAGCCACAATGTTTTCTGTAAACGTTCCAACCAGTTCCATTAAAAAGTTCAAGGATATCATAAAGTCCTTCCCCATGTCCGGCTGATGGTGTCCCTCACAATCGGAAGCTTCTGGCGGCTGATCGCAAGACTTTCCCCTGTGGAGAGAATCACACGGTTTGCTTTGATTTGCCTGACATAGTCCAGATTGACAAACGCGCCGCGATCAGTCTGAATAAATTCCCCGCCCTCCAGCTGCGCCAGCAGCTCTTTCAGGCTGCGGTGATCCTTAATTTTCTCGCCGGAGGCCAGCGTAATTTCAGAATATCGCAGGACATGGCGGACGTAGACGAGCTCCTGAAATGGAATACGGATCAGATCGGAGTAGCGCTGCACTGATAAACAGCGAGCGTCCAGCTTCCGAATTTCCTGACAGGCCGCAGACAGAACGCCCGACAACTTCTCCTTCACCGTCATCTTGTTCAGATAGCGGAACGCACGCACCTGGTAGCCTTCCTCCATGAATTCACTGTGAGAGGTCAGAAAAATGATGAGTGAATGCGGGCTGCGGCTGGAAAGCTCCTTTGCAACCTCCATTCCGCTGCGCTTCGGCATTTCAATGTCCAGAAAAACCAGGTCAACCGGCTTCTCACGCAGAGAACTCAGGAAATATTCGCTGTCTGAATACAGCCGGATGCTCATAACAGGCTGGCTTTTCTCCTGCTGATTCCATTGCAGAATCAGATCCCGAAGCTCTTCCAGAAATTTTTTGTTATCGTCGCACAGGGCAACCTGTATCACGACGGTTCCTCCGTTCTATGCTCAAATTCAAAGACATATTTCCGGCACACATCCAGAAACAGAATCTTGCTTTTCGTAATCAGCAATATATATTTGTCATCCGCCGCCCGAGGGTTTTTCTCGTTCCGGTTGCTGTGATATATTCGCAGACAGGGACACCCGGCTTTCATCAGGCTGCATATGCTCCGCACTGTGTTGCCGATGGTGTCGCTGTGATATTTCGAGGGGGTCCAGCGGTAAATGCATCGCCTGACGTTCGTCTCGGTAACGGCATACGAAAGCTTCGGCTCCGGGCTCATCGACACGAGAACCGCAAGCTCCCTCTCGTCAAATTCTGCCTGCGCGGGAAACCGCGCGAGCAAATCAAAATAGTCGCAGCCAAGCCGCTCCAAAAGCCAGAAAAGCTCCAAATACAGCACAGATGAGCTCTCCCCCGCCTTTTCAAAACGAACGCAGGCTTGAAAAAAATCTCCAATAGACGCATCCAAAGAGAGAAAAAAAGAATCTGTATCCCTCAAAAGCTCATCCCCCACGCCTGCACGCCTGCGGCGGGCAATTCGCAC
>CALWRP010000117.1 GCA_944383955.1 uncultured Clostridia bacterium
GAGATGATCCAAAAAGCGCAGGCAATCCTTGCCGGATTGGCGAGCATTTTTGGAAAATATCACGGAAAATTTTGGCGCGACACGCCGCCTGAGCCCCAAGGCGCGAATTGTGCGGTGGTGCCTAAAATAAGACGCCCGCCCGGCGTCCCTCTTTTCTGAGCTTCCCTGCACGGCGCTTGAAACCGTGCGCGGGAGCTGCGGGGGATGGCCGGGCGGGCTTTTTTGTGCGCGCCGGAGTTACGGGCGGTCGAGGTAGAAATAGGCGACGGTGGCGTAGCAGTCGCAGCGGAAGAAGTTGACGCCGCAGTCGCCGGGGATCTCGTCCCAGCTGAATTCGCGGCGGTAGAGGGGGCGAACTCTGCCGTCGATGTCGGTTCCGGCGGGGCAGACGGCCTTGCCCTCGGCGAGGAAGCGCAGAAGATCGGCCTTGCTCGCCCCGCCGATGGTCTGCATCACCACGCGGCAGTCGCGGGAGAAGCAGATCGGATCCGGCACGTGGAAGCGGTAGAAGCTGGCGGCGTCCTTCTCGCAGCACAGGCAGCCGGAATAGCGGGTGGAGAAGACGTTCTGCTCCCAGGCGGTGCCGATGTAGTCCTCCGCGCCGGTGCCCACCAGGCTCGGCAGCTCGCGGTCACCGTCGAGATAGAGCTTGACCTCGCTCTCGCCCCACCAGCGGCCCTCGTAGTCCGCGTTCGGGCGCACGGTGACGGCCATGCCGAGGAAGCGGCCGCAGCCCTCCGTGCGGGGGAGGATCTCCACGTCGGCGCACAGCTCGTTGCGCGGGAGGAAGCGGTAGAGGGCGTGGAAATAGAGGGCGTCCTCGCCCACCGGCTCGCGCGTGGCGTCGACGTCGTAGTACAGGCGGGGAATGGTGTGCTCCGTCTCGTTGACGAGGAAGATCCGCGCGCGGCGGCGGAACGGCATGGGAATGAAGCAGAGCAGGGAACGCCCCTCCGGGGAGGCGAGCAGCTCGCTCTCGAAGGCGGCCATTTTGCCCGCGCCCAGGCAGAAGAAGTCGCCGAGCGGGGCGCGCACGGCGGGGGTCTCCTCACCGTCCCAGTACATCTCGAGCCAGACCTCGCGCAGAACGCGATCGATGGGGAAGGCGTCCTTGCCCTGGTTGCACATGCCGAACTCATTGAGCGTCATCCAGATGCGGCGGATGACGCCGGGGCCCTGCATGTCGCAGAGGAGCTTGCGCTCGCCGGGGGCGACAGGGTCGCTGGGATGGCCCTTCGCGCCGTTGTTTTCCTGCCCGCCCGCGCCCTTTGCCCCCGTGGGGTTTTCAAAGCTGAACCAGACCGGCTGAGATTGTTGTTTTTGATAGAGCTCCATATTTTCCATCCTTTCGCTGGGGAACATGGGGGAGCCTGTTCTCCCCCGGATACGCTTTACGATAGCACGATATGGCGGGGAAGTCAATGGGGGAAGGGGAGCGGATGCGGCGCGGGCGTGGGGGCGGCGCAACAAAATTCGCTTGTGTCCGCGCGAAAAAAACCGTATACTGAAAGCAGCTCTGCGCGTCCGCGCGGGGGACTGGCCGGCGCTGCGCCGGGACAACGAAGGAGGATGCCGGGGTGAAGAAGGCGGCGGGACTTGCGCTTCTCGCGCTGCTGCTGTTTGTTTTGACAGGCTGCGCCACGCTGATGGAGGAGGGCGCGGTGCGCGCCGGGGTGAGGGAAATCCTGCCCGGCACGACGGCGAACGGAATGCAGGAGACGACGGACGAGGACGGCGACGTCCACCGGCTGTACAGCTTTACGCATGAGGGCGTGACCTTCACGCTGGAAAATTATCAGTATCACTCCGCGTTTTTCGGCGCGTCGTTCCAGGCGACGTCGACGCGCAATACATACGCGCGATCTGTCTATGAGGCATACGAGGCGCAGCTCGCGGAGATTGCCGAGCGCCACGGCGTGACCATCGAGTGCGATTCCGACGAGGCGTTCCGCATTGTCAATGAGCCGGAGCGGTTCTCGGAGCTCGGCCGCGGGGTGGACGCGCTGGAGGAGGTGTGCGGGCTGCTGGAAAGCTATCTGCCCACGGCGGCGATCGACTGGTTTGATTTCTCGATCACCCTGCACACCGCCTGCGAAAAGACGAACCGCACAGAGGTTGTCCGGCGCGGGGAGACGGACTATGCGTATGAGCGCGAGCTTCTGCGCCTCAACTTTGCCGACTACATCCGCAGCGGCGAGGTGACGCAGCTCGCCTGCACCGGGGAGGAGCTGGCGGATATTCCGGTGAAGACGCTGCGCGCGCTGAGCATTAACGGCAGAGAGTTTACCTCCGAGCGGTACGACACGCGGATCCTGTACAATCTCAGGGAGGGAAAATACTATACCATCGTGTGCTTCGGCACGAAGCTCGATTACAACGGCGGCGTGGAGGACTACCTCCAGCGGGAGATTTTGGAATCGTACTACCCGGACTGCGCTTACACGATCGAGGACGGAACGACGACCTACCGGATCGGCGGCGACAGCTACCGCGTGGACCGCGGCGAGGACGGGCTGACGTTCTACCGCAACGGCGAGCGGCTGCCAATCGAGGCCGTGAGCGAGGTGGACCGGCAGAGCACGGGCGCGACCTACTACTATTGGATCCCCCTGGACGACTTTGCCTCCCTGCTCGGCATGAGGGTCGAGCGCGTGACGGACGAAGCCGCCCTGCTGGTCACAGCCCGCCCATAACCTCCCGCTGACGCGCAAAAAAAGGAACCATTCTCAGCTTCCCATCTGAGAATGGTTCTTTTTATCATTTTTCCGTATTTATAAATTGATACTTCAGCGGCCCGAAGTACTTTTCAAATATATCGCAGCTGCAAATTGCAGCTCAGCTTCCCTCCCGCTCCGTGATAACAACGCGGGCGCAAAGCGAGCCCCCTTTGCGGTACAGGCCGCAAAGGGGGCGATTTCTTCCACCGAGGCCGACGGCAGGCTCGCCTGCCGGTGCGCGAAATGCCGACCGCAGGTCTGCCGGTGCGCGGATTGCCGACCGCAGGTCCGCAGGTTTGCTCATTCGTCGAGTTTGAGAACGGAGAGGAAGGCTTCCTGGGGGACTTCGACGGTGCCGAGCTGGCGCATGCGTTTTTTGCCCTCCTTCTGTTTTTCGAGGAGCTTCTTCTTGCGGGTGATGTCGCCGCCGTAGCACTTGGCGAGGACGTCCTTGCGCATGGCCTTGACGGTTTCGCGGGCGATGATGCGGCCGCCGATGCAGGCCTGGATGGGCACCTCAAAGAGCTGGCGGGGGATCTTGTCCTTGAGCTTTTCGGCCATCTTGCGGGCGCGGGGGTAGGCCTTGTCCTCGTGGATGATGAAGGAGAGGGCGTCGACGATCTCGCCGTTGAGCATGATATCGAGCTTGACGAGCTTGCTCTTCTGGTAGCCGCAGAGCTCGTAGTCGAAGCTCGCGTAGCCGCGGGTGCGGGATTTGAGGGCGTCGAAGAAGTCGTAGACGATCTCGTTGAGGGGGAGCTCGTAGTGAATGTCGACGCGGTCGGAGTCGATGTAGGTCATGTCGCGGAAAACGCCGCGGCGGTCCTGGCAGAGCTCCATGATGTTGCCGACGTAGTCGGTGGGGGAATAGATGTGGGCGTTGACGATGGGCTCCTCGGCCTGGGCGATGAGGGAGGGGTCGGGGTAATTGGTGGGGTTGTCGATGAAGACGACCTCGCCGTTCGTCTTGGTGATGCGGTAGACGACGCTGGGAGCGGTGGTGATGAGGTCAAGATTGTATTCGCGCTCGAGGCGCTCCTGGATGATCTCCATGTGCAAAAGGCCAAGGAAGCCGCAGCGGAAGCCGAAGCCGAGGGCGACGGAGGTTTCCGGCTCAAAGGAGAGGGCCGCGTCGTTGAGCTGGAGCTTGTCGAGGGCGTCGCGCAGATCGGGATACTTGGCGCCGTCCGCCGGGTAAATACCGCAGTAGACCATGGGCTGCACGGCGCGGTAGCCGGGCAGAGGCTCTGTGGCGGGGTTGTCCGCGCGGGTGATGGTGTCGCCGACGCGGGCGTCCTTGACGGCCTTGATCGAGGCCGTGATATAGCCGACCTCGCCGGAGGAGAGCTCCTTGGCGGGCTCGAAGGTCGTGGCGCGCATGTAGCCGCACTCAACGACGGTGAACTCGCTGCCGACGCTCATCATGCGGATGGTGTCGCCGGGATGGACGGTGCCCTCCTTGAGGCGCACGTGGGCGATGACGCCGCGGTAGGGGTCGTAGTAGGAATCGAAGATCAGGGCGCGCAGGGGGGCGTCGTCGTTGCCCTGCGGGGGCGGGACGAGCTTGACGATCTGCTCCATCACGGCGGGGATGTTGATGCCCTGCTTGGCGGAAATCGCGGGGGCGTCCTCCGCGGGGATGCCGATAACGTCCTCGACCTCTTTGCGCACGCGCTCCGGATCCGCGCCGGGGAGATCGATCTTGTTCATCACCGGCACAATCTCGAGGCCGGCGTCGACGGCGAGGTAGGTGTTGGCGAGCGTCTGCGCCTCGATGCCCTGCGAGGAATCGACGACGAGCACCGCGCCCTCGCAGGCCGCGAGGCTGCGGGAGACCTCGTAGTTGAAGTCGACGTGGCCGGGCGTATCGATCAGGTTGAACATGTAGTCCTCGCCGTCCTCGGCGTGGTAGACGAGGGTGACGGCGTGGGCCTTGATGGTGATGCCGCGCTCGCGCTCGAGATCCATGTTGTCGAGGAGCTGATCCTCCATGTCGCGCAGGGCCACCGCCTGCGTCTGCTCGAGGATGCGGTCGGCCAGCGTGCTCTTGCCGTGGTCGATATGCGCGATAATGCAGAAGTTTCTGATTTTATCCTTGGAAAAGCTCAATGCTTTCGTTCCTCCTTCTCCGGGCTGAAGCCGCGCCTGCGACGCCTGCGGCGCCTGCGGCGGGCAAGTCGCGCACGCTCCCTCCGGTCGCCCGGCCACGCGGTTCCGGACGCCGGGCGGCCCGCGCTGCGCCCTGCCTGCGATCATTGTATCATATTCCGGGCGGGGAGAGCAAGAGAAATCCGCCGGAAGCGGCGGGCCGTCAGCCCCGGCTCACACCGCGTTCCGCCGCCTGGCGCTTTTCCATGCGGTTCCAGCTGCGGAACCCATAGAGATCGTTGACAAAGAAGGCCGCGAAGCAGACGAAAACGGAGAGATACGAGAGATCCGAAAGCGCGGCCAGCCCCCACAGGACAATAAGCACCAGATCGTTCGCAGCATAGGCCGCCGCAAAGAAGGGGCTGCGCTTGTAAGTAAGGAGCACGGCCAGGCAGCTCGTCGTCACGGAAACGGTACTCGGAATCAGATTCGCGGTGCCGAGGGCGGCGAGGATAAAATAGAAGACGATAGTCACGGCCAGCGTGGCGGCCGCGAGAAGCACCCACTCGTTTTTCCGCAGACGATGCACCGCAACCTCCGAGCGGTTTCCCTGATACGGGTTTTTGAGCCAGGCAATCAGCGAGAAAACCGCCATCGGCATCGTCATCCCGACATAGGTGATCATCTCGCCGTAATAGGCGAAGGAGTAGGAGATCACGCCGTAGATCAGGCTGAACAAAATCATGAGCGCCTGGCCGAAGGGGTTGCCCTTGGCGCAGAAGATGAGCGAGGTCACGCCCACCAGCGAGGCGGCGAGCGTGAGCCAGCTTTCCCGGTCAAACAGGCAGAAGGCCAGCACAATCATCGCGGCGGATCCTCCCCAGAGCAGGCGTTCCGCCGGGGTGAAATAGGACTTTTTCATGAAAAACCGTTTCCTCCTTCAAAAAAGGCATCCGTCTCCGCATCTTCAAAGACCTAACGATGCGGAACGAATGCCTGAAACATTCCTGCCCGGTGGCAGTATCACGGCGCAAGCGCGCCTTTTTCGCGGATTATTGTACTACGTTTTTTGGAAGAATGCAAGAGGGCAGCAGCCGGATTTTTGCGCCCGCTTCCCTCCCGCTCCGTGACAGCAGCGCGGGCGCAGGACAAGGCCCCTTTGCGGTACCGGCCGCAAAGGGGCCGCTTTCTTTCACCGAGGTTCGCCGCGGTACGCGGCGTGCGCGGCCTGCTCGCCGCAGGCGGAGAGGGTGAAGAGGGAGAAGAAATAGGATTTTTGAGACATGAGGGAGGAGAAGGAGCCGCGCTCAGCGATACGGCCGCCGCGGAGGACAAGAATTTCGTCGAAGCGGGAGAGAAGGGGCTCGTCGAGAGAGTGGGTGACGACGATGCGGGTGAGGCCGTCGAGGTCGAGGAGCGAGGAGGTGACGCGGAAGGCGGTCTCGCGGTCGAGGGAGGCGGTGGCCTCGTCGGCCAGGAGGACGGGCGTGCGGCGCAGGAGGGCGCGGGCGATGGAGACGCGCTGGCGCTCGCCGCCGGAGAGGGCGCCGCCGTTTTCTCCGCACGGAAAATCGAGGCCGCGCTCCGCCACAAATTCGCCGAGACCGGCCAGGCCGGCGGCCTGCTCCACCTGGGCGGCGGGGAACTCGCGGAACATGGTGAGGTTGTCGCGCAGGCTGCTCTGGAAGAGGAAGACGTCCTGCCGGATGTGGGATATGAGGTCGTAGAGGGAGGAGGTGCGGATCCCGCGCAGCTCCACGCCGTCGACAAGGATCTCGCCCGTGTAGCCGGAGAACGAGCGCATCAGGAGGCTCAAAAGCGTCGACTTGCCGCTGCCGGACGCGCCGACAATGGCGTAGCTCTTGCCGGCTTCAAAGCGGGCGGAGAGATTTTCCAGAACGGGCTCGCCCTGCGGCGCGTAGGAGAAGGAGACGTTTTTCAGCTCAATCGCCTCCCGCAGAACGGGCGGAATCTCTGTCCCGCCGTCCGGCGTGCGGGCGGAGAGAGCTGTGTCGAGCTTCTCCGTCAGAGCAAGGGCTGCCCTGCGGTTGGCGAAAAAGCCCGGCAGGACGGAGATCGGCTCGAGCAGAAAACCCATGAGCTGAACGAAGACGAACACCACGCCCGGCGTGAGAGAGCCGGAGAGAGCCAGCACGGCCCCCACGAGGAGCACGCCGAGCTGGGCCGCCGCCCCGGAGAGAGCGGAGGCGGTGGAAATCACCGTGTTCAGCGCGCGGCGGCGGCTCTTGGCTTTCTCGGCGGCGCGGCAGCTCTCGGAAAAAAGGCGGAAGGCCTGCGGTTCCGCCTTCATGCTCTTGACAACGGAAAAGCCCGCAAGGCAGTCCCGCAGCGCGGAGACAAAGCTCTCGCTGCGGCGGGAGACCTCCTGCTCCGCAGGGGCCAGCCTGCCGCCCGTGAGGACGGCGGCGAGCACAGGCAGGGACGAGAAGAGAGCGGCGGCCAGCGTCATGGGCGGGCTGTACCAGAGCATGAGAACGAGAGCCCCGGCGAACAGCAGCAGCTGGGTCGCGCTTTCAAAGAGCTTTTCGAGGTAGTTTGTCTCGATGCTGTTGGCGTCGTTCGAGAGGGCGGAGAGATAAAGCGAGGTGTTTTCCTCCGAAAAGGCCGCCGCGCCCTTTTTCGTCAGTTCCCGGAAGGCGGCCTCCTTGTACTGCGTCATCGCGCGGCGGAGAAAGCGCGGCTTGGCGATGCAGGTGACGATTCCCGCCGCCAGAATGCCAAGCAGCACCGCCACGGAGATTCCGACCAGCTGCGCAAGGGTAAAGCCGACGGAAAGACCGGAGGCTAAATCGAGAATCTGCTGCAGAAGCACGGAGAGCGCCAGATTGAGCCCCGCCATAAGAGCCGATACGCCGAGCACCGCGCAGAACAGCAGATGATTGTGCCGGAAGAATTCGCGGCGCAGGCCGTCACGCTTTTTCAACCTTCCACTCCTCCCACAGCGGGCGCAGAAGCTCCGCGGAATCGGGGTTTTCCGCGAGCAGCTTCTCGACGCCCTGCATCGCCGTTTCTCCGAAATCATCGAAGGCGCAGGGGAGCGGATCGCCGCAGCAGAAGCGAAGGGCGGTCACGCTGTAATTCGGAGCCGCGTCGAAACGGGACGCCGCCTCCCATGCGCGGCGCAGAGACGCTTCCGCTTCCGCC
>CALWRP010000118.1 GCA_944383955.1 uncultured Clostridia bacterium
AAAATTTTCCGTGATATTTTCCAAAAATGCTCGCCAATCCGGCAAGGATTGCCTGCGCTTTTTGGATCATCTCACAAAAAATTTTTTGGCACGCTACACCACCTGGGATTATGCGGTGTTGCCTTAAACCGAATATTATAATTGACATAATTTGATTTCCTCTGGATAAATCATAATAGAAGGCAGGCAACGGCGTGTGTCTGCCAAAGCGTTGAAGCGAGGGAGTGTGCCGGAACGCATTGCCTTGCGGAGCTTGCGAGAGGGGTTGTGCAGTGAAACCTCAAACCGGCGTAGGCTGAAAGCCGAAAGAAAATGCTCCGGAAGGCCCTGCTGGAAAGCGGGGCCTTTTGCTTTGGCTGGAGGATTGAGGAGACACCATTGTCCAATATGACCGCCTGACGAGAAAGCAATAAAAAAGGAAAGCAGGGAGGACGTTTGAACGCTCTTCCTGCTTTCCATATGGAGACAGCTTATCAGTTTGCCGGTTAGATCTCCGGAATCTCAATCTCGATCTCGCGGCCGAGCTCAGCGGACTTCTGAATGCCGGAGATGATGGCCTGGTTGTAGAGGATCTGGCTGGTCGGCACGGGCGCTTCGCCGCCGTTCTTGACGGCGTCGAGGAAGGAGCGGATCTTCTTGTAGAAGAGGCCGCCGAAGGAGTCGCCCTCCGGGCACAGCGGGATGGTCGTCTGGGTCTGCTCGCCCGCCACGTCGCGGTAGAGCGTCATGGGGCCGCCGACGGTGCCGTTCCAGCACTCCGTGGAGGGGATGCGCAGCGCGCCCTTCGTGCCCATGATGATCGTGTCGCCAGGAGTGTCGACGTGCATCGCCCAGGCAATGCGGAAGTCGAGGATGATATCGCCCTCGAGGCGGATGAAAGCGGCGGCAAAATCGTCCACGTCAAAGCGGGCGGCGTCCGCCGGGTTGTTGTAGAGCGGGTTGGTGCCGAGGAAGTTGGAGGTGTAGCCCGTCACGGTCAGCGGCTTCGGGTAGCCGATGGCGTTGAGCACCATGTCCAGAGAGTAGCAGCCGATATCGCCGAGCGCGCCGATGCCGGCGGTCTTCTTCTCAATGAAGGTGCTGTTCGGGATGCCGCGGCGGCGGCCGCCGCCGGTCTGGATGTAGTAGATTTTGCCCAGCTCGCCGGACTCGACGATCTTCTTGATCATCTTCATGTTGTCGTCCATGCGCGGCTGGAAGCCGATCGAGAGGAGCTTGCCGCTCTCCTTCTCAGCTCTGCAGATGGCCTCGGCCTCCTCCATGGTGACGCACATCGGCTTCTCGAGGAGCACATTGACGCCCTTCTGCAGCGCGTAGATGGTGCACTCGGCATGCGTGGCGTTGTAAGTGCAGATGCTCACCGCGTCAAGGTTCTCCGCCTCGGCGTCGAGCATGGCCTTGTGGTCGGGATACAGGCGGACGCCCTCCACACCGTAGCGCTTGAAGAACTTCTCGGCCTTGCCGGGGATGAGGTCGGCGGCCGCGACGATCTCGACGTCGGGCATCTGCTTGTAGCTCTCAATGTGAGCCTCGGCGATCCCGCCGGTGCCGCTGATGCCGATCTTCAGCTTGCGGGAGACGTCGAGCTCCGCCTCCTCGGCGGGAGGGGTGAACTGGTTCAGAACAGTGTCGGACATGATGCGATTCCTCTCTTTCTCAATCCCTTACATCAGGGTGTTCAGGTAGTTGATGCTGATCTCGGCGCACTCCATCGGCGTCTTCTCCATGCTCGGGGCGTCCTGCTCGACGACGACCCATTCAGCCCCGGCGTCCTCCGCGGCGGCCAGAATGGAGGGGAAGTCCTGCAATCCCTTGCCCAGCGGGCGGAACTCGAAGGTTTTCTTTTCCTCCTTCTTCTCAGAGGCGATGCCGATCAGCTCATACATCTGCTCCGGCTTCTCGCCCTCGAGGAAGAAATCCTTGAGGTGGACGACCGGCGCGCGGCCCGCATACTTGCGCACATAGGCGGCCGGGTTTTCGCCGCCGACGTTCACCCAGCACGTGTCGAGCTCCGTCTGCAGCAGATCGGCGGGAACGGTATCATAGAGCACGTCGAGGGCATATTTGCCGTCGATCTTCGCGAACTCAAAATCGTGGTTGTGGTACAGCAGCGTCATGCCGAGCTTCTTCGCCGTCTCGCCGAGCACGCGCGCGCCCTCGATGGTCTTCTGGAAGCCCTCGGTGCCGGGGCGGTACTCCTCCGTCAGATAGGGGATGGCGACAAAGCGGCAGCCGATGGCGGCATAGTCGCCGAGCACCTTCTCCGGGTCTGCCATCATGTCGACGAACGGGACATGGGCGGAGATCGGCACAAGGCCGTGCTTTTCGCACAGGGCCTTCACCTCGTCCGGGGATTTTCCATACAGGCCGGCAAACTCCACGCCGTCATAGCCGAGCGCCTTGACTTTTTCCAGGGTGCCCTCGAAATCCTTCTCCAGATCGTCGCGCACAGAGTAGAGCTGGAGCGCAATGGGGAACTTTTTCATGGTGCCTGACAACTCCTTTTCCAAAAAATAAGCTGAGAACCGCCGCGCAGACGGCGGAAAGCGAATCAGATGTGAAGCGAAACGGAGCAGCCCTTCTTTGCGGACTCGAACACCGCGTCGATCACGCGCATCACGCGCAGCGCCTGCTCCGGGGTGACGGCCAGCGGGGCCTTGCCCTCGTCGGCGTCGCGGAAGTTGCGGTAGTAGTCGCGGGCATCGCTCTCGAGCTCGGGCAGCGGCAGCTCCTCCAGGCTCTCCTTCGGGCGCGGAGCCATCGTGCGGGTGGGTCCGGCCACGGTGTAGACAATGCCGGCCTCCCAGCGCATCTCCTCCGTCTTCGCGCGCACAATGCGGCCGGTGCAGGAGAAGTCGTCCACCTGCGCGGTGCCGCTGTCGCCGGAGACATGCCAGCGCGGCAGATTGATGAAGGTGTAGGTGTCCACCTCCACGAGGGCGGACAGGCCGTTTTCAAAGCGCATGAGGAGCTTGAAGTTATCGTCGACGCCGGGGAATTTGACGGAGAGCAGGTGCGCGTACACCTCCGTGACGGGGCTGTCGACAAGGTACATGAGCTGATCGATGAGATGCACGCCCCAGTCGAGCAGCATGCCGCCGCCGGCCTCGGCCACGCAGCGCCAGTCGCCGGGGATGCCCTTGCTGCCCTGCACGCGGGACTCGATGTAGAAGGGCTTGCCGATGGTGCCGTTCTCGATCAGCGTCTTGACAATGAGAAAATCCTTGTCCCAGCGGCGGTTCTGGTGCACGGAGAACTGCCGGCCCGTCTCCTTCGAGACGGCGATGACCTCCTCGAGCTCAGCTGCGTTGAGCATCACCGGCTTCTCGCAGATGACGTTCTTGCCCGCGCGCATGGCCTGGATGGAGAGCGGCTTGTGAAAGTTGTTCGGCACGGCCAGCAGCACGGTGCGGACCTCCGGGTCGGC
>CALWRP010000119.1 GCA_944383955.1 uncultured Clostridia bacterium
AAAATTTTCCGTGATATTTTCCAAAAATGCTCGCCAATCCGGCAAGGATTGCCTGCGCTTTTTGGATCATCTCACAAAAAATTTTTTGGCACGCTACACCACCTGGGATTATGCGGTGTTGCCTAAAAAGAGCGTCTCACGGCACTTTGGTCCGCCGACACACTTCTTTCTTTCCGTCTGCTTCCATGCTATAATAAGAGGCACAAAGTTTACCATTATGGAAAGGACTGATTTCCCGTGCCCTGTATTCAGTGGAAAACGAACGCCGCCATTTCTTCTTCGCAGGAGGAGACGCTCCGCGCCGCGCTGGGCGAGGCGATTGCTCTCATCCCCGGCAAGAGCGAGAGCTGGCTGATGCTCTCTTTCGAGTCCGAAACGCGCATGGCCTTCCGCGGCAAGGCGGACGAGCCGGTCGCCTTCATCGCAGTCGACCTCTATGGCGGCGCGCCGGACGCAGCCTGCGGCAAGCTCACGGCCCGCCTCTGCGCGCTCGCGCAGGAGGTGCTCGGCATCGCGGCCGATCACGTCTACGTGCGCTATCTCGCGACGGACCAGTGGGGCTGGAACGGCGCGAATTTCTGAGCCCTGCTCCGCCGCCCGGCCGGGGCCTCCCCGCCGGGCAAAAGCGCGCAAATCCGCGGCGCACGGGCGCAAATCCGCAAACATGGCCTTGACAAACGGCGCGCCGCGGCGCTATAATAGGTTCCATACAAAATTTCACAGCCAACAAAGGCGTTGAAGGGAACAAGACGCTCCCAAAGGCCCTCAGAGAACCGGCGGATGGTGCGAGCCGGCGGCTTTGTCAGCGTGGATAGCTCATCCCGGAGCCGCCGGTCCGATGCGGCAGCGTAGGGCCGGACGCAGAGGCAGCGTTACAGGCCAAGATCTTCATGGAGAGGTCTGAGGGCGCGCGCAGCGCGCTGAATTTGGGTGGTACCGCGGATGAAATCATTCGCCCCGAGCTTTCATCACGAGAGTTCGGGGCTTTTTTTGTCCCGCCTCTCAAGAGAGACAGGAGGTTATTGCGATGTTGAACAAAGGCTGTAAAAAGTACATTCCGTTTTCCCCCGTGCCCCTGCCGGACCGCACCTGGCCCGACAAGGTGATCACGAAAGCGCCGATTTGGTGCAGCGTCGATCTGCGCGACGGCAACCAGGCGCTCATTGACCCGATGAACCTCGAGGAGAAGCTCTTGTTCTTCAAAACGCTGGTGGAGATCGGCTTTAAAGAGATCGAGATCGGTTTCCCCTCGGCCTCCGAGACGGAATACGAGATCTGCCGCGCCCTGATCGAGCGCAATCTCATTCCCGACGACGTGACGATCCAGGTGCTCGTGCAGTGCCGCCCGCACCTGATCCAGAAGACGTTCGAGGCCATCGACGGCGCGAAGAACGTCATCGTCCATTTCTATAACTCCACCTCCACGCTGCAGCGCAAGGTCGTGTTCAAGACCGACATGCAGGGCGTCATCGATATCGCCGTCGAGGGCGCGAAGCTTGTGCGCGAGCTGACGGAGAAGGAGGTGGCCCGCGCCGGCGCGAATATCCGCTATGAGTATTCGCCCGAGAGCTTCTCCGGCACGGAGATCGACAACGCCGTGCTCATCTGCGAGAAGGTGCTCGAGACGCTCGGCGCGACGCCGGAGAACAAGGTGATCCTCAATCTCCCGAACACCGTGGAGATGTCCACCCCGAACCACCACGCCGACCAGATCGAGTATTTCTGCCGCCACCTGAAGAACCGCGACTGCGCGATCATCAGCCTGCACCCGCACAACGACCGCGGCACCGGCACCGCCGCCACCGAGCTCGGCATCCTCGCGGGCGCGGAGCGCGTGGAGGGCACGCTGTTCGGCAACGGCGAGCGCACCGGCAACGCCGATATCATGAACGTGGCGCTCAACATGTATTCTCAGGGCGTCGATCCGCAGCTCGATTTCTCCGATCTGCGCCGCATCCGCGAGATCTACGAGAAGTGCACGCGAATGACCGTCCCGCCGCGCTATCCCTACGCGGGCGATCTCGTCTTCACCGCCTTCTCCGGCTCGCACCAGGACGCCATCAGCAAGGGCGTCAAGTATATGCAGGACAGCGACAGCCCGTACTGGGAGGTGCCGTACCTGCCGATCGATCCCGCGGACGTGGGCAGAAAATACGAACCAATTATCCGCATCAACAGCCAGTCCGGCAAGGGCGGCGCGGCCTTCGTCATGCAGCAGAGCTTCGGCTACGAGCTGCCCAAGGCCATGCACCCGGAGTTCGGCGCGCTCGTCAAGCACGCCTGCGACGAGGCCGGGCGCGAGCTGCAGCCGACGGAAATCTTCGATATCTTCCGCCGCGAGTATCTCGAGATCAAGTACCCCTACAACCTCAAGCAGTATAAGCTCTACGAGGAGAACGAGGCCGAGAGCGACGAGACCGTCGTGCACTTCGAGGGCAACCTCCGCTTCCGCCATGTGGACCACTTAATCAGCGGCCGCGGCAACGGCCCCATCGACGCCTTCTTCAAGGCGCTGCGCTCCGTCGGCATCACCGACTTCGCGTTCGTCTCCTACAGCGAGCACGCCGTCGGCGAGGGCGCGGACTCGAAGGCGCTCTCCTATATCCAGCTCAAGAACAAGGCGGGAGAGAGATTCTTCGGCGTGGGTATGGACGGCAACATCAGCCTCGCCTCCATCAAGGGCATCATCTGCGCGATCAACCGCGCGACCGGCGAACAGAAAAAGCAGTAACGGGAGGGTATCCGCATGAGAACATACAACATCGCCGTCTTAAAGGGCGACGGCATCGGCCCCGAGATTGTCAACGAGGCGATCCGCGTCCTCGACAAGGCCGGGGAGAAATTCGGCTTTTCCATGAACTATCAGTACGCCCTGCTGGGCGGCTGCGCCATCGACGAGACGGGCGTGCCGCTGCCGCAGGAGACGATCGACGTCTGCAGGGCGGCGGACTCCACGCTGCTCGGCGCCGTCGGCGGCCCGAAGTGGGACAATGTGCCCGGCGACCGCCGCCCGGAGAAGGGCCTGCTCGGCATCCGCGGGGCGCTCGGCCTCTTTGCGAACCTGCGCCCGGCCGTGATTTTCCCGCAGCTGCGCGGCGCTTCCCCGCTGCGCCCGGAGATCATCGGCGAGGGCCTGGATATCCTCGTGGTGCGCGAGCTGACGGGCGGCATCTACTTCGGCGAGCGCGGCCGCCGCACGGTGGACGGGGCCGAGGCGGCCTACGACACGGAGCAGTACTCCGTGCCGGAGATTGAGCGCATCGCCCGCGTGGCCTTCGAGATGGCCAGAAAGAGAAAGAGCCGCGTGTGCAGCGTCGACAAGGCGAACGTGCTCGAGAGCTCCCGCCTGTGGCGCGCCACCGTCACCCGCATCCGCGACGAGGAGTTCCCGGACGTGGAGCTCTCCCACATGTATGTGGACAACTGCGCGATGCAGCTCGTGCGCAATCCCGGCCAGTTCGACGTGATCGTCACCTCGAACATCTTCGGCGACATTCTCTCCGACGAGGCCTCCATGATCAGCGGCAGCATCGGCATGCTCGCGAGCGCCAGCCTGAGCGGCGGCAAATCCGGCCTCTATGAGCCGATCCACGGCTCCGCCCCGGATATCGCCGGCACCGGCAAGGCCAACCCGCTCGCCACCATCCTCTCCGCCGCGATGATGCTGCGGTACTCCCTCGGCGAGGCCGAGGCCGCGGACGCGATTGAGGCCGCCGTCTCGAAGGCGCTCGAAAAGGGCCGCACCGCCGATATCTGCACCGAGGGCATGCCCCTCGTCTCCTGCGCGGAGATGGGCGCTCTCGTCTGCGAGTCGCTGTAAGGCCGTTTCTCCTATCTGAAAAAACACGGGCAGCCCGGAGGCTTTTGCGCCGCCGGGCTTGCTTTTGCCGGGGACTGAAAATCATGTCAGAACAGCTTACCTTCCGCAAGGGCCTGAAAGACGGCCTGCCGATCTGTCTCGGCTATATCAGCGTCTCCTTCGCCTTCGGCATGATGGCGACGCAGGGCGGCCTGCCCGTCTGGGTGGCGCTGCTCATCTCCATGACGAACCTGACCTCCGCGGGGCAGGTGGCGGGCACGGCCCTGATCCTCTCGGGCGGCATGTACATCGAGATTGCCGTGACGACGTTTGTCATCAACATCCGCTATATGCTCATGTCGCTCTCGCTCTCGCAGAAGGTCGACGCGGCCATGACGAACCTGCAGCGCTGGGTGCTCTCCTTCGGCGTGACGGATGAGATTTTCGCCGTCGCCATGCAGCAGAAGGGCGAGATCAACGCCCGCTACCTCTCGGGGCTTATTTTTACGCCGTATTTCGGCTGGGCGCTCGGCACCTTCCTCGGCGCGGCGGCCACGGGCATTCTCCCCGAATCGCTGCGCAGCGCGCTCGGCATCGCCATCTACGGCATGTTCATCGCGATCATCATTCCGCCCTCGCGCACGTCCAAGCCGATCCTGCGCGTGGTGCTGCTCGCGGGCGCGCTCTCGTGCCTGTTCACCTTCACGCCCGGGCTCAATCTCCTCTCGAGCGGCTGGGTGATCATCATCTGCGCCGTCGCGGCCTCCGCGCTCGCGGCCCTTCGCTATCCCGTGGCAAAGGAGGCGCAGACATGATCAACTACACCTATGTGCTCACCGGCGTGCTGATCATGGCGCTCGTCACCTATGTGGTGCGCATGCTGCCGCTCGTGGTGTTCCGCAGGAAGATCACGAATCAGTTCATTCAGTCGTTTCTGGCCTATGTGCCGTATGCCGTCCTCTCCGCAATGACCTTCCCGGCGATTCTCTCCTCGACGGCCAGCGGGTGGAGCGCGGCGGCGGGGCTGCTCGTCGCCATCCTGCTTGCCTACAAGGACAAGGGGCTGCTCACCGTCGCCCTTGGCGCGACGGCGGCCGTCTTTGTGGTGGAGCAGGGCATGGCCCTGGCCGGTTTCCCGCTGTAACCCGCTTTTTCGATACCGCCGCGGCGTTTCCTCCCCGGAGACGCTGCGGCTCGGTGCGGGAGGGGAGAGGGCTGCGTGAGGGAAAGTGCCGGAGTGCGCCGCGGCATTTTTGCGCTTTCGGACGCGGGGGGGTGGTTTTTTTGCGGGAAGTGTGTATAATAGAAGGCATACGCCCGCCGGAGCAGGCGGTTTCGCACTCGCTCCGGCCTTTCCTGTTCCCGAGAGGAGGCTTTCTCATGCTCAACCGAGCCGCCGAGGCGATCCGCGCCCATCTCTTCGCCCTGCGCGACGAGGAGTATGCCGCGTTCCAGTCCCGGCTCATGCCCACAGTCGACCCCAAAACCGTGATCGGCGTTCGTGTCCCGCTCCTGCGCTCCTATGCCCGCGAGCTCTCCGGCACCGAAGCGTCCGCCCGCTTCCTGCGCGAGCTGCCCCACGCCTATTATGAGGAGAATTGCCTGCACGGCCTTCTGATCGCCGCCATGCGCGGCTACGAGCAGACGGTCGACGCGCTGCAAACCTTCCTGCCCTATCTCGATAATTGGGCGGCCTGCGACATTCTCCATCCCCGCGCCTTCTCAAGACGCCCGGAGCCTCTGCCCGCCCAGCTTCACGCCTGGCTGCAAAGCGACCGGCCCTATACCGTGCGCTTCGCCCTCAATATGCTCATGAGCCTCTATCTCGACGAGGCGTTCCGGCCGGAATACGCCGAATGGGCCGCGCAGGTGCGCAGTGAGGAATATTATGTCAACATGATGGTCGCTTGGTATTTTGCCACCGCCCTCGCGAAACGCTATGAGGAGATTCTGCCCTATTTCACGGAACGCCGCCTCCCCGTGTGGACGCACAACAAGGGCATTCAGAAGGCGATCGAGAGCCGCCGGATCACCCCGGAGCAGAAGGAACAGCTGCGCGCCCTCAAGCTGCGCGCGGCGGAAGAGAAGCTCACAGAATAAAATAATTATATTATAAAGGAGTCTTGCACCATGCAGAACACCATTCCCACCCGTGCAGAGGCGGATCCGCGCTTCACCTGGGCCGTCACCGATATGTTTGAGAGCGACGACGCCTGGAGAGCGGAGCTGTCCCGCATGCGCGGCCTGGCCCAGGAGCTCGCCTCCTACCGGGGCCGCCTGTGCGAGAGCGCGGCCACGCTGCTCTCCTACATGCGCCTTACCGACGACGTGAACCGCGCCGGCGACAAGCTGATCTCCTACGCCTTCCGCCGCGCGGACGAGGATACGCGCAACCCTGTCTATCAGGAGATGAGCGCCCAGACGCAGAACTTCCTCGTTGAGCTGAGCAAGGCCACCGCCTTCTTCACCCCGGAGCTGCTCGCCGCCGACGATGAGAAGTATGAGTCCTTCTACCGCGAGGAGGAGGGCCTCGAGCACTACCGCCTCGCCCTCACGCGCGTGCGCCGCAAGAAGGAGCACACGCTTTCGGGCGAGTGCGAGGCCCTGCTCGCCGCCGCCAGCCAGCTCGGCCAGGCTCCGGACGAGATCTTCTCCATGCTCAACGATGCCGACATGACCTACCCGGACGCTGTGGACAGCGAGGGCAATTCCCACCCGGTTACGCACGGCACCTTCATCTCGCTGATGATGTCGCCCGATCGCACGCTGCGCGAGTCCGCGTTCCGCTCCGTCTACGGCGTCTACGGCCAGTTCCGGAACACCTCCTCCGCCGTTCTGAGCGCGCAGATGAAGCAGCTGCAGTTCTTCGCCAACGCCCGCCGCTATCCCTCGGCGCTGCACGCCGCGCTCGACGAGACGGAGGCCCCGGTGGAGATCTACCACAATCTCATCAAGGCCGTCCACGACAATTTCCCCGCCATGCACCGCTATGTGCGTCTGCGCAAGCGCCTGCTCGGCGTCGACAAGCTGCACTACTACGATCTCTACACTCCGATCGTCGCCGACGAGGACATGAAGGTCTCGTTTGAGGAGGGCAAGGAGCTCGCGCGCAAGGCCCTCGCGCCGCTGGGCGGAGACTATCTGCGCATCCTCGAGGAGGGCTTCTCGAACCGCTGGATCGACGTCTACGAAAACCAGGGCAAGCGCTCCGGCGCTTACTCCGCGGGCGTGTTCGGCGTGCATCCCTTCGTCCTGCTCAACTATACCGACACGCTCGACGACGTGTTCACCCTCGTGCACGAGATGGGCCACGCCCTGCACTCCTACCTCTCGAACCACACGCAGACCGTCACCTATGCGGACTACGTGATCTTCGTCGCGGAGGTCGCCTCCACCTGCAACGAGGCCCTGCTCATGCAGTATCTCCTCGGCCAGACGAAGGAGCCGCGCCGCCGCGCCTATCTCATCAACCACTTCCTCGAGCAGTTCCGCACCACGCTCTACCGCCAGACCATGTTCGCGGAGTTCGAGCTCTGGTGCAGCGAGCAGACGAGAAAGGGCGAGGCCCTCACCGCCGAGGCCCTGTGCGAAAAGTATGCCGAGCTCAACCGCCAGTACTACGGCGAGGATATCGAGCCCGACCCGGAGATCGCCCTCGAGTGGGCGCGCATCCCGCATTTCTACTATAACTTCTACGTGTACCAGTACGCCACCGGCTTCTCCTGCGCCATCGCGCTCTCGCAGCGCATCCTGCGCGAGGGCAAGCCCGCCGTGGACGATTATCTGCGCTTCCTCTCCGGCGGCTGCTCCGCAGACCCGGTCAGCCTGCTGCGCGGGGCCGGCGTCGACATCGCGAGCCCCGCTCCCGTCTCCGACGCGCT
>CALWRP010000120.1 GCA_944383955.1 uncultured Clostridia bacterium
GTTTGAGGGAGGCTGGCAGCGCGCTGCCTCAAAGGCGCCTCGGCGCTTCCGGGAGCTGCCCCCCTGCGGCACCGCGCCGCCTCGGCGCGCGAGCGCCCCCGGGGGGGGAGGCGAAGTTACGGCGGACCCGGAGCTCAGCGATCCACTCAAGCCAAAGCTGAGCCGTAACCAAGCCTCCCTCCTGAGGGAGGTGGCACTTTGCCTGTCGCAACAGGCAAAGTGACGGAGGGAGTTAGGTTAGCAGCGCGCTGCCAAAGGGAATTCAGATATAAACTCGCTTTCGGAAAACGGATAAGCTTTCCTCGGCTGCCTCAAAGGCGCCTCGGCGCTTCTGTGCGCTGCGCTCAAGCGAAACCGTTCCCTCTATTATTTCGCGCGGCTGCGCCGCGCCACCACACTTCTTCCCTATTCCCTCTTCCTTCTTCCCTCGCGCGGCAGCGCGCTGCTTCTTCCCTATTCCTTATTCCTTATTACTTCGCGCGGCCGCAGCCGCGCCGTTCCCCTCAAATTCTATCGCAATTCGCGACCCATACATAACGCCGCCTCTTCCGCATAAGCAGCATCGCGGGCGCGCAGAGAATTTCCCGCACCAAGGTTCGCCGCGGAATGCGGCGTGCGCGAAATGCTGCCCGCAGGGCCGCGGGCGCAAAGCAAGACCCCCTTGCGGGCCCGTGAGGGCGTAAGCAAGGGGGTCGATTTCTTGCACCAAGGTGAGCAGCCGGAGGCTGCATGCGCGAAATGCCGCCCGCAGGGCCGGGGTCAGGCGGGGGCGCGGACGCGCTGTTGGGCGATGTTGAGGACGTGGTCGCCGATGCGTTCGAAGTCGGTGAGGAGCTCGGAGAAGATGATGCCGCCCTCGTCGGTGCAGGCGCCGCGGCGCATGCGGTCGAGCTGGCAATCGCGGAACTCGCTCGTCATGTCGTCGATTTTCTGTTCAAAGGCGGCCACGCGATCGAGCCAGCGGTCGGCGTCGACGCCGGGATCGGAGGAAAGCAGGTCGATGGCCTCGAGGCAGACGTTCTGCATGCCGCGCAGCTCGGCGGCGGCCTCCTCGGAGAAGCGGATGTTCTTCTTTTTCAGCAGCTGGGTATACTCGCAGATGTTGATGGCGTGATCGCCGATGCGTTCAATGTTGCCGGAGATAAGATAATAGGCGCTGATGGCGGTGGAATCCTGCTCGTTGGACTCGTTGACGATCACGTCTGAGATATAGCGGCAGATCTCGCGGTTGAGGAAATCGAGGTATTCCTCCGTCTCCTCGGCCTTCTCAAGATACTTGGGATCGGCGGCGAGGACTGCCTCAAAGGCAATGTCGACATTCTGCCGGGCCATGCCGAGCATGCGGTTGATCTCCTGGCGCAGCTGGTTGACATACATGGCGGAGAAGCCGATCGGGTGCTCCTGGCGGGTGAGGGCCGGGCCGGGCACGAGATAGGCGAGGTGCATGCCCTCCTCCTCGCTCTCCGCGCGATCGGGCAGAATGCGCATGGCGATCTTCACCATGAGCGTGCCGGCGGGCAGGAGAATGAGGGTGGTGACGATGTTGAAGAGGGTGTGCATGTTCGCGATCTGGGAATCCGGGCTGCCGGGGGTGAGAGAGGCGACGAGCTCGGTGAACGGCGTCGTCATGCAGATGATGGTGAAGAGCACGGTGCCGAAGATGTTGAACATCAGGTGAATGATGGTGGTGCGCTTGGCGTTGCGGGAGGTGCCCACAGAGGCCAGCAGAGCGGTGATGCAGGTGCCGATGTTCTGGCCGAAGAGGACGTAGACGGCGGAATCAATGCCCACCACACCGCCGACGGCGAGGGCCTGCAGAATACCGACGGAGGCGGAGGAGGACTGGATGACTGCCGTGAAGAGCGCGCCGGCGAGGATGCCGACAAGCGGATTGGAGAAGGTGCCCACAAGGTTGACAAAGGCGGGCCACTCGCGCAGCGGCTCCATGGAGGAGCTCATCATCTCCATGCCGATGAAGAGCACGCCGAGACCGGCGAGGATGCTGCCGTAGTGGTGCACCTGGGGCTTCTTGAAGAAGACGATCAGAGCCACGCCCACGAAGGCGAAGAGCGGGGCGAGTTGGCCGATATCGAGGGCGATGAGCTGGCCGGTGATGGTGGTGCCGATGTTCGCGCCCATGATGATCCACACCGCCTGGCGCAGCGTCATCATGCCGGAATTGACGAAGCCGACCACCATGACGGTGGTGGCAGAGGAGGACTGAATCGCCGCCGTGATGCCCGCGCCCACAAGGACGCCGAGGAAGCGGTTCGCCGTGAGGCGCTCGAGGATCTGCTTCATGCGGTTGCCGGCCGCGGCCTCGAGGCCGGAGCTCATCATCTGCATGCCGTAGAGGAACAGCGCGAGGCCGCCCAGCAGTCCGAGGAGAATACTCACATCAAACATTGTATCCCTCCGTTTTGTTCGCGGCAGATCGGTCTTGTCCCGCCCCGCCGTCCATGCGCGGGGCCTCCATCTGCCTTACTCTGTTTTTACACATTCTTTTCCTACGCTTTAAGTATATCCAATTTGTGAACAAAGCGTCAACGGACTTTACGAGAACTTTACAAACACTTTGCCCGTCTTTGACATTCTTTTCGCTTTCAAACCGGGATTGCGCCTCCGCTCTGAACAAAGTTCACAGTTTTTTCTCAGGGCGGCGCAGGCTTTTTCCCCGCCTCCAAAAGCGAGCGCAGAGGGATACGGGGGGAGCTCCCGCGCGGGCGGTGCGATTATGCCTCCCGCTTCTCGCGGCGGGCCGGCCCGCGCTCCCCCGCAAGGCGCTCCCGCGCAGATTCGCATTGACGGAGCGCGGCGGCGCTGGTATACTGAAGCTGGAAACGTCTGCGCGCGCTGCCGCGCCCGGGAAAGGAGCAAAAGGAGCTCCCCGCGGGCACGCCGCGCAGCGGGCGGCTGAAAAGGAGGAACCTGCCGATGCTGACCATTCCCGTGACAAAGGATTACCTTCTCTTTCCCGTGAGGCTTCGCGCGCAGCGCCAGCTGCTCACGGTCTTTTCCGAGAAGGACAGGGAAACGAAGCTCTATGAATTCGAGGTGCCGCTGCCCCGCGAGGGCGAGGAGGCGGACTACTGCGTCGCCGTGCCGGTGCGCCGCCACCGCGGCGACACGCTGCTGCTGTGCGGAGCCGTTCCGGACGAGGAGCTCGCGCGCGTGACGCTCGCGGACGAACGGCCCGCCCCCGTGCCCGGCCGTCCGCGGATCCACTTCGCGGCGGAGAGCGGCTGGATCAACGATCCGAACGGCCTGGTGCGCCTCTCCGACGGCGAGGCCCGCCTGTACTGTCAATACCACCCCTTCGGCGTGGAGTGGGGCCCGATGCACTGGGGCTCGGCCTCGAGCCGCGATCTCCTGCACTGGACGCCCGGCGATATCGTCCTCTTCCCGGACGCGGACGGCACCATGTTCTCCGGCAGCGGCTGGCGCGACGACGAGAACGCCGCCGGATTCGGCCCCGGCGCGCTGCTGTTTTACTACACATGCGCGGGCGGCACGCAGGCGCCCTGGTCGCGCGACGGCGTCTTCACCCAGCGCCTGGCCGTCAGCCTGGACGGCGGCAGAACGCTGGAAAAGCAGCCCGGCCTGCTGCTGCCGAACATCGCCCACGCCAACCGCGATCCGAAGGTCTTCCGCCACGAGGCCTCCGGCGCGTACATCATGGCCCTGTATTTTTCGGAGAACGATTACGGCATCTTCCGCTCCACGGATCTGATCCACTGGGAGCAGACGCAGCACCTGACGCTGCCCGGCGCGTGGGAATGCCCCGATCTCTTCCCCCTGACGGTGGACGGCGAGGAGAAGTGGGTTTTCTGGTCCGCGGACAGCTTCTATTTCGTCGGCTCGTTCGACGGCTTCCGCTTCACCCCGGAGCAGGAGCGCCGCACAGCCTACGCCAACCGCACCGGCTACGCGGCGCAGTCCTTTGCCCGCGAGGAGGGCCGCGTGCTCTCTGTGGCGTGGCTGCGCCTGCCGAACGCCGGGCGTGCGTTCACCGGCGTCCTCTCGGTGCCCATGGAGTTCACCCTGGCGCGCGACAGCGAGGGCTGCGCCCTGCGGCTGAACCCGTGCCGCGAGCTGTTCGAGGCCATGCGCCCCCTGCCCGGCACGGCCGCGCCCGAAGGCCCCTGGGTGCTGCAGGCGGAGATCCCCGCGGATGCGGGCCAGGTGCGCGCCGCGTTCCCGGGCGGCGAGCTCACGCTCGACATGGAGGCGGGCACGGGCCGCTTCGGCGACACGCCGCTTGCCTTCGAGGCGGGAAAGCCGCTGCCGCTGCTGCTCATCGCCGACTACGCGGTCTTCGAGCTGTATCTCGGCTCCGGCGCGGTTTACGCTCCGGCGCAGAATCTCTCCCCCACGCTCGCGGGCGGCGTATCGCTGCAGGGCCGGGCGGGCGCGCTGCCCTTCACACTCTCCGCCGTGGATTAAGCCGTGTCCTGCCGCCGTTTGGGAAAGTTTTTTGGCCCCGGCGGTCTGCCGGGCCGGGCGCTTCCACCGTCTCCCTCGGCTTTCGGCGGGCGCGAGCCGCGCTGCGCGCGGAATGCGCAGCGGCCCATGGCTTCGGTGACCTTATCACGGAACTTTTTTCCCAAACGGGGTATACTGATACCAGAACAGGCGAGAATCCAAAACAAGTTGTAATGAAATATCTTTTTTATACCAAAAGGAGGAACTTTCTATGGCACTGATCACACTCACAAAAGAAAATTTCGCAGCGGAGGCTCTCCAGTCCTCTGTTCCGGTCCTGGTGGACTTCTGGGCTCCGTGGTGCGGCCCCTGCCGCATGGTCTCCCCCATTGTGGACGAGATCGCGGAGGAGTCCGACGGTACCTACAAGGTGGGCAAGGTGAACGTCGACGAGCAGCCCGAGCTGGCGGCCCAGTTCGGCGTAATGAGCATTCCCACGCTCCTCGTCCTTGAGAACGGCCAGGTGAAGACCTCCTCGGTAGGCGCGAGACCGAAGGCCGCGATTCTCTCGATGCTGGGTAAGTAAAGCGCAGCGCGCAAACAAAAAAGAAAAAGCGCCGTGCTCTGGCTGCATGCCGGGCACGGCGCGTTTGCTTTTTGTGGGAGATGCAAGTAACTGTGAAATGAGAGGCCGTGCAAGTCACGGCTGCGCCGTGACTTGCGTCTGAAACATCAATTTGCGGTGCTCTGCACCGGAAATTGACGTTTCAGCGGCTGCGTGGTTTCTTTTCCTGCGCGGAAGGGGAACGGCTTCGCTTGAGCGCAGCGCACAGAAGCGCCGCCGCGGTTACGGCAGCTTACTCCTCTCCGTCCGCAAGCTATGGCTTGCGACCGAAGCATCAATTGACGGGCAGCGTCCCGTCAATCGACGCTTCGACGGGCTAACGCCCTGCCACCTCCCTCAGGAGGACGAGGCCGTGCAAGTCACGGCTGCGGCCGTGACTTGCGTGCGAAGCATTATTTTACGGTGCACGGCACCGGAAAATAACGCTTCGACAGCCCGGAGATTTTTCAAAGTAAGAAGTAATAGGGAATAGGGAAGAAGTGTGGTGGCGCGCCGCAGGCACGCGAAAACAGGAGATAGCGCAAAGCGCCGTGCTTCGGCTGAAAGCCGAGGCACGG
>CALWRP010000121.1 GCA_944383955.1 uncultured Clostridia bacterium
AAAATTTTCCGTGATATTTTCCAAAAATGCTCGCCAATCCGGCAAGGATTGCCTGCGCTTTTTGGATCATCTCACAAAAAATTTTTTGGCACGCTACACCACCTGGGATTATGCGGTGTTGCCCAAGAAACGGAGGAACCGTCATGAAGGAATTTCGTGTGGCGCTGCTGCAGCTTCTGCCCTGCGGCAGCCTCGAACAGAATTTGCAAAAGGGCCTCGAGGCCTGCCGCAGAGCGGCGGCGATGGGGGCTGACCTGGCCCTCTTCCCGGAGATGTGGAGCAACGGCTACCGCGTGGAGAGCCCGGAGCAGCTCGCAGCCGAGGCGATCGACGCCGAAGGGCCCTTCGTCTCCGCTTTCGCGGAGGAGGCCCGCGCGCTCTCGATGGCCATTGGCGTCACCTTCCTCGAGCGGTACGATCCCGCCCCGCGCAACGCCCTGCGCGTCTTCGACCGCACCGGAGCGCTTGTGCTCTCCTACGCCAAGTGCCACACCTGCGCCTTCGACGTGGAGCGCTGGCTGACCCCCGGCGACGGCTTCCCCACGGCCTGCCTCGACACAGGCCGCGGCGAGGTGCGGATCGGCGCGATGATCTGCTATGACCGCGAGTTCCCGGAGAGCGCCCGCCTGCTGATGCTCGGCGGGGCGGAGATTGTGCTGGTGCCCAACGCCTGCCCGATGGAGATCAACCGCCTCTCCCAGCTGCGCGCCCGCGCGTTCGAGAACATGATCGGCATTGCCACCGTCAACTACCCTCACGGCCAGCCGGACTGCAACGGCCACTCCACCGCCTTCGACGGCATCGCCTACCGCGACGGCGAGCCCGGCAGCCGCGACACGCTTGTCCTCGAGGCGGGCGAAGCGGAAGGGATTTATCTGGCCTCCTTCCCGCTGGAGGAGCTGCGCGCCTACCGCGCCCACGAGGTCCACGGCGACGCCTGGCGGCGTCCCTCCCTCTACGCTCCCCTGCTCGCCTGCGAAAAGCTCCCCGTTTTCGCCCGCCCGCACGCAGACTGAGCCCTGGGAGGGAACTCCGGCGTTTGTGAGCAAAAAACAGAATGATTCCGAACAGCAAGGCCCCCTCGCGATCCCATATCGCAAGGGGGCCTGTTTTTTGTTTTCAGTTTCTCTCTTCCGCTTCACCGCCCGGCGAACACTCTTCCCCGGGAGCCTGTCCAGACCGTCCCGCGCTTTGAGGCTCGTGTTCTCCGCTCAGCTTCCGCGCGGGCCATTGCGTCCAGGCTCAGCCTGGGTCCCGCGCTTCGGAGCCTGCGTCCTTCGCCCAGCTTCCGCGCGGGCTGTTGCGTCCAGGCTCAGCCTGGGTCCTCCGCTCAGCTTCCGCGCGGGCCATTGCGCCCCGGGAGCATGTCCGGCCCGTCCCGCGCGTCGGAGCCTGCGTCCTCCGCCCAGCTTCCGCGCGGGCCATTGCGTCCAGGCTCAGCCTGGCTCAGCCTGGTGGTTAGGCGCCGCAGGGGTGGGCGGGGGCGGAGTCGCGGGTGTGGCTGTTCTGGGAGGGATCCTTCATGCAGAGGTGGACGGCGGCGGTGGTGAAGGTCTGCGGCAGGGCGAGAATGTTGGGGTTGGGTCCGACATACTTCTTCATCGCATCCTCGAGGGCCTCCTCGAAGGTGGCGCGGGTCTTGAGGCCCATGCCGCGGGCAATGCCCGGCTCGCGCGCGCCGACGATGTAGATGGCGCTCGTGTGCTCCTCCGCCAGATGGCCGCAGCTCATCATCGAGAAGCCGTGGAAGGGATGGAAGGCGTTCGCGAAGCGGTATTTGCGGATGTACTCCTGATTCGTGGCGAAATACTCGCCGTAGCGGTTCATGTCGGGCAGAATGTTCATCGAGTCGTGCTGGAACATCTCACACAGCTCGCGCAGATACGGCCAGCGCTCGTCGTGGAACCAGCCGTCGCAGATGCTCGAGACAATGAACACGCAGTGGTCGGCCAGCACGCGCTTGTGGCGGATCACCTGCGCGGAGAGGGCCTGCATCATCTGGATCGGGTTCGTGCCCATGCCCGCGCCGTAGTGGAAATTGGTCGGCATGCCGAAGACGACCACGTCGTACTTCTTCTCCGCCCAGTGCACATAGGTGCGCTTGTCCGCCGTCTTCCAGCTGACGGGCTGCATCTCCTTCGCCCAGCCGGAATTGATTTCAATTTGGCGCGACTTCGTGTCGAGAACCGCGTCGCAGCAGAAGAACCTCTTGCCCATCTTCTCCTCCATCAGCATGCCCTGCTGATCGAACTTGCGGCGCATCTCGCTGTTCGTGGAGACAGGCACGAAATCCTGCCGGTGCATGACCTGCGGCACATGGTGGGCGGAGATGCTGCGCCAGTGGCTGATGCCCGTGGCGCAGTGCTTGTAGCCGCCGGAATAGCCGCCGTAGGGGTTGCCCTGCGTGTGGCCGATGAGGATCGCCACGTCCGCGTCATAGACGTACTTGTTCATGATCACGTGGTCGCCCTGCCCGGTGTAGCCGAGATCGACGAGGTGATCGTAGTCCTCGGAATCGTGGCTCGTGATCTGGCCGGAGGGATAGAACTCGGAGAAGAGCTCCGGCCCCAGGATGGTCTTCATCTCCGGCACCGTGGCGCGCGGGTGCAGGCCGTTCGAGAAGAGCAGCAGAATGTCCTTCTTCTCCACGCCCACGCGGTAGAGCTCGTCGAGGCAGGCGCGGATCGCCACCTTGCGGTGGCTCGTGGGCTGGTTGCCGCCCTTGACGATGTCCGGGATGACAAAGACGACGGTGCTGCCCTTGTGCGCCAGCTCCGCGAGCGGCGGCATGCCGATCGGATTGCGGATGCTCTGCAGCGTCGCGTCGTAGAGCGCGTCCCAGGTCTGCTCGAGACAGGGCGGATCGGGCACCGTCTCGCCGGGGATGAAAACGTCGGTGGTATCGGGCAGCTCGGCGCTCATCATGCCGTTGCCGTATTCAAAATTCAGCTTCATCGTGTTCCTCCTTCTCAGTGCCCCAGATAGAGCCGGATGATGTCGAGATACTCCTCCGGATAGAAGCCGATCTCCCCGGAAAAGCGCGTCAGCGCGATCAGGCCGCCGTCGATCTCCGCGATGGAGGCCAGCATGGCCGCGTTGTCCGTCTTCAGCCCGCCGCCGTAGACGACCGGCAGGCCGCCGGTGCGCTCCTTCACAAAGCGGGCGATCTTCTCGATGTAGGGCTTGTCCGCGGGCGTCTTGCCCGGGCCGATGCTCCACACCGGCTCATAGGCGATGACTACGCGGCTCTTGTCCAGGCCGTCGAGACCGGCGTCGAGCTGCGCGCCGAGCACCTCCTGCCAGGCGTCCTGCTCCTCGCTCTTCTCGCCGATGCAGTAGAGCACCGAGAGGCCCGCCGCCTGCGCCGCCCTGCACTCGCGGTTCAGAAGACGGTTCACCGCGCCCGGATCCGTCACGCCGGCCTCGGCCAGCACGCCCGCCTTGTCGGCGCGCTCCTCGCAGTGGCCGATCAGCGTCCAGGAGCAGCCGAGCGCGGCCGCCGCGTGCGCCGGGCGGTTCGTGGTGAACGCGCCGAAGTTGCCGCCCACGGCGGTGTCGTCGCGGTAGACGCCCTGGCAGCCGAGCTTCACCGGGCTTCCCTCGCACAGCGCGGCCTTCGCGGAAATCAGGTGCGCTTCGGGCAGGAAGTCCACAAACCGCGCCTCCCCCGCGTCATAGCGCAGAAGGCCCTCCTGCGTGCCGCGCACCACGGCGGGGCCCCACTCGGCCGCGGGAGCAAGGCGGTTCACGCCGCCGAGCTCCACCGGAATATCAAAGCGTTTCAGATTCAAAAACAGATATTTCATGCGTTCGCCCCCGGCTTTCCCAGATTTTTGAACATGTAGCCCTTGTAATTTTCCACGCCCGGCTGGTCAAACGGGTTCACGCCCAGCACACGGCAGGACAGATAGCAGGCAAAGAGGAAGAAATAGAACAGCTCGCCCATGGTGTGCGCGTCGAGCTTGGGCACGCGCAGCTCGAGGCAGGGAATCCCGCGCTCGGCGTGGGCCTGCATGGTGGCCCGGCAGGCGATGTCGTTGATCTCGCGGAAGTCGCGGCCCGTCAGATAATCGAAGCCGTCTCCCTTCCGGTCTGCCGGCAGCGCCACGGAGGCGCCCGGGTCGGCCACCGTGAGGAAGGTCTCAAAGAGGATCGGGCTGCCCTGCTGGATGAACTGGCCCGTGGCGTGCAGATCCTCGGAGTTGCACGCCGCCACGGGATAGAGGGCCTTGCCCTCCTTGCCCTCGCTCTCCGCGAAGGCCTGCACCCACCAGCGCGAGAAATAGGAGAGGCGAGGCTCGAAGAAGGCCAGCATCTCCAGGGCGTAGCCGTGCTCATAGAACAGGTTGCGCAGGCAGGCGTAGCGCAGGGCCAGGTTGTCCTGTGCCGGCTCAGAGAAGAGGCGGCCGCGCATGTCGCGCATGCCCTGCACGAGGGCGCGCACGTCGACGCCCGCCACGGCCATCGGGAAGAGGCCGACGTCGGTGCCGACGGAATAGCGCCCGCCGACGCGCTCGGGGAAGGTGAGGAAGGTGTAGCCGTTCTCGCGGCACAGGGCGTCCAGAGAGGAGCCGGGCGTGCCGGTGGCGTAGATGCGCCGGGCGGCCTCCTCCACGCCGTAGCGCTCCTCGAGATAGGCGCGCAGCACGCGGAAGGCGATGCCGGGCTCGAGCGTCTCGAAGTTCTTGGCGATGCAGTCGATCACGATCGAGCGGTAGCCGTCGAGCTCCCCGAGCAGGCGGCGCGTCTCGGCGGCGGAGATGGTGTTCCCCGCCCAGAGGATCGCCGGGCCGTCCTTCGGGCGCAGCGCCTTCACGGCGGCGCGGGAGGCCTGGTTCGAGCCGCCGATGCCGATCACCACAAAGGCGTCGGCCATCCCGCGCACGCGGGCCGCCTCGGCGAGCAGGAAGTCGAGCCGCTCCTCCCCGGCGCATTCGTCGACAGAGAGCCAGCCCAGGGAGCCGGCGTAGCGCTCCTCCCCGGCTTTGACCTCCTCCAGAATCGGGGCGGCGGCCTTCAGCCTGGCCTCAAGCTCGCCGGGCGCGAGCGCCGGGCGGCTGTCCGTATACGAGAGGGTTATCCGTTCTGCCATGCCGTTCACTCCTTTGCGTAGCGCGCCGCCATCTCCTCCAGGCCCGCGAGCTCCACCAGCGGGGCGCGGCCCACGCTGCCGAACTCCACGATCAGCGTGCCCACGGCCTCGCGCACGCCGCGGCGCATCGCGTCGGTGAGCAGGGCCATCGTGCCGTCGTCGCCCGTGCCGTACATCACGGTGTCCATCACCGGCGGCAGGAAGGCGCGGGGATCGAAGGCTGCGCGGTTTTTGTCGAGCAGCTCCCACACGCCGCCGATGCGCGGGTCCTCACGGAGCTCCGGATGATCGCGGAACAGCTCGCGGAAGTTGCGGGTGACGGCGAGGCGGATATCGGTGTCGACGTTGATCTTGCTGATACCGCAGGGGATTGCGGCCTTGAGCTCCTCCTTGGAGATGCCGTAGGCGTTTTTGATCTCGCCGCCGAGGGCGTTGATCTCGTCCACGATATACTGCGGAACGGTGGAGGAGCCGTGGGAGACGAGCGCGCCGTGCAGCCCCTCGTGGTTCATGCACTCGCGGATGGCGATCGGGATCTCGCGGCGGAGCTTGACGTTCTTGCCCTTGCTCGCGCCGTGCATGGTGCCGTAGCTGATCGCCAGCGCGTCCACGCCCGTCCGGCGGAAGAACTCCACGGCGGAGAGCGGGTTGGTGTAGGTGGAGTTGGCGGCGAAGACGTGATCCTCCACGCCGGCCAGCACGCCGAGCTCGCCCTCCACGGAGACGCCGCGCGCGTGCGCATAGCGGACGACCTCGCGCGTGAGCTCCACATTCTGCTCAAACGGCAGAGACGAGCCGTCGATCATCACAGAGGTGTAGCCGCCCTCGATCGCCGCCACGCAGGAGTCGTAGTCGCGGCCGTGGTCGAGGTGGAGGACAACCGGGATCGGGCTGTCCACGGCATACTTCTTCACCGCGTCGGCGATGTTTTTCGCGCCCTTTTTCTTGTCCTCCAGCGTGCCGTTCTGGAAGTCCGTGCGGCCTCCCATGAAGGCGTTGGCGAGATCCGCTCCCTGCAGAATGGCGGGCGAGCGGAACATTTCATGCACGCCGATGACGGCCTGTGCCTGCGCGACGGCGTTCACGTTGAACGCGCCCTGCGCGTAGCCGTGGGCCATGGCGGCGTCGAGTACGGGTCGAAGAGATACCAGTGGCATATTGACACGCTCCTTTTTTCAGATACGGCCCCGCCGCGGCGGAGGCCTGTGTTGCTTTACCGGTCGCCGCGCAGATAGACGGTGCGGCCCTGCGCGACGGTGCGGGCCGCCTCTGCGTTCTCATCGAGGAAGACGAGGTCGGCGTCGCGGCCCGGCGCGATGGCGCCCTTTCCCGTCCAGCCCATCAGGCGGGCCGGATTTTCCGTGAGCAGGCGGGCCGCCTGCCCGAGCTCCGTGCCGGTGAAGGCGGCGATGTTGCGCAGCGCGCGGATCATCGTCAGCGTGGAGCCGGCGCGCACGCCGTTCGGAAGCTTGGCGTCGCCGTCCTCGACAATGACGTCGTTGACGCCGAGCTTGTAGGCCCCGTCCGGCAGTCCCGCCGCCATGATGGAATCCGTCACGGCCAGCACGCGCTCCCAGCCCTTCGCCTTGAGATAGAGCCGGACGGCGCCGGGGTGCAGGTGGCGGCCGTCGCAGATGGCCTCCACATAGACGTCCGTCTCCAGCGCCGCGCCGAAAATGGCCGGATCGTGCTGGTGGAACAGCCGCATGGCGTTGCCCAGGTGCGTGGTGGAGCGCACGCCGGCGGCCACGCACTCCATGGCCCGGTCGTAGCCGGCCCCGCTGTGGCCCATCGCGCACACCATCCCCATGGCCGTCAGCTGGGGGATGAGCTCCGGCACGCCCTCGTTCTCCGGGGCGAGCGTCACATAGCGCACATGGCCGCCCGCCGCCCGCTGGCAGCGGGCAAAGAAGCCGGCGTCCGCCTGCTTCATCAGCAGATGCTCGGGCATCGCGCCCTTATACTGCGAGCACAGGCACGGCCCCTCCAGGTGGATGCCGAGCAGCGGCGCGCCGTCGTAGGGTCCGCCCTCGATCACGCTTCTCGCCTGCTCGATGCACCACAGCGTCTGCTCCGGCGTGTCGGTGAGGATGGAGCACAGCCAGCCCGTCACGCCCTGCGAGGCGAAAAAGCGCCCGATCGTCCGCAGGCCTTCGGCGTCGGCGGCGTTCACGTCGACGCCCGCGGCCCCGTGGGTGTGCAGATCGAGGAAGCCGGGCAGCACGCGCATGCCCTGCCCGTCGAGCTCCGGCAGGCCGCCGCGGTTGGCATAAGCCGCCGAAAGCCCCGTGATAACCCCGTTCTCCACCACCGCGTCCAGGGGGCGGAAGGCGCCCTCGCAGAGCAGGCGCGCGTTTTTCAGATAAAAGGAATGTTCCATGTGGGGCCCTCCGTCAATAGGCGGTCTGAGCCGCGTTCGCGTTCACATACAGCACGGCGTCCGGGTGGCGCTGGGCCAGCGTGGCCGGGAAGGCGGCCGTCACCTCGCCGTAGGCGGCGCGGCGGCACACGGCGCGGTGCCAGTCGCGGAAAACGGCCAGGCGCAGCTTTCGGGCGGAGAGGATCTCCTTCATGCCGATGGTCACGCAAAGGTGGGGCATGTCCTCCAGCGCGCCGCCGAGGTCGCCCACGCAGTTGGTCGCCCGCGTCTCCGGGGCGATGCGCAGCGTGCGGGTGGGCAGCTGGGCAAATTCCTCCGGCGTGAGGGCGGGCTGCGGCTCGTTGAAGGCCAGGTGGCCGGTGATGCCGATGCCGCCGAAGGCGACGTCCACACCGCCAAGCTCCTCCACCAGGGCCGTCATGCGGCCGGGGTCCTTCGGATCCGGGAAGACGCGCTGCTCCGGCGGCATCAGCAGCTCGGGGTCAATCCTCCCATACACCTCGCGGTTCATGAAGCCGCGGAAGGAGAGCGGGTTACTCTCGTCGATCCACTCCCCGTCGTCGGTCAGATATTCGTCCATGTTGAGGAACCAGCAGTTCTTCAGGGAGAGGCGCTCGCGGTTGACGAGACGGACAAAAATCGGATACTGCCCCACCGGCCCCACCGGGCAGATGAAGACCGTCTTCTTTCCCGCCGCGTTGTGCTCGCGGATGACGGCGCACATCTCGGCGGCCAGCTCATAGAACACCTCGCCCGAATCGCCGAGCTTCACGATCGGCAGCCTTGCGTCCTTTCCCAGCTCCTGCGGGGGGATGTGATAATATTGCATGACAATTCCTCCTCATTCGTCAGAACAGATGCTCCAGGCGCATCTGCCGGATCATCTGCACAATCTCCTTGCTGCGTGAACAGCCGAACTTGTTGAGCAGACCCTTGATCTGCGTTTTCACGGTGACAATTTCCACGCACCGCTCGCGGGCGATCTCCGCCACCTTCATATCCTGCAGCAGCAGGCGCACGAGCTCGCGCTCCGCGGGCGTCAGGCGCGCCACGTTGTTGATGAAGAAGATGAGCGAGCGCTCGCTGCGGCGCAGGCGGGCGTACTCCTGCATCACGGTATCCTGCACGTGCGGGTCGAGCTCCGCGCGGCCCTCGCTGGCCCGGCGGATGTGGCGCAGCAGCGTCTCCTCCTCGCAGCCCTTCACCACATAATCGACCGCGCCCGTGCCCATCCCGCTCGTGATCATCTCATCCGTCTCATGGGCGGTGAGAAACAGAATGCGGACCGCCGGGTGCGCGGCCACGATGGCTTCCGCGGCGCGGATCCCCGCGTCCATCGTCTCCATCTCAATGTCCATCAGAATCACGTCGCACGGCGTCGATTCCGCCAGGCGGACAATCTCCGCCCCGCTGGCGGCCTGCCCCACCACCTCCATGTCCTCCTGCGAGGCCACGGTGTCCACCACGTCCTCGCGCAGCAGCGGGAAGTCCTCCGCCACCATCACCCGAATCCGATCCATCGCTTTTCTCCCTCGCGTCATACAGGGGAAGCAGCAGGAAGAAGCTGGTGCCCTCTCCGGGCGTGCTCTCCAGCCGAAGCTTTCCCAGGTGACTTTTGACAATCCTGCGGACATAGTAGAGCCCCATGCCCCAGTTGTAGTTGGTATTCTTGCTGGTGAAGAACGGTTCGAAGATCCTGTTGTGCAGCTCTCTGGGGATGCCCTCCCCGTTGTCCCGCACCTCGAACACCGTCCACATGCGCTCTCCGCTCACCCGCAGCGTAAGCTGCGGCTCCGCGCCCTCCCGGCGGCGGGCGGCCTCGCAGCCGTTGGCCAGCAGGTTGCACAGCGCCTCGCTCAGATGGCCGGCGTCCGCCAGCACGCGCCGCGGGGCGAGCACCTCCACCCGCACCTCCTGCTCCGGATACTTGCCGTGGAACCGCTCCACCGCGGCCTGCACCAGCTCCTCCGCGGGCATGGGCGTGAGCGAGATCTTGCTCTCCCGCACGGCCCGGTAGAGCTCGTCCATGCGGCGCAGCATGCCCTCGTTGAGATCGTTGAGCTGCGCGGCGCAGCGGCGGATCGCCTCCATGTCCGGCGGGTCGGCGCCCAGCGCCCGCGACAGCTTCTTGTGCAGCACGCGGCTCGAGAGCAGCTGGTTCTTCACCCCGTGCACAAAGACGGAGATCCCCATGCCCGCCGTGTCGAACTTGCGCTGCAAAATCATGTCCTGCCGCTCGGAATCGTAGCTGAGCTTGGTGTACTTCACCGTGTGGTAGCCGCCCAGGATGACGAAAAACACCGTGCACAGCCCCAGGATCACCCACTCCACCGCCGGCATGGTCGGGCGGATGTAGCTCGCCACGCCGAGGCGGATATACTCGCTGATGAACATATTGTAGATCTGCGCCGGGTCCTTGCTGGCATAGCACAGGTAGAGCATGGAGATGCTGGCCACCGAGAGCAGCACATGCCGGAAGCTGCGCCGGAACACCGGGA
>CALWRP010000122.1 GCA_944383955.1 uncultured Clostridia bacterium
TTGGTCACGGATTTCAAATAGCCGCCGCGCACCATCAGAGCGTGGCTGTCCGCGATACATTCCGACGGTCTTTCCCGAAAACGCTCTCCGACAAGCTTTTCCAGCTTCATGTGAAAACACCTCCGTATTTCGTTCCGAGCACAAAAACGCCCTAAGCCGGCTGTATGCCAGCTTAGGGCGAACTGAAAACAAGTCCGTGGTACCACCTAAGTTCGGAAAAATTCCGCGCTTTCCGGCACAGGAAAAACTCCAATGCCATATCTCTGTAACGGGAGAGCCCGGCGGGATTTCCTGCGTTTTCATCCTGCAGCTCAAAGACGGGTTCCGCGCCTCTTCCATAAGGGCTCGCACCGACCGCCCTCTCTCTGCATTTCCGAAACGCGTACTGGTTCTTATCTCAGCTTTTGTGTTCTGTAATTTTACAACACTATACTATAAAAGCCTCGTTAATGTCAAGCGCTTTTTCGAGGCGGCGGACGGGAACGGGAAAAGCTTGCCCGTCAGTTCCCGGCGGTTTTCTTTGGGGCTGCGGACACTTTCCCAAACAGAATGAAGCAAAGCGCCGAAACGCCCATCAGCACCGGATAGAACAGGTAGGGCAGCAGATGAATCGGCGTGACGCCGAGGGCGGTGGCCGCGGCGAGCAGCTGCGCGCCGTAGGGGATGATGTCCTGCCACACGGAGGTGAAGATGTCGAGCAGGGCGGCGGTGCGGCGCGGCGGAATCCCGTATTCCTGCGAGATATCCTTGGCGATTGGGCCGGACATGACGATGGCGATGGTGTTGTTTGCCGTGGAGATGTCGACGAGCGAGCTCAGCACGGCGATGCCCACCTGCGCGCCCTTGGGGGAGTGGACATGGCGCTTGATGGCGCCGAGCACGAAGTCGATGCCGCCGTTCGCCTTCACCAGGCCGATGACGCCCGCGACGACGATCGAAATCACCGTGATATCGTACATGCTCGTCACGCCGCTTCCGCCGTCCGGGCCGTTGGCGATGACGGTGAAAATATCCTGCGGCGCGATGGCTCCCGTCGCCACGCCGATGACGATGGAGAGCACCGTGCCGAGCACGAGCACCAGGAACACATTCAGGCCGGCCAGCGCGCCCACCAGCACGACGAGGTAGGGCAGGATCTGCAGCAGATTATAGGAGAGGTCGCCCGTCACATGGTATTCGCCGCCGGAGAAGACGAGGAAGAGGATGAGCGAGACAATGGCGGCGGGCAGCACGATGCGGATATTCTCGCGGAACTTGTCCTTCATCTCGCAGCCCTGCGTGCGGGTGGCGGCGATGGTGGTGTCGGAGATCATCGAGAGATTGTCGCCGAACATGGCTCCGCTCACCACGGCGCCCATGCACAGCGCGCCCGCAATGCCCGTCTTTTCGCTGATGCCCACGGCGATCGGCGCGAGGGCCACAATCGTTCCCACAGAGGTTCCCATGGCCGTGGAGATGAAGCAGCCGATGAGGAAGAGGCCCGCGACGGCGATCTGCGGCGGCAGGATGGAAAGGCCGAAGTTGACGGTGCTGTCGACGCCGCCCGCCGCCTTCACCGCGCCGGAGAACGCGCCCGCGAGCACAAAGACGAGGCACATAATCATCACGTTTTCCTCGCCCATATTCTGCGTCACACTGGACAGCTTTTCCGCAAAGCTGCGTTTGGGGTTCTGCAGAAAGGCGACGACAAGCGCGATGAGAAAACCGACAATGGCCGGCATCGCGTAAAAGTCCTCAAACAAAATGCCGCAGCCGATGAACACGACGAGAAACACGGCGATGGGCAGCAGAGCCCATGGGTTTTCCTTTTTCATAGACCGAATGACTCCCTCCATTTTCTTTGCCCCTCCCGCGCGGGAGGAACGCCGGCGGCCGCAAGGCGCGCAGCGCTATTCTTTTTAGTATACAGAAAAGGCGGGGCAACATCAACCGGGGAATCGGCTTTTTTGTCTTTTTTTGCGGAGCGCATTCGAAAAACGGCGAAAAAAGCGCAAAGAGAACAGATTTCCGAAACGCTGTGAGGAGAAATTCTGATAACATTTTGCCCGCTCGCCCTGTAAATGACCGCACGGTTTGTGATATAATAAAACAGTTATTGACGCGGGAACGCCGCAGCGGCGGTTCCGCGCAGGCTCACCGAGTCCCGGGGCAACCGGGCGCGAGACAACGGAGGTAATGATTGCATGGGCGGTATTTTCGGAGTAGCATCGGAGACAAGCTGTGTGCTGGATCTGTTTTTCGGCACGGACTATCATTCTCACCTGGGAACAAAGCGCGGAGGCATGGCGGTCTACGGGCCGGACGGCTTCTCCCGCGCGATTCACAACATTGAGAACTCTCCCTTCCGCACGAAGTTTGAGCGCGACGTGGAGGAGCTCGAGGGCAACATGGGCATCGGCTGCATTTCAGACAGCGACCCGCAGCCGCTCCTCGTCCAGTCCCACCTCGGCAGCTTCGCCATCACCACGGTCGGCAAGGTCAACAACGCAGAGGAGCTCATCCGCTCCGTCTACGAGAACGGCTGCACGCATTTTCTCGAGATGAGCGGCAGCCGCATCAACACCTCCGAGCTCATGGCCGCTCTGATCAGCCAGAAGGATTCGCTTGAGGAGGGCCTGCAGTATATGCAGGAGCGCGTCGACGGCTCCATGTCCGTCCTCATCCTGACAAAGGACGGCATCTATGCCTCCCGCGACAGATGGGGCAGAACGCCGCTCGCCATCGGCCGCAAGGACGGGGCCTACTGCGTTTCGTTCGAGAATTTCGCCTATGTCAATCTCGGCTACAACCACTTCGCGGAGCTTGGTCCCGGCGAGATTGTGCGCGTCACGTCAAGCGGCGTCGAGCGCCTCGTCAAGCCGAGAAAGGAAATGAAGATCTGCACCTTCCTCTGGGTCTATTACGGCTATCCGACCTCCTCCTATGAGGGCGTCAACGTGGAGGAAATGCGCTACCACTGCGGCGCGAAGCTTGCCGAGCGCGACAACGCAGACTGCGATCTCGTCGCCGGCGTCCCGGATTCCGGCACCGCCCACGCCATCGGCTACGCCAACCGCTCCGGCATCACCTTCGGCCGCCCGTTCATCAAATACACGCCCACCTGGCCGCGCTCGTTCATGCCGCCGCGCCAGGCCCAGCGCGATCTCATCGCCCGCATGAAGCTCATCCCCGTGGAGGCCTTCATCCGCAACAAGAGCCTGCTTCTGATCGACGACTCCATCGTCCGCGGCACGCAGCTGCGCGAGACGACCGAATTCCTCTACCGCAGCGGCGCGAAGGCTGTCCACGTGCGCCCCGCCTGCCCGCCGATTCTCTACGGCTGCAAATATCTCAATTTCTCCCGCTCCAATTCCGACATGGAGCTCTTCGGCCGCCGCGTGATTAACGACCTCGAGGGCCGTCCCACCGCCGGCGAGGGCGTCGCTCCCTACACCGATCCCGACAGCCCGTGCTATAAAAAGATGGTGGACAAGATCCGCGAATACCAGAACTTCACCAGCCTGCAGTTCCAGCGCCTCGACGATCTGATCGATTCCGTCGGCATCGAGCCGTGCAAGCTCTGCACCTACTGCTGGAACGGGAAGGAATAAGGAGGCACGCGGATGGTGAGAGAAGCGTGCAGAGAGGATCTTCCCGCCCTTCTGCGTTTGTATCTGAGTCTGCATGAGACGCGCGTGCCCGACGATTCCGATCGCCTTCATGAAACGTGGGAATCGATCCTGCGCGACGAAAACCGCCATCTTCTCGTCTTCGAGGAGAACGGGGAGCTCCTCTCCTCCTGCGACTGCGTGATTGTCCCGAACCTGACGCGGGATGCGAGGCCGTACGCCCTGATTGAAAACGTCGTTACACGGGCGGACTGCCGGGGGAGAGGACTGGCCGGAGCGTGTCTCGCCCGCGCCAGGGAGCTCGCTGGGGAGGCCGGTTGCTACAAGGTGATGCTGATGACGGGCTCCAGGGAGGAGAGTACGCTCCGCTTTTACCGGAGGGCGGGCTTCGACAGCGGGGAGAAAACGGCCTTTGTCCTGCGGCTGGAGCCCTGAGCGCCGTTCCGCGGTTTTCGCGGGAAACGGGCGGCAGGGCGGGAATAAACTGTGAATTTATCGAAAAATAATTGTATTGTGGGGCGCGATGTGCTACAATAAGCACATTACGGCGTCTCCGCCGTTGACTTTAATGCACGGAGGATTCTGAAGGCTATGAATCAGGACATTTTTGTGGAGCAGATTATTCAGCGAAAGCACAGCGGGACGGACTATCTGATGTACGTCGGCCTGTCGCTTGCCTTTCTCGTGATTTGTTTTCTCGGCCTCTTTGTCATCCCGATGTTCGGTTTTCTCGTGATCATCGCCGCCGGCTACGGCATGTACTGGCTGGTGACCTCCCGCAACCTCGAATTTGAGTACAGCGTGACGAACGGCGACCTGACGATCGACCGCATTGTGAACCGCCAGCGCCGCAAGCGCATGATCTCCTTCGACGTCAAGGACGCCGAGGCGATGGGCAAGTACAAGGCCGTCGATCACCAGTCGAAGCACTACGACAAGAAGTTCTTCGCTTCCCTCAAGCCGGACGGCTCCGACGAGGGAGCGTGGTACATCACGGTTCGCTCCGCCAAATACGGCGGCCTCTGCCTCGTGGTCTTCAGCCCGGAGGAGCGCGTGATCGACTCCATCCGTCCCTTCCTGCCGCGTCAGCTGGCCTTCGAGGTCTTCGGCCCCGGAGCCCTGCGCCGCAAGCCCACAGAGCAGTGATCGCCCTCGGCATCGATCTGCTTGAGATTGACCGCATCAGGCGGTCGCTCGAAAGCCCCCGCTTTTGCAGCCGCGTCTTCGGCCCGCAGGAGCTCGAGCAGCTCTCGGCCCGCGGTTTTCCGCCGCAGAGCGCGGCGGCCTGCTTCTGCGCGAAGGAGGCCTTCTCCAAGGCGCTCGGCACCGGCGTGCGCGGCTTTCTTCTCACGGAGGTGCAGCTTCTGCGCGAGCCCTCCGGCCGCCCCTATCTCTCGCTGAGCGGCAGCGCTTTGCGCCTGGCCGAGGAGAGAGGCTGGCGGTTTTCCGTCAGCGTGACACATACCAAACAATATGCTGCGGTTGTCGTCGCAGCGGAATCAAAGGGAGAGTGAACCGTCGGCCGCCGTTTTCGGGCGGCCGGCGGTTTTGTCCCTGATCGACGGCAAACGCAAGAGGAGGAACCACCCATGATTAAAGTTCTCGGCGCGGCACAGTCCCGCCATCTCGAGGAAAAGGCCGTCCAGGCGGGCGCGAAGCTGCTCGACCTGATGGAGAACGCGGGCAGCGCCGCCGTGCGCTTCCTGCGCAAGCAGTACGACCTCGCGCAGAAGCGGTGCGTGGTGCTCTGCGGCCGCGGCAACAACGGCGGCGACGGCTTTGTGGCGGCGCGCCGTCTCAGCGAATGCGGCGCCCAGGTGATTGTGGTGCTGCTCGATGGCCTGCCCGCCACGGACAACGCCCGGCACATGTACGGCCTGCTCGACAACACCGGCGTGAAGGTCCTGCGCTACGAGGACGCCTCCGCCTATCTGCCCTCGATGATCGAGTCGGCCGACTTCATCCTCGACGCGGTCTACGGCGTCGGCTTCCACGGCAGCGCTCCCGCGTTTCTCGAGCCCGTCTTCCGGGCCGTGACCGACAGCCGCGGCGTCACGCTGGCCCTCGACGTGCCCAGCGGCGTCAACTGCGATACCGGCGCGGTGGAGGGTCCCTGTGTGATGGCCGACTACACCGTCTCCTTCTCCACGCTCAAGAACGGCCATCTGCTCCAGCCCGCGAAGGGGTGCTGCGGCCAGGTCGTGGTGGTGCCGATCGGCATCGATCTCGCGCTCGTCAACGCACAGGAGTCTCCGCTCGAGGTGACGGACGCGGACCTGGTGCGCCGTGTGATGAAGCCGCGCAACCCGGAGAGCAACAAGGGCGACTACGGCCGCCTGCTCTGCCTGTGCGGCAGCGAGGGCATGGCGGGAGCCGCCTCGCTGTGTGTGCGGGCCGCTCTGCGCGGCGGGGCCGGCCTGGTTAACGCCGTGCTGCCGCGCTCGATCTATCCCATCGTCGCCGCTTCGGCGCAGGAGGCGGTTTACACCCTCCTCGACTGGGCCCCCTCCGGCGCGCTTGCCGCCGATGCCCAGACGGCCCTGGCGGAGGCGCTCGCCAAGGCGGACGCCATGGTGCTCGGCTGCGGCCTCGGCCAGAGCCGGGAGGCGTCGGCCCTGCTGCGGCAGTGCCTCATGGGCGCGGAGAAGCCGATTATCATCGACGCGGACGGCATAAATCTCCTCGCGCGGAATATAGATATTCTGAAGACAGTCGGGGCTCCGCTGGTGCTCACGCCGCACCCCGGCGAGATGGCCCGCCTGACGGGCCGCAGCGTCAAGGAGATCCAGCTGCACCGCCTCGAGTATGCCTGCTCCTTTGCCCGCGACTACAACGTGGTGCTCGTGCTCAAGGGGGCCGGCACCATCGTCGCCTCGCCCTCCGGCCACGCCTGGGTGAACCTGACGGGCAACGCCGGCATGGCCAAGGGAGGCTCGGGCGACGTGCTGGCGGGCCTCATCGGCGCGCTGCTGGCCCAGGGCTGCAAGCCGGAGGAGGCCGCGGCCGCGGCTGTGTGGCTGCACGGAACGGCGGGAGACCGCTGTGCCGGCCGCCTTTCGCAGACGGCGATGCTGCCCGGGGATCTGATAGCGGAGCTTCCCGGACTGTTTCTCGAAATCGGGCGCTGACGCGCCCACGGGGGGAGGGATGGCATGCGGAAATGGCTCGCCGTGCTTTCCCTGCTCCTCGGCCTGCTCCTTGCGGGCTGCACGGAGCGGGGAATGACGCAGGAGGAGCTTTTGCTCACGTTTCGCTGCAGCGCCGCGGTCACCTATGGGGAGGAGACGTTCGACTGCCGCGTCGAGCGCCAGGGCCTCGGGGTGGTGACGATTGAGACGTCCCTCGTCGGCTACCACTGGCGGGGAGAGTTTTTCTCCCAGACGTGCGCAGGCCTCGAGTCGGTGAGCGCGGACTGCCCGCTGCCGGAGAGCTGCTTTGCCGTGCGGCTCAACCGCTATCTCGACGACCTCCACCGCAAGAACGCCCTCGCTTCCGTTTCCGCCGATTCCTTCCAGGGCAGCCTCGAGGGGACGGACTACACCGTGCGCGCCGACCCGGCCACCGGCCGGCTTCTGGAGCTCTCGGTGCCGCAAATCGGCTTGACGGCCCGGTTTTATGATTATGAGCCGTAACGCGGCAGAACAAAGCGCCGTTCGGGCTCCGCAGCACGCGGGTTCCGGGCGGCGCTTCGTTCTGCCGCACGAGAAAATTGTCATTTGCGCGCCGCCGGTAATAGTATGAAGCGGGGGACGGAAAAGAATCCGCCGCCCGCATAAACAAAAAGAGAACAGACAAAAATAAGTATACGTTCGAACGAATCTATTGCACAGCGGAGCGTGAAAATCGTGAACATTCGGAGAGGAGATATCTATTATGCCGATCTGAGCCCGGTTGTCGGCTCGGAGCAGGGCGGCGTCCGCCCTGTGCTCATCGTCCAGAACGATGTGGGCAACCGCTTCAGCCCCACGGTGATCGCCGCCGCGATCACGAGCCAGCGGGGCAAGGCGAAGCTTCCCACGCACATCCTGCTCGAATCGCAGACCACGGGCCTGTCCCGCGATTCCATTGTCCTGCTCGAGCAGGTGCGCACCATCGACAAGCATCGCCTCAAGGAGCGAATGGGAAGACTGGATTCCGGCAGCATGGGGAAGGTCGATGAGGCCTTGTCCATCAGCTTCGGACTGGATGCCGGCAACGGCCGCCGCGCTACATAGGCGGCTGAGCGGCAGGGGCCGCGCGCAGAGGAGAACGGGGGAGCCCGCTCAATTTTGCGCGCGGCTCTTTTTTGTGACAGAAACCTCGCTCCCTCTCCCTCTATAATAAGGGGGACGGCTTCCCTGCGATGCCGCAAAAAACGGCGGCAGGGAAGGGTAAGGGGGGACGACGGTGCGGACGGTGTACGTGGATGTGCTGCTCGGGCTGAACCTGTTCATCAACTATTTTCTGCTCCTGGCCGTGGGAAAATTCCTCCGGCTGCCGGTGAGCCGTCTCCGGCTGCTGGCGGGGGCGGCGGTGGGGGCGGCCTATTCGCTCACCATCCTTGTGGCCATGCCCCAGGCGCTGGCCCTGCTGTGCCGCCTGGCCGCCTCGGCCGTCATCGTGCTGGCAGCCTTTCCGGTGCGCACGCCGAAGCTGCTGCTGCGCACCGTGACAGCCTTCTACCTGGTGAGCTTCGCCTTCGCCGGCTTTCTGCTCGTCTTCTGGTATCTGACCTCGGCCCAGGGGATTCTGATCCGCAACTCCGTCGTCTATTTTGATCTCTCCCCGCTTGTCTTTCTCGCCGCCACCGTGCTGGCCTACGGGGCCGTGCGGCTGCTGCAGCGGCTCACGGGCAGAGAGGAGCCGAAGACGCTGCTGTGCCGCGTCACCGCCTCGCGGGCGGGAAAAAGCGTCGCCTTCACCGCCCGCGTCGACACGGGGAACAGCCTTACCGAGCCGTTTTCGGGCGCTCCCGTGATTGTCGCCGACGCCGCGGCGATCGCTGCGCTGATTCCCGGCGAGGACGAGGGCTGCCGTCTGGTTCCCTTTCACACGGTGTCGGGCAGCGGCCTGCTGCGCGCCTTTCGCCCGGACGACCTTCTCGTGGAGTGCGCAGGCCGCGTGACGAAGCCGCCGCAGGCATATCTCGCCGTCAGCCTGCGGCCCGTCTCCGGAGAGGGCTTTCAGGCAATTTTGAATCCGTCCCTCCTCGAGTGAGGGGGATTGTCCCTGGCCGGATTCTCGCCGGAGGCCGCGGGGGACGCCGCTTCTCCGGCAGCGGCAAGGAGGGGGATATGAAAGCGACCATCATTCTCTGGCTGCGCGGCATGCGGCGCAGGCTGCTGCGCCTCTTCGTTCGGGCGGGCCTTGCGGATGGCGTGCACTACATCAACGGCCCGGAAACGCTTCCGCCGCCTTTGACGCCCGCCGAGGAGGCCGCCGTCATGCAGCGCATCCGGGAGGGCGCGGAGAACGCGCGGGAGCCGCTCATCACCCACAACCTGCGGCTCGTCGTCTACATCGCGAGGAAGTTCGAGTCCGGCAGCGCCGGGATGGAGGACCTGATCTCGATCGGCACCATCGGCCTCATCAAGGCGGTGAACACCTTCTGCCCGGAGCGCAACATCAAGCTCGCCACCTACGCCTCGCGCTGCATTGAGAACGAGATTCTGATGTTCCTGCGCAAAACCTCGCAGCTGCGCAACGAGGTCTCGATCGACGACCCGCTCAACGTGGACTGGGACGGCAACGAGCTTCTGCTCTCAGATGTTCTCGGCAGCGAGCAGGACGCGGTGAACGTGGGGATCGAGCAGGAGGCCGAGCGCGATCTGCTGCTCTCCGCCGTCTCGCGGCTGCCTGCGAGGGAAAAGAAAATCATGGAGCTGCGCTTCGGGCTCGGGCGCGGACGGGAGCACACGCAGAAGGAGGTGGCCGACACGCTCGGCATCTCCCAGTCGTACATCTCGCGCCTTGAAAAACGCATCATCGAGCGCCTGCGTCACGATCTCGAGCGCGTTAGCTAGAGAGGAAATCCAGCTGGTTTCCGCCGCTTTTTGGCGGATTGTTCCATAAATTTATGCAGGAAGGAGAGGATCTTGTTGCAAAATAATCTTGCGCAAAGGGGGGAGGATCGGCTATAATAAACACAGCTTGATGCAGGACAAGGGCGTCCGTGAGACTGGCAGACAGTCTCACGGACGCCTTTTTTGCGTCTTGCGCAAAGGAGGTGCCCCCATGCGGTGGAACACAAAACAGAGAGCGGACAAAGCTTCCTTCTTCCCCGTGCAGTCCGGTAATTGACGCTTTCGGACCGCGCCGCCGGCAAAGGCCGGGCGGCATGCTTTGAAAGAAAAGGGAAGAAAGGAAGAATGCTTGATATGTGTACGGTGTTAGCTTATTTCGGCACGGATCTCTCCCGCGAGGAGTTCGAGTCTTATCTCGCCAGAACGCAGGAAAGAGGCCCGGATGATGCAAAAACAGTGGCGCTGCCGCACGGCGGCTTTCTCGGCTTCCAGCGTTTGGCCATCATGGGCCTGACGCAGGAGGGCATGCAGCCCTTCCAGCTGCACGGCAGCTTCGCCGTGTGCAACGGCGAGCTCTATGGCTTCCGCCAAACGAAGCGGGAGCTCGAGGAGAAGGGCTACGTCTTTCGCAGCGGCTCAGACTGCGAGCTCATTCTGCCGCTCTACCGCGAGTACGGCACAGACATGTTCCGCCGCCTCGACGCGGAGTTCGCCTGCGTGATCTGCGACGGGGAGACGGGAGACGTCGTCGCCGCCCGCGATCCCATCGGCATCCGCCCGCTGTTCTACGGCTACAGCGCCTCCGGCGCGCTGGCGATCGCGAGCGAGGCGCGCAGCCTCGCGGGCTGGATCGACGAGATCTTTCCCTTCCCGCCAGGCTGCTACCTGGAGAAGGGCAAGTTTCACCGCTATCGCGATCCCGCCATCTTCGGCGAGCCCTGCCCGGACGAGGGGGAGGCCCTGCTGCGCGGGATCCGCGAGCGCCTGATTGCCGCGGTGGAGAAGCGCCTCGACGCCGACGCCCCGCTCGGCTTCCTGCTCTCCGGCGGCCTGGACAGCTCGCTCGTCTGCGCGATCGCCGCAAAGAAGAGCAAAAAGCCGATCCGCACCTTCGCCGTCGGCATGGAGAAGGACGCGATCGATCTCAAATACGCGCGGCAGGTGGCCGACTACCTCGGCGCGGAGCACACGGAGTTCTACATGACGCCCGAGATGGTGCAGGAGGCTCTGCCCGAGGTGATTTCCGGCCTCGGCACCTACGACATCACCACGATCCGCGCGAGCATGGGCATGTATCTGCTCTGCCGCGAGATCCGCCGCCACACGGACGTGCGCGTCCTGCTCACGGGCGAGGTCTCCGACGAGCTTTTCGGCTACAAATACACCGATTTCGCTCCCTCGCCGGAGGCCTTTCAGAAGGAGAGCTGCAAGCGCGTGCGCGAGCTGTACGCCTACGACGTCCTGCGCGCCGATCGCTGTATTGCGGACAACTCCATCGAGGCCCGCGTCCCCTTCGGCGATCTGGAATTTGTGCGCTACGTCATGAGCATCGATCCGCGCCTCAAGATGAACACGCACGGCAAGGGGAAATACCTGCTGCGCAAGGCCTTCGAGGGCGACTGGCTGCCGGAGGAGATCCTCTGGCGAGAGAAGGCGGCCTTCAGCGACGCCGTCGGCCACAGCATGGTGGACGACCTCAAGGCCTACGCCGCGAAGCGCTATCCGGGAGACGCCTGGCGCGACGCCTGCGCGGCCTTCTCGCCGTTCCCGCCCTTCACGAAGGAATCCCTGCTCTACCGCCGCATCTTCGAGCGCTACTATCCCGGCCAGGGCGACATGATTCCCGGCTTCTGGATGCCGAACCCGCAGTGGGAGGGCTGCCGTGTGGACGATCCGTCCGCCCGTGTTCTGAAAAATTACGGAGACAGCGGGAAATAATAGCGAAGGGAGCTCCCGGCTGCGGGAGCGGAAAACGACGGAATACAGTGCTGCGTCCTCTCCGCTCGCGGGGAGGACGCGAAAGCGATCGGAGGAAATGATGACGAAGTATATTTTTGTGACGGGCGGCGTCGTCTCCGGCCTCGGCAAGGGGATCTCGGCGGCCTCGCTCGGCAGGCTGCTCAAGGCGCGCGGCCTGCGCGTGGCGGCCCAGAAGCTCGATCCGTATATGAACGTGGACCCCGGCACGATGAGCCCCTACCAGCACGGCGAGGTGTTTGTCACCGAGGACGGGGCGGAGACGGATCTCGACCTCGGGCACTATGAGCGCTTTATCGACGAGAATCTCAACAAGCTCTCCAACCTCACCTCCGGCCGCGTGTACTGGAACGTGCTCAACAAGGAGCGCCGCGGCGAGTATCTTGGCAGCACCGTGCAGGTGATCCCCCATGTCACGGGAGAGATCAAGGATTTCATCTACGGCCTCGGCAAATACACGGACGCGGACGTCGTCATCACCGAGATCGGCGGCACCATCGGCGACATCGAGAGCCAGCCCTTTCTGGAGGCTATCCGGCAGGTTTCCCGGGAAATCGGGCGGCACAACTGCCTGTTCCTCCACGTCGTCCTCGTGCCGTATCTCAAATGCTCCGGCGAGCACAAGACGAAGCCGGCGCAGCACTCGGTGCGCGAGCTGCAGGGCATGGGTATCATGCCGGACGTGATCATCGCCCGCTGCGACGAGCCGCTCGAGGACGGCATCCGCCAGAAGATTGCCCTCTTCTGCGACGTGGAGCCGGAGTGCGTGATTGAAAACCAGACGCTCGGCAGCCTCTACGACGTGCCGCTGATGCTCCACGAGGCCGGGCTCGACGCCATCGTCTGCAGGCGCCTCGGCTTCGACGCCCCGGAGCCCGCCCTGGCCGACTGGCGCGCCCTGTGCGGCCGCATCGCCAACGCGGAGAAGAGCGTGACGATCGCCATTGTCGGCAAATACACCCAGCTGCACGACGCCTATCTCTCCGTCGCAGAGGCGCTGCGCCACGGAGGCTATGAGAACGGCGTGCGGGTCAGCCTGAAATGGGTGGAGTCTGAGCTGCTCGAGACGCAGGAGCCCCGGGAGGTGCTCGCGGGCGCGGATGGGATCCTCGTGCCCGGCGGCTTCGGCGAGCGCGGCATCGAGGGCATGATCGCCGCGGCCCGCTGCGCAAGGGAGAGCGGCGTGCCGTATTTCGGCATCTGCCTCGGCATGCAGATCGCCGTCATCGAGTTTGCCCGCGACTGCGCCGGCCTCACTGAAGCCCATTCCCGCGAGTTCGCGCCCGCCTCGGAGCAGGCCGTCATCGATCTGATGCCGGACCAGCGCGGCAATCTGCCCAAGGGCGGCACGATGCGCCTCGGCGGCTACCCGTGCGAGCTGCAGGAGGGGACGCGCCTGCGTGAGATCTACGGGGAAGCGTCCATTATCGAGCGCCACCGCCACCGCTATGAGGTCAGCAATGCCTACCGCGATGCGCTGGCCGCTGCCGGGCTCGTGTTTTCCGGCCTTTCGCCGGACAAGCGGCTCGTCGAGGCCGTGGAGCTCCCCGGGCATCCGTTCTTTGTCGGCGTGCAGTACCACCCCGAGTTCAAGTCCCGCCCGAACCGCGCCCATCCCATCTTCCGCGCCTTCATCGAGGCGGCGTGGAGACGGAAAAAATAAGGCCGCCGTATGGAAGCGGTATCCTGTGATTTCGCATACCAAAGCGTCGAAATAGCAGCCAAAGAACCGCTATGAAAGGTTTGCCCGCCGTGTGCCACCGGCACACCGCGCCCCCTTGACCCCTGCAAGCCTTTTGAAAAAGGCTTGAGCGAAAACTTCACGTTTGTCTTTTTCAGCTTTATCGACAGTCTGTGCCGCTTTCCACAAGGAAAGCGGCCTTTTTTTGCCTATTTTGCAAAATGACGCACGTACGAACCCCCGTTTTTATCAAAATGGCGCACATGCGAACTGCAAAAGGGCGCAATTTCCATGTATTATATACGCACGCCGAAACCATTTTCCGGAAAGGGGAGATGTCTGCCGTGCGCGGTATGCCAGCGGAAAAACGATGCAAGAGGAGAAACGCCATATATTCTGTCCGGTGGCATGGACAGAAGCCGGAGCGGCAGCGGGGCGGGCCGCGTCAAACAGGACGCCGCCCCGCCGCCTGAGCCGGCGCAACGCCATTCACGCAAAGGGCTTGCGGAGCAATGCCATCCAGTCAAACAAAATTGCAGGAGGAATCCAACATGAAACAGTGTGACAACGGCCATTTTTATGACGAGAATCGGTTCGAGAGCTGCCCCTATTGCCAGGAGGGCGCGGGAGTCGGGAAGACGGTGGCGGCAAGCTCCGTCGGCAAGACGGTGGCCGCCGTTCCGGGGGCTGCGGCGCCCGAGGCGGACCGCGGCAAGACGGTGGGAATCATAAAAAAGAAAATCGGCATCGACCCGGCCGTGGGATTTCTGGTGTGCGTCTCCGGGCCTCACCGGGGCGCGGACTACAAGCTGGTGGCCGGGCGCAACTTTATCGGCCGCGCCGCGGCCATGGATGTGGCGCTGGCAGACGACGACACCGTGTCCAGAGAAAGCCACGCGCTGGTGACCTATGACGCCAAGCACAACACGTTCTCCCTTTCCCCCGGTCAGGGGCGCGGCATCACCTACTGCAACGACGAACAGGTGGAGATGGTTCGTCCGCTGCACGCCTATGACATCATCGAGGTGGGAAAGAGCCAGCTTGTATTCCTGCCGCTGTGCGGGGAGAAATTCCAGTGGAATGAGGAATGATGGATGGACGGTGTATTGACATGGCTCAGCCAGCCGCTGTTTCCGGACAGCTTCCTGCGCGTTTGGATGGCCATAGCGGCGGGCGCGGCGCTTGTGCTGGCGGCGATCCTTGTTCTTCTCCTGCTTCGCAGAAGAAAACGGAAGAAAAGAAAAGAGGCTGACGAGAGCGAGCCGGTCACCGGCAAGCCGGCTCCCCTGCCGGTTCTGGAGCTCGCCAACCTCCAGGGCATCGGCAGCCGCGAGGAGCAGCAGGACGCCTTTGGCATCTCCCGCATGGAGCGCTTTGAGGAGGACGGCCTGCTGGCGGTGCTCTGCGACGGCATGGGCGGCATGGCCGAGGGCGGCAGGATTGCCGCGGAGACGGCGGCGGAGATGGTCGGCCTGTTTCCGTGGCAGGATGACGCCGCCGTGCCGGAATGGGTGCGGCAGCGAAGCGGCCGGGTCTATCAGCAGTTTCGGGGGCACGGCGGCACCACGCTGGTGGCCGCCCTGCTCAGGGGGCGCTCGCTCTCCTTCTGGTGCGTCGGAGACAGCGATCTGTTCCTGCTCAGAGAGGGCAGCCTCTATGCGCTGAACATCCGCCAGGAGTATAAAAACGATCTGGTGCTGCGCGCTCTCGACGGCGCGTTTCCGGTGGAGGAGGCCTTTGCGGACCCGCAGGCGGGCGCTCTTTCGGAATACATCGGGAAAGAGGACGTGAGGTGCGACGATACCCGCATGCCGTTTCCTCTGCAGCCGGAGGACGTGCTGCTGCTGTGCTCAGACGGCGTGAGCGACACCCTGACATTAAAGCAGGTTCGCGAGGCCATGGCTCTGCCGCCGCAGGCGTGCTGCGACCGGCTGGAGGAGGAAATCCTTGCGGCGGAAAAGCCGAATCAGGACAATTATACGGCAATCGTTTTGCAGTACCATGGGAGAGGAGAGAGAACAAATGGGTAAAAAAACAAACGGAAAACAAATCGCCGCCATCGCGCTGCTCGTGGTCGGCCTTGTGGGCGTGGTGTTCGGCATATTCGGCATCGTGGGAGGCGGCAGGATTGAACCGTACGAGGCCCGCCAGGGCGTCGTTCTGGTGTATGCCACCGCATCCATCTATAATGAGGACGGCAGCGTTGAGCAGACGGGCGCCACGGGAACCGGCTGGGCCGTCGGAAAGCCGGGCCAGCCGGTGCAGTACATCGTCACCAACGGGCATGTGGTGGAGGCCGCCTATGCCTATCCCAAGACCTACAGCAACGTATCGGGAATGGTGCAGGTGTATTATTCGGCCGCGGAGAATGACTTTGTTCAGGCAGAGGTGGTCTATTACTCCGCGCAGGAGGAGAAGGATATCGCCATTCTCAAGCTGCCAACCCCCACGACGAAGCGCTCCGCCCTCACGCTGCGCGAGTCGGATTCCGTCAAAATGAGCGAGACGGCTTACGCGCTGGGCTATCCCGGAGATTCCTCCCAGAGGCAATCGCTTCCGGCATACGACCTGGACGACGTGACCATCACCAAGGGCATCATCAGCAACCGGGTGACCACGAAGTTTTCCGCCTACGAGGCGTTCCAGATGGACGTGTCCATTTCGCCTGGAAACTCCGGCGGCCCCCTGGTGGACGAGAACGGCCAGGTGATCGGCATCAATGCCTCCGGAGCGGCCGATCCGGAGACGGGGCTCATGCTGGGAATGAACTATGCCATTCTCATCGATGAGCTGACGAAAATTCTCGATCAGGAGAGAATCGAATACACGATGACAAACGCTCTCAGCTGGGTGCCGAACTGGTTTGCCTTTGTCTTTTTGCCCCTCGGCATTCTGGCTCTGGCAGGCGGCGCCGTCCTGCTCGTGCTGTCTGTGCAGAAGGGCGGAGCAGCTCTGGCCTCTGCGGGCGCGGGAGCCGAGAGACGATCCGCGGCAAGGGGCCGCGGCCCGATGGGCAGACACGCGGCGCTGCGGGGCGTGACGGGAAAATACGCCGGGCAGCGGTTCGACCTGATGAAGGGAAAGGTGATCATCGGCAGAGACCCGACAGCCTGCAACATCGTCTTTGACAAAAACACGCCGGGCATCAGCGGACGGCACTGCCAGGTTGTCTACGATCCGAACGAGGACTGCTTCCTAATCACCGATCTCGGCTCCTCCTACGGCACATTTCTGGGCAACGGCAAGAAGCTGACGGCCAGCGTGGCGGAAAAGCTGTCTGCGGGCGACACCTTCTATCTGTGCGACAATTCCAACCGGTTTGTTGTGGTAAAGGAGTAACCGGCCATGACAGACAGATATTGCTTACAATACGGAAGGCTTCGGGAAGCGTTTGAGGAGGATGCCGCCGGCCGGGAACCGGCGGTCATCTTCCATCTCACCGCAGACGGCGCGCTGCGGGAAATTTCGGAGCCGCCGGCTCTCGGGGAGGGCGAGGGCGTTGTGATGTATGCCGGCGATTTCTATGTGGACCCTCTGGAAATCCAGATTGAATTTTTCAAGGCCGGCAGCGCCCGCAAGTGGCTGGAGGCGCTGATCCTGCGGCATACGGACCGTGTGCGCCGGATCGAGGACGACCTGTGGGTGCTTGCGGGGGTTGAGGAGGTGAGCGCATGAATCCGGAACGCATTTGCTTCGGCTGTTTCCAGGAAAAGGAGCCGGGCGGCCCTTGTCCGCATTGCGGGTTCGATGAAAACGAGGAGCAGCCATATCTGGCCCTGCCGCTGGGAACCCTGCTGAACGGGCGGTATATGCTGGGAAAGGTGCTGGGGGTCGGCGGCTTTGGCATCACCTATCTCGGCTTCGACCTGACGCTGGAGATCAAGGTGGCAATCAAGGAGTATATGCCCTCCTCCATCGCCACGCGGAACGCAGACCGATACAACGTCACGCTCACCGGACGGGTGGAGGAGGACTATCAGAACGGCATGGAGCGCTTCCTCGACGAAGCGAAGATCCTCGCCAAGCTGCAAAACACCCCGCACATCGTCTCGGTGCAGAATTACTTCAAGGAAAACCACACCGCTTATTTCGTGATGGAATACATCGAGGGGATGAGCCTGAAGGAGTATCTTGCAAATCAGGGCGGGAAAATCCCCTATCCGCAGGCGCTGACAATTCTCCAGCCCATCATGGAGGCGCTGGTCCAGGTGCACGCGCTCAACCTTCTGCACCGAGACATCAGCCCCGACAACATCTATATCACCTCCAGGGGCGAGAGCCGTCTGCTGGATTTCGGCGCGGCGCGGTTCGCCTTGGGCGACGGAAAAAGCGTCTCGGTGATTCTCAAGCACGGCTACGCGCCGGAGGAGCAGTATTCGAGCCACGGCAACCAGGGCCCCTGGACGGACGTGTACGCCATGGGCGCCACCCTGTACCGCTGCATCACCGGGCAGCTTCCGCCGGATTCCGTGGAGCGGATTCGCGGCGATACGCTGAAGACGCCGTCTGAGCTGGGAATTCATCTCCCGCAGCCGGTTGAGCAGGCAATTTTAAAGGCGCTGGCTGTCAAAACGGAGGATCGCTTCTCCAATATGAACGCCTTTCTCCGCGCCTTGACGGGGAAGGTCTCGGTGCAGGAGCAGGTTGCCGCCAGCGTGAGCGAGCGGACCCAGGCCTCGCCCTTTGGCCGGACCGGCTCCGGCGAAGGCGGCTCGGGCATGCAGCAGGAGAACGCGCTTAAGAGGCTCATCGCCTATTTCAGGGCCAATCCCGTCATCGCCATGGTTTCCGGCGGCGGGCTGCTGGTTGTGATCGTTCTTTGCATCGTGCTCCCGATCGCCCTCTCCGGCGGCGAAGGAGAGGTCCCGACAGGCGGCGGGGGCGGAGGCGGAGGAGGAGGAGGCGGAACCCCTCCTGCCGTCAGCATTTCAGAGGAAATACCGGACGCTTCCTCCGGCTCGTCCGCAGCGCCCGTCTCCGCGGCGCAGCCGGAGACAAGGGATCTGGGCATTCTCAACGCCAGCATCGACATTCCCTCGGATTACATCGTCAGCTCGGATGGGTTCAGCTTTATGAATGAGGACAGAGGCTGCGCCATCACGACCAGCTTCATCTGGAATATCGGAATCCCCATCTATTCTCTTGCCGACGTGGAGGCCAACGGCGAGGCCATCGTGGCTTCCGTGATGGAGGAGTTTGAGGTGCCGGAATATACGATGCTCTCCTCCGGTTATGACGCCATCGGAGACGAGGAGGCGTACCGAATCTATTTCGAGGGAACAGACGAGGACGGCGTCACCATGGACATGGTTTACATGGCGATGCAGGGAACGAATTCCTTTGGCTGCTACAGCCTGTTGGGCGCCTATCCCAAGGGTGATGAGGCGGGCCAAAAAGAGGTGAACGGCATCCTGCAAAGCTTTCAGAGCAACGGAGCTCCGGATATCACCTACAGCATGTGGTACAGCGACATTGTCGGGCTCAAGTTCATCATCGACGATTCCGTCGCGCTGGGAAGCGTGTGGGAGGCGGAGGTCCCCTCGGCAAACGGTTCCACCACGGTGATTGCCATCTATCCCACAGAGGCCGCGCATCAGGCCGGTTTAGGCAACTTCGAGTCTCCGGATTCCGGCGTGATCGAGGTGGGATATACCGCGCAGCTTGGCTACAGTACCCCGGAGGAGCTGCTCGGCGTGCAGGAGGAGACGATGGAAATTGTCGGCGGAACGTTTGGCACACAATACACTGCCGTCATGGGCGGCGTGGAATGGCTCTGCCAGGATTACACGTTCGGCTCCTACCAGATAAGCTCGGCTGCGGCGTTCATCGACGGCCAGTGCTTTTATTTGAGCGCCATGTACACCTCCTCCAATCAGCAGGCGGTGATGACGCTGAGCAATCAGGTGCTGGCGAGCGTCCGCGCCTGGTAAGCGAACGGTGCTCCGGCTGCCGGGAGCCTCCGCCCGGCGGCCGAAGCGGGAAAGAAAACAGAGGCTCGCCTCGTTTTGAGCGCGCGGGGCCGCGGGGAGCGTGCGGCCTGCAGAGGAAGCGGTGCGGAAGGAGAGGGCTGGGATGGATTTAGAGCGAATTTGCTACGGCTGCTTTCAGGAAAAGCCCGGCGATTCTCCTGTCTGCCTGCACTGTGGGTTCAGCGCGGAGGAGGAGCAGTCCCTTCTCGCCCTTCCCATGGGCACGGTGCTGCATGGCCGGTACCTCACGGGCAGGGTGTTGGGGGTGGGCGGCTTCGGCATCACCTATCTGAGCTGGGATCTCGTGCTGGAAATCAAGGTCGCCGTCAAGGAATATTTGCCCTCCGGCCTCGCCACGCGGCACGCCGACCGCTATCAGGTGGTGCTCACCGGGCGCAGGAGGGAGGACTACGAAAACGGGATGGAGCGCTTCCTGGAGGAGGCGAGGATTCTGGCCAGGCTCCAGGGAACGCCCAACATTGTCTCGGTGCAGGACCATTTCAGGGAGAACAGCACCGCCTACTTTGTGATGGAATACGTGGACGGCATGAGCCTGAAGGCCTATCTCGCCTCCCAGGGCGGCAGGATCCCCTGCGGCCAGGCGCTGACGATTCTTCAGCCCATCATGGAGGCGCTGACCCGGGTTCACGCGCTCGGGCTGACTCACCGGGATATCAGCCCGGACAACGTCTCCATCACCTCCGGCGGGGAGAGCAAGCTGCTGGATTTCGGCGCGGCGCGGTTTTCCTCGGGGGGCGAGACGAGCGTTTCGGTGATTCTCAAGCACGGCTTCGCCCCGGAGGAGCAGTATTCCAGCCACGGCAGCCAGGGGCCATGGACGGACGTCTACGCCATGGGGGCCACGCTGTACCGCTGCATCACGGGGGAGCTGCCGCCGGATTCCATCGCCAGGGCTCACAGCGATACGCTGAAAAAACCGTCGGAGCTGGGGGTTTCCCTGCCGGAGGGCGTGGAGGCCGCCATACTGAAGGCCATGGCGGTGAAGGCGGAAAACCGGTACCCTTCCATGGAAGCGTTCCTGCAGGCTCTCAGAGGCGCAGACGCCGCAGGTCCCCCGCCGAAGGCCGTGAAGCGGCGCGGGAGCCGGCGGCCGGAAGCCGGCCGGGCGGAGAGAAGGCCCGCACGAAAATCCCCGGCTCGGAAAATCGCGGCGCTGATCGTATGCGCCGCGGCGGCGGGGCTTGGCGTCTGGGGGCTTGTCACGGGAAACGCACCCCGGACGGACGGCGGGCAATCCGGTGCGCCTGCGCCGGCGTCGGGGGTGGAGCCCGGCGGCACGCAGCCCGGCCGGAACGACTATTTCAACGAGTCTCTGAATTTTTCCATGAGGCTTCCGCCTGATTTTCAGGAAACCGATCCCGGGAGCGCCGCCTTTCTGTCGCCGGACGGAAGCGGCTCCCTGCAAATCGGGTATTATACCTATTGGTCTGGCTTTCCCGTGTATTCCCTGGCGGATGTGGAAGAAAACGCGGAGAACTATGTCCGCTACTTCGTGGGGCTTCTGCAGAGCACGGACGTCACGGAGTATGAAATCCTGAGCCGGGAATACCGGCAGATTGGCGGGGAAAATTCGTATCAGGTGCAGTTTGAAGCGACGGAAAGCGGCGGCTCCACGATGTGCTTTCTGGCCGCGTTCCCGGAGGGGCAGAACGGCTTCGGATGCTACAACGTGATCGCCTCCTATCCGGAGGGGGACGAGGCTCTGCGGGAAGAGCTCCTGTCGTCGGTGGAGTCCTTCCGGTGCCTGGGGCCGGCGGCGACACGCTACCGGCTCTTTTCCGACGAGAGCCTTTCCTTCCGCTTCCTGTATGCGCAGGAGGATCCGCCCTTGCGCTTCGGGGTTGAGAACGGCGTTTTGACTGCCGCCTCGACGGCGGAAGGCGGCGCGTTCACCCTCACCCTCAGCGCGCTCCCGCTGGCCGGAGGGCAGACCGCGGATGACGTTCTCGCCTTGGCAACCGATGGGCTGGACACGTCATATCCGGGCGTCAGGCAGCTCGGCGGGCAGAGGACGCAGGAGAGCGGAGGCATGCAGTGGTCCATTCGAACCTACAGCCATGAAAGCGAAGGCGTCGCCGTCTATCTGTCTTATTCCGTCTCTGTCTGGCAGGAAAAAGCATATCTGCTGATTTTGAGCTCCGATCAGGAGACGCAGCTGGAGGAGAACGGATTCAGGGCGGATATCATGGGGTCTCTTCGCCCGGCGCCATAAACTCTTGGAGGCAAGGAGATCAAAAATGCCAGGATTAAAGGAAAATTTGAATTGTCCCCGCCGGATGGCTGTATTCGCCGTGTTTGACGTCATCGACAAGATGAACGGCGAATATGAGAGGGCCATCGCCGGCGATATCAAGGCAAAGGTGAACGTGCTGGGAAAAACCAGCGAATATGCCTTTGCCGTGACGGAGGTTACCTCAGAAACCTCGATTCTGCACATCTCGCTGCTTACGGCGCTGGAACCGATGACGGAGGAGGAAAAGCAGTTGGCGGCCCATTATCTGATGGACTGCGTGCTGCACTACATGGATGAGGAGCTGGTGCTGTAAAGGAGGGGGGAGGGAGAAGGTGCGGCTGCGTGGATTCCGCGCCCTATCCCAGCGCCTCCGGATCCCTGACGTGCTCCGCGCCGCCGCACAGCGGCGTCACATACTCCCCCGTGAAGCACGCGCGGCAGAGGCTGTCCCCGCCGCAGGCGGCGCACAGCTCCGCTTCCGGCAGAAAGCGCAGCGAATCGGCGCCGAGCAGGCCGCACAGCTCGGCGGCGGAGTGGTTGGCGCTCGCGAGCTCCGCGCGCGTCGAGGTGTCCACGCCGTAAAAGCACGGGAACCGCATCTCCGGGGAGGCGATGCGCACGTGCACCTCAGAAGCCCCGGCCTCGCGCAGCAGCGTCACGATCCGCCGCGACGTCGTCCCGCGCACGATCGAGTCGTCGACGAGCACCACGCGCTTCCCCGCCACGACGGGCTGGTTCGCCGAGAGCTTCATGCGCACGCCGGTGTCGCGCAGCTTCTGCGTCGGCTGGATGAAGGTGCGCCCCGTGTACTTGTTTTTGATGAGGCCCATCTCGTAGGGCAGGCCGAGCTCCTCGCTGTAGCCCATCGCCGCGGAGAGGGAGGAGTCCGGCACGCCGACGACGATATCGGCAAAGTCTGCGCTCTCCTCGAGCCGCGCGAGCCGCCGCCCCGTTTCCTTGCGCGCGGCGTGCACGTTCAGCCCCTCGAGCGTGCTGTCCGGGCGGGAAAAGTAGATGTACTCCATCGCGCAGAGGCGGTGCGCGCAGTCGCCGGTGTAGAAGGAGGATTCCGCCCCCAGCGCGGAGAGCTTGACGATCTCGCCGGGCAGCACGTCGCGCACGAAGCGCGCGTTCACCACGCTGAAGGCGCACGTCTCGCTGCTCACACACCAGCTGCCGCCCGCCGTGTGCCCGAGGGAGAGGGGGCGGATGCCGTTTTTGTCGCGGATGGCATAGAGATTCTTCTCCGTCAGGATCAGGAAGCTGAACGCGCCCTCGAGGCGGCGGCAGGCGGCCTCGATCTTCTCGAGCAGCGTGCCCGTCCCGCCCTGGATCAAGTGCAGGATGATCTCGCTGTCGCTCGTGCCGCGGAAGATGCTGCCCTTCTCCTCGAGCTCGCGGCGCAGCGCGGCGGCGTTGACGATCTGCCCGTTGTGCACCACCGCCACGCTGCCCAGGTACGACCGCGCGACAAGCGGCTGCACGTTCTCGAGCTCGTTTCCGCCCGCCGTCGCATAGCGCACATGGCCGATGCAGCTGTGCCCGCGCAGCTCCGCGAGATTTTCCGTGTGGAAGACCTCCGTCAGCAGGCCGCAGCCCTTGCGGCAGGCGATGTCCCGCCCGTCCGCGCAGGCAATCCCCGCGCCCTCCTGACCGCGGTGCTGCAGGGCGTGCAGGCCGAAGTAGGTCAGCAGGGGGGCCTCCTCCTCGCGGTAGACGCCGAACACGCCGCATTCCTCGTTGATTTTTCCCATCGCTTTTCCGCTTCCTTTCCGTATTTCTCGCCGTGCCGCGCCCAAGCGCCAGCCGCGATACGGGCGTCGCCTTGGCGCGGACGGCGAAAAGCCCGGGCTGTCCCAGTCCGGGCTTTTCTGTGTGCGGCTCAGTCCTCGCCCTGCAGAGCGTCGAAGCCCTGCTCGCCGGTGCGGATCCGAACCGTGTTCTCCACGTTGTAGACGAAGATCTTGCCGTCTCCCACGCGGCCGGTGTAGAGCGCCTCGCGGGCCGCCTCGATCACCGTCTCCACGGGCACCTTGCTCACGACGATCTCCACCTTCACCTTCGGCAGGAGCTTCGCGTCGTCGAGCTTGACGCCGCGGTAATAGGCGTCGCGGCCCTTCTGCAGGCCGTAGCCGAGCACCTGGGTGACGGTCATGCCGGTCACGCCGATGGCGTTCATGGCCTCCTTGAGCTGCGAGAAGCTCTCCTGGCGGCAGAGGATCGAGAGCTTCGTCAGCTTGGCGTCCGTCGCGGCGGGCTGGATGGCAGGCGCGGCGGCGGGGGCGTCATGGCTCTGCAGCAGCACAGAGGTGGCGTTCTCGGTTTCGCCCGTCAGCACCTGGGGAGGCATCGGCAGGAAGTCGGCATAGGAGCTCACAAGGTTGTGCTCCGTAACGTCCAGGCCGCGGACCTCCTCCTCGCGGCTGGCGCGCAGGCCGACGGTCTTCTTGATGAGGGTGAAGACAATCGTCATGGTGACGGCCACCCACGCGATGACGGAGACGACGCCGAGCGCCTGGGTGCCGAGGAAGGAGAAGCCGCCGCCGTAGAACAGGCCGAGCGGGCTGCCCGCGTCGTCGGTCAGGTAATAGGCAAACAGGCCGGTCAGCAGGGTGCCGGTCGCGCCGCACATGCCGTGCACGCCGATGGCGCCCACCGGATCGTCGATCTTGAGCACCTTGTCGACGAATTCAATGCCGAAGACCACGACAAAGGCGGCGATCAGGCCGATGAAAAACGCGCCCACGGGAGTGACAACGTCGCAGCCCGCGGTGATGGCCACGAGGCCCGCGAGGGAGCCGTTGAGCGTCATGGAGACGTCGGGCTTCTTGTAGCGGATCCAGGTGATGATCATGACGGCGACCGTCGCGGTGGCGGCGGAAAGGTTGGTGGTGAAGAAGATGCGGCCGGCGGCTATCATGCTCTCATCGCTCGAGATGGAGATGGTGGAGCAGCCGTTGAAGCCGAACCAGCAGAACCAGAGGATGAACACGCCGAGCGCGCCGAGCGTGAGGCTGTGGCCGGGGATGGCGCGGGGCTTGCCGTCCTTGTCATACTTGCCGATGCGGGGCCCGAGAATCTTCGCGCCGATAAGGGCCGCCACGCCGCCGACCATGTGCACGGCGGTGGAGCCTGCGAAATCATGGAAGCCGAGCTGCGCCAGCCAGCCGCCGCCCCAGATCCAGTGGCCGGAGACGGGGTAGATAAAGGCGCTGATCA
>CALWRP010000123.1 GCA_944383955.1 uncultured Clostridia bacterium
TATCAATCAGGAACGGAGGCGCGCAAATGCCGGAAAAACCGAATATTCTCTTTATTCTGCTCGACGACATGGGCTGGAAGGACCTCGGCTGCACAGGCTCGACCTTCTATGAGACGCCGAACATCGATCGCCTGGCCCGCGGCGGCATGCTCTTCCCCAACGCCTACGCCGCCTGCCCCGTCTGCTCGCCGTCCCGCGCGAGCTATCTGACCGGCAAATACCCCGCCCGCGTGGGCGTGACCGACTGGATCGACATGACGGGCGACTTCCACCCGCTCAAGGCCCGCCTGATCGACGCGCCCTACCGCAAGCACATCCCGCTGGGGGAAAAGACGCTGGCCGATTCCCTGCACGAGGAGGGCTACGCCACGTGGCACGTGGGCAAGTGGCACCTCGGCAGCGAGGAATACTATCCGGAGCACTACGGCTTTGAGAAGAACATCGGCGGCTGCTCCTGGGGCCACCCGCACCAGGGCTACTTCAGCCCCTACGGCATCCACACCCTGCCCGAGGGCCCGGAGGGCGAGTATCTGACCGACCGCATTACCGACGAGGCGATCCGCCTCATCGAGTCCGGCGAGGAGCGCCCCTTCTTCCTGAGCCTGTGCCACTACACGGTGCACACGCCGATCCAGGCCAAGCAGAAGGATATCGACCGCTTCCTCGAAAAGGCGAAGGCCATCGAGGAGAAGGAGCAGGCGCTCGTCACCGGCGAGCCGATCCCCTCGCACCTCGACCAGCGGGTGATCCGCCGCATGGTGCAGTCGAACGCGACGTACGCCGCCATGATCTGGAACCTCGACGAGAACATCGGCCGCCTGATGGAGGCCCTCGAGAGAAGCGGCAAGGCCGATAACACCATCGTCGTCTTCACCTCCGACAACGGCGGCCTCGCCACGGCGGAGGGCTCGCCGACGTGCAACCTGCCGGCCCGCGAGGGCAAGGGCTGGATGTATGAGGGCGGCACGCGCGTTCCGCTCTTCGTGTGGTATCCGAAGCTGGTGCAGGCCAACACCTGCTGCCGCACGGCGGTGACGACGCCCGACTTCTACCCCACGTTTATGGACCTGATCGGCGCGGCGGAGCGCACGCCAAAGGACGTGGAGGGCGTGAGCCTGCTGCCGCTGCTTCAGGGCGAGCCGATCGCCGAGCGCGCGATGTACTGGCACTATCCGCACTACGGCAACCAGGGCGGCACGCCGGGCGCCTCCGTCGTGCTCGGGCGCTGGAAGCTCATCGAGTTCTTCGAGGACCACCGCTGCGAGCTCTACGATATCGAGACGGACCTGAGCGAGCGCAACAACGTGGCGGCCCGCCACCCGGAGAAGGTGGAGAAGCTGCGCGAGATGCTGCACGCCTGGCAGGACAGCGCAGGCGCGCTGTTCCCGGCCGTCAACGAGGATTGGGACGAGTCGCTCGTCCCAGCGACCTGAGAGGAGGAGGACCATGCCGAAGCCAAATATTGTCTTTATTCTCAGCGACGACCAGGGCCACTGGGCGATGAACTGCGGCGGCACGCCGGAGCTGTACACGCCGAACCTCGACGAGATCGCGAGGCGCGGCATGCGCTTTGACAGCTTCTTCTGCGCCTCGCCCGTGTGCTCGCCGGCGCGCGCCTCGCTGCTCACGGGCACCATCCCCTCCGCCCACGGCGTGCTCGACTGGCTGCGCTCCGGCAACGTGGACGCGCAGAAATTTGCCGCCCAGGGCGCGGAAAATCCCTACGGCGGCTACCGCGACGAGGACAAGCCGATCCAGTATCTGGCCGGGAAGGTGACGTACACCGATATTCTCGTGCAGAACGGCTACACCTGCGCCCTCTCCGGCAAGTGGCACCTGGGCGACAGCGTGACGCCGCAGCATGGCTTCTCGAAATGGTACACCATCGGCAAGGGCGGCTGCTTCTACTATCACCCCGACATGGTGGAAAACGGCGATATCAAGGTCGAGCACGGCAAATACGTGACGGACCTCATCACCGACAAGGCCCTGCAATTCCTCGACGAGCTCGAGGCCGAGGGCAACCCCTTCTATCTGAGCGTCCACTACACGGCCCCGCACTCCCCGTGGGAGGAGGAGCACCACCCGAAAAAGTGGATCGACTACTACCGGGACTGCAAATTTGAGAGCATTCCGGATGTGCCCGACCACCCGGACATGACGACCGGCCCCGTGTACGGCACGCCGAAGCGCGAGACGAATCTGCGCGGCTATTTCGCGGCGATCTCCGCCATGGACGAGGGCATCGGAAAGATCATCGCCGCGCTCGACGCGAAGGGCCTTTCGGAGAACACCATCCTCATCTTCGCCGCCGACAACGGCATGAACATGGGCCATCACGGCGTGTGGGGCAAGGGCAACGGCACCCGCCCGATGAACATGTTCGATTCCTCCGTGAAGGTGCCCTTCCTCATCGCCTACCCGCCGCTGGTGCCCGCCGGCACGGTGTGCGAGGACATGGTGAGCGCCTACGATTTCTTCCCCACCCTGCTCGACCTGCTCGGCTTTGACCCGCAGACGACGGTGCGCCTGCCGGGGCATAGCTTCCTGCCCTGCCTGCGCGGCGAGGCTCTGCCGGGCGGCGGCGAGGTCGTGGTCTTCGACGAGTACGGCCCGGTGCGCATGATCCGCTCGAAGGAATACAAGCTCGTCGTGCGCTATCCCTACGGCTACCACGAGTTCTACGATCTCACGGCCGATCCGGGCGAGGAGCACAACCTCTACGGCGATCCGCAGTATGAATCGCTGATCCTCTCCTACCGCCGCAAGCTCGAGAAGTGGTTCAACACCTACGCGGACCCGGATCTCGACGGCTCGCGCGAGGGCGTGACCGGCTCCGGCCAGCTCTGCTCCCCCGGCCTCTACGCGCAGAAGCTCACCGTCTACGCGCAGGATTGACCGGCCCGCCCGCAGCCTTCACGGCGAACGGCGAAAATTGACCTGACAGCGGGAGCCCCCGGCGTTTGCCGGGGGCTCCCGCTGCTTGTCGAAAAAGGTTGTGTGGAGAAAAGTACAGGGGTGCGCCGCCCCGGCTAGTGCCCGCTGTGCACCTCCCGCAGCTCCGCATACCGCAGAGCGAAATCCTCGTCGTGCAGCGCGCTCTCCAGCACGGCGGGGATGTTGAGGCTGCCGTCCGGCTGCAGCAGGCCGAGCGAGCGCGCCTCCCGGCGCGGCAGCGCAATCTCGCAGGTGAAGCCCGCGTAGCGCGCGCCCGGCAGCAGCGATTTGCTCAGCACACCTCCGGCCTCCGTGTCGGGAAACCGCAGCCGGTACAGGGCCGGCTCCTCATCGGGAAGCGCCATCTCAAATTCCGCCACGGACGCGCTGAGCGCCTCGTCCCACTCCCCGGACGAATAGACAATCTCCAGCCCTATGGTGCTGACGCAGCTGACGGGCTCCGTCTCCCAGCGAGCCCACAGCCCAAAGCCTCCTGCCGCCGCCGCGAGGACGGCGGCGGCCGCGGCAAGCGCTGTCCAGCGACGTCTGCGTTTCTTTTCCATGCGTCTCACGTTCTCCGCCGCCCGGCGGGAGAGCGCGTCCCTCTCCCCGCGCGTCAGCTCCTCGAAGCGGCCGAAGTCCGGCTCCAGGTCGCGCGGCGGCAGCGCCGTCCCCTCGTCCTCCGCCCGGCACAGCGCCTCGTTCAGCGCCTCCGGCGAGCCGTCCGCGGGCAGGCGCAGCCTGTCGAGGGCCTCCAGGATCGCCGCGGTCTCCCCGTGCTCGTCGGCCAGCTCCTGCCGGTGCGCGGCAAAGACGGCCCCTGCCTCCTGCGGGCGCTCGAGCAGGCGGCGGATCGCCTCCACCGAAAAGCGGTACCCGCGCAGCCGCGCCACAAGCCGCAGCCGGCGCACGTCCGCCTCCGTATAGTCGCGGTACTCGTTCTCCTCCCGGATCTCCGGGGAGATCAGGCTCTTCTCCTCATAAAAGCGCACGGCCCGCCTCGTCAGGCCCGTCCGCTCGCAAACCTCCTTGATTTTCACGGATCACTCCTCCCTTCCCTCTCATCATAAGCTGTGACGCAGGGGAACGGTCAAGGGCTTTTCGCTGTTTTTTCAAAAAACGCTTCACCCGCGTCGATACGGGACCGTCTGAAAAAAGATCCTTCCGGGGCCCAGGCCGGCGCCGCAGAAGGATCTTTTCTCTGTGCGTCTCGGACGCTTTTCACGGCACCACGGCCTCGCACCCGGTCAGGCGGGCGATGAGGATGCCGTAGTTCGTCATCGGCACGCCCTGGGCGCGGGCCTGCTCCACGCGCGAGAGGACGTATTTGCGGTTGAACATGCAGGCCCCGCAGTGGACCACCAGGTCGTAGGGCGTCAGGTCGGCGGGGAAATCCGTGCCGCGCACGAAGTCGATGGCCAGGCCCTGGCCGAAGCGGGCGCGCAGCATGCGCGGAATCTTTTCCCGGCCGATGTCCTCCGCGAGCGGGGCGTGCGTGCACGCCTCGGCGATGAGCACGCGCGAGGCCTGGGTCAGCCCGTCCACCGCCTTCGCGCCCTCGGTGAAATAGGCCGTGTCGCCCTTGTAGGCCGCCATGAGGATGGAGAAGGAGGTCAGGAGGCTCTGGGGCGGGCGCAGATCCGCCACCCGGCGGAAGAGCTGGCTGTCGGTGACGATCAGCTTCGGCGGACAGGCGAGGGAGGCCAGCGCGGCCTCGAGCGTGTCGCCCGTGCAGCAGGAGATCAGGCATTTTTTGTCGAGGAGCTCGCGGATCACCTGCACCTGCGGCAGAATAAGCCGCCCCTTGGGCGCCTGGATATCCTGCGGCATCACGAGCAGCACGAGATCCCCGGCCCCGCACAGGTTCCCCGTGATGCTCTCGGCCTCGAAGTCGGCGGGCATCGCGCGGATGACGGCCGCCCGCAGGGCTCCCACGCCCTCCCCCGTCCTCGCGCTGACGAGGACCGGCTCGAGCTTCGCCTCCTCACGCACGCGCGCCGCCAGCGCGGCGGCGTCCTCCGTGTCCGCCTTGTTGACGACGGCCACCACCGGCGTGTTGTTCTTGCGGAAGACATTGAGCCACGCCAGCTCGGGGGCCAGGTCCTCCCCGGAGAAGAGCAGCAGGGCCACGTCCGTTTTGCGGGCAGCCTCCTGCGTGCGCTCCACGCGCAGGCCGCCGAGCTCCCCCTCATCGTCAAAGCCCGCGGTGTCGATGAAAACGCAGGGGCCGATCCCGTGCACCTCCATCGCCTTGTAGACCGGATCGGTCGTCGTGCCCGCCACGTCGGAGACGAGCGCCGCCTCCTGCCCCGTGAGCGCGTTCGTCAGCGACGACTTGCCGCTGTTGCGCTTGCCGAAAATCCCGATGTGCAGCCGGTTGGCCCGCGGTGTGTCCGTCAATCCCATTTCTCTTCCTCCCAGTCTCGTTTGAGACAATTCTACCACAATCTCGCCCCGTGCTCAACCCTCATCTTCGCGTTCGCCGTCCGCCGCGCTTCCGCTGAGCCAGTACGGCGAGCCGGGCCGCGCGTACTCCTCGAGGAAGGGGTGAAGGCGGCCGTCGCCGCGGTAGCCGACGAGGGTGCCGAGGTTCACGTTGTGGAAGCTGTGGAAGATGTTCTGCCCGGCGCTGGGGTTCGTCCTCTCGAGCGTGCGGATCAGCTCCTTCATCTCCTGGCGCTTGGAGTCGAGCGTGCCGTTGGCGGCGCCCTCGGTCAGGCGGCAGGCGCAGCGCAGGAACTCGAGCCCGTTGAAGCGCGCCCAGGAGATGATATCGGCCTCGCGCACGAGATAGAGCGGGCGGATGAGCTCCATGCCGGGAAAATTCGTGCTGTGGAGCTTGGGCATCATGGTCTTCATCTCCGCGCCGTAGAGCATGCTCATCAGCACCGTCTCGATCACGTCGTCGAAGTGGTGGCCGAGGGCGATCTTGTTGCAGCCGAGCGCTTGCGCGTGCTTGTAGAGGCAGCCGCGGCGCATGCGCGCGCAGAGATAGCACGGCGACTTCTGCGCGGCGGCAGCGGCCTCAAAGAGGCGGTTCTCCACCACCGTGACCGGCAGGCCGAGCACGGCGGCGTTTGCCTCGATCCGCGCGCGGTTCTCGGGGCTGTAGCCGGGGTCCATCACCAGATAGACGAGCTCGAAGCGCGTGGGGCTGAAGCGCTGCAGCAGCTGCATGCACTTGGCCAGCAGCATGGAATCCTTGCCGCCGGAGATGCACACAGCCACGCGGTCGCCGTCCGCGAGCATCGCGTAGTCGCGAAGGCCCCCCACGAATTTGTTCCAGATCGTCTTCCTGTATTTCTTCTGTATGCTCAGCTCGGCGCGGCGCTGCCGTTCCTCCATGGCTCTCGTCCTCCCTGTCTCCTGTTCCGCGCCCGCAGGCGCAGTGCTCTTTCATTATAATGCGAGCGGGGAAAAGCCGCAAGCCCCGCTCTTTTTCGCCGGGGAATTGACATTTTCCGCGGTTGGCATTACCATGAAAGAAAAGCAATGTGGCCCCTTGCACGGGCTGAATTTGAAGGAGGACGCAAGCAATGAGCAGCCGGTTTGACGAGATCATTGACAGACGCCACACCATGTGTGAGAAATACGACGGGATCGAGCGGGCGGGCCGCCCGGCGGACACCATTCCGCTGTGGGTGGCGGATATGGACTTCCGTTCCCCCGACTGTGTAGCCGAGGCCCTGCACCGGCTGGCCGACCACAACATCTACGGCTACACCGGAGCAGGCACGGAATATTTCGAGCCAATCCGCAGCTGGTTTTCCACCCGGTTCGGCTGGGAGCCCAAGGAGGAGTGGCTCGTCTGCACCCCCGGCGTGGTCTACGGTTTCTCGGCGGCGATCAACGCTCTGACGCAGGAGGGCGACGCCGTGATGATTCAGCAGCCGGTCTACTATCCCTTTGCCGGGGCCATCCGCGAGAGCGGCCGTGTGCTGGTGAACAGCCCTCTGCACGAGGAGGACGGCGTTTACCGCATGGAACCCGCGGAGGAGATGGAACGCCGCATCGTGGAAAACAATGTAAAAGTATTTCTGCTGTGCAGCCCGCACAACCCCGTGGGCCGCGTATGGACGCGCGCGGAGCTGGAAACGGTGAACGAGATCTGCCTGCGCCGCGGCGTGATCGTCATTTCCGACGAAATCCACGCCGACTTCACGTTCCCCGGCCACCCGCACACCGTTTTTGCCTCGCTCTCTGCAAAAGCCGAGCAGAACTGCGTCATCTGCACCGCCCCCAGCAAGACCTTTAACCTGGCGGGCCTGCAAACGTCGAACCTCTTCGTGCCCAACCCGGAGCTGCGCGCCAAGCTGCAGAAGCTGATGAACGTCCTGCACTACTGGCGGCCGAACGTGGCAGGTATTGTGGCCTGCATGGCAGCGTACCGCGGCGGCGCTCCATGGCTGGATGAGCTGCTGCCCTATCTGGCCGGAAACGTCGCCCTGGTGCGCAGCTTCCTGAGCAAGCGGCTCCCGCAGCTGCGTCTGGTAGAGCCGGAGGGCACCTATCTGCTGTGGATCGATTGCAGCGGTCTCGGCCTCTCCGACGAGGAGCTGGCCGACCTGGTCAACCGCCGCGCCCGCCTCTGGGTGGACGAGGGCCCGATGTTCGGCCCCGGCGGCGAGGGCTTCCTCCGTGTGAACGCCGCCTGCCCGCGCGCCGTGCTGCAGGAGGCACTGTGGAGGCTGGAGGAAGCCATCCGGTAACCGCGGGGCAGATAAGGATCGTTTTTGCGGCAGTCGAAAGGCCGCTCCCGTGCTGCGACGGGAGCGGCCTGAGCTTGTCGAAAACGGGCTGCGTGGCAAGAAAGCCCCGGAGTGCGCCGCCGTCCGGAAAAAGACGCTGCGCTGTTTTTCCTGGCGTTTCTGGCGCTTCGCAAGCTATTCAAGGGGGCTCTGCCCCCTTGACCCCTGCAAGCCTTTTGAAAAAGGCTTGAGCGAAAACTTTACGCTTGCTCTTTGGCAGCTTTTTCACACTATCGCACAGCTTTTCCAAAACGCCTCCACTCTTTCCGCCGGGCGCGTCAGCCGACAATCACCTTGCCCTCCGGGCGGACGGCGCCGCCCTTGCGGGTCTTCTTGCCGGCGATGGCGAGGCCGAGGGAGACGGGCCCCACGCGGCCGATGAACATGGTGACGCACAGGCAGAGCTTGGAGATCGGGCTGAGCACCTGCGTGACGCCGGTGGTCAGGCCCACGGTGCCGAAGGCGGAGACGGACTCGAAGAGGGCGTCGATCGCGCCGATGCGGTCGTCGTTGCTCAGCAGGATCACCGAGGTGGAGAGCACCACCACGAGGATGGCGACGGTGACGATGGTGAGGGCGCGGTAGACGACGGATTTGTCGATGCGGTGCTTGAGGATGATGGTATCCTCATGGCCGCGGATCACGCTGATGACGGTCGCGGCGAGGACGACGAAGGTTGTCGTCTTGATGCCGCCGCCGGTGGAGGCGGGCGACGCGCCGATGAACATCAGCAGAATGGACATGACCTTGGTGACGTCGTGCTCCGCGCCGACGTTGACCGAGGCAAAGCCGGCGGTGCGCATGCTGGCCGACTGGAAGAACGAGGCGTTGAGCTTCTCCAGGAAGTTCAGCCCGTCGAGGGTGTTGGAGTATTCCATAATCAGGAAGAGCACCGTGCCGAGGACGAGCAAAACGGCCGACACCAGCAGGACGAGGGTGCTGTGCAGCGAGAGGTGGGCGGGGTTCTTCTTCTGGAAGCGCGTCTTGAGCTTGGCGTTGAAGACGTCGCTGATGACGATGAAGCCGAGGCCGCCGGTGATGATAAGGGCGGCAATCACAAGGCTGACAAGCGGGTCGCCCGTGTAGCCGATGAGGCTGCCGTCCTTCCAGCGGAAGCCGAGGATGTCGAAGCCCGCGTTGCAGTAGGCGGAGATGGCCTCGAAGACGGCAATCCACACGCCGTAGGAGCCAAACTGGGGAACGAAGCGGATGCTCAGCAATAACGCGCCGACAAACTCACACGACAGCGTAAAGGCGAGGATCGTCCGCACCAGGTGGTAAATGTTGAGCGTGTTGCCGGAGGTGTTCTCCATCGCGAGCTGCACGTCTCTCAGGCCGAGACGGCGGCGCACCAGCAGCGTGAAGCCCGTGGTGAGCGTGATCACGCCCAGGCCGCCGACCTGGATCAGCAGCAGAATAACAGCCTGGCCGAACGCATTCCAGTGCGTCCAGGTGTCGAAGACCACGAGGCCCGTCACGCAGGTGGCGGAAACCGAGGTAAACAGGGCGTCGATCACCGGGGTGAAGCGCCCGTCGCGGGCGGAGACGGGAAGCATCAGCAGAATGGTGCCGATGATGATGATGAGAACAAAGCTGCTCACAAACAGACGAACGGGAGCAAACGTCTTGATCTTCTTGACGAGAGCGCCGAAGCTTATCATAACAGGATTACACCAGCTCTTTCTTGACGTCTCCGCACGGCGCGCTCAGCGGGAAGCGCGCAGAGAGAAGAGACGGTTTTCTGCGCCGAGGCGGTCGAGGAGGATGGCGAGCGGCAGGCCGAGCACATAGCAGGCGGCGAGCTGGCCGGCCCCGACCGACAGGGCGTTGGCGAGGAAGGCGGGCCACAAAAAGCCCTCCGGGGAGACTATCGTGATTTCAAGGCCCACAATCAGGGCGTTGAACAGAACAGGCGGAAGCGGGGCAAGCACCGGGATTCCCCTGACGCGGACATGGCGCACGGCCCGGGTGGCGATGGCCGCGAGGAGCGTGGCGGCCGTGCCGAAGATCATGTCCATCGCCCCCATGCTGCTCCACAGATTGCTCAAAAAGCAGCCCACGGCCAGGCCGGGAATCGCGGCGGGCGTGAACACGGGCAGCACCGTCATGGCCTCTGAAAAGCGGAACTGCACGGGACCGAAGGCCCAGTTGAGCATGATGGCCACGAGGGTCAGGGCGGTGTACAGGGCGGCGATCATGGCCGCCTGCACGAGGAAGCGGACGTTGGTGGATGTGTTGGCTTTCATGGTTTCATTCCTCCGTAGTTTGTTTTAAGGTCAGGAGTTTGCGACTGACCGCCCCCCGTTTTGTTTCTCTCGGGGGAGCCCTACTACAATACTATAAAGAGGAAGGAAAAGCAAGAGGGAAGCCGCACAATTGTCCGCGGCGGATCTGTGCGAATTTTTGAAGCCGCGCCCGCAGAGGAAAAAGCCCGCGAAAAAAGGCGGAAGGCCGCGGCGGCGCAGGAAGCGCCGCCAGGCTTCCGCCGGGAACTCAGTCTCGCTTATCCCTGCGCGATTTGCGCTCGGGCTTTTCCTCCTCCTGCTCCTCAGCGGGCAGGGGAAGCTTCTTCTCAATCAGGATTGTCGTGGTGCGGCGATCGGCCACCGCGCCGACGGTCAGCGTCAGCGGGGGGATCACGACGCAGGGATGCTCGCCGTCGTTCGGAATGCGCCCGAGGCGCTCCATCATCAGGCCGGCAATGGTATCGTACTCCGTCTCGGGCAAATCCACGCCCACGAGCTCCTCGATCTCGTCGATCGGGGTGGTGCCGTCGACCGTGAATTTATTCTCCGCGAGCTTGCGGATCTCCTCCTCCTCGTGGTCGTACTCGTCCTGAATGTTGCCCACGATGGATTCGAGCAGGTCCTCCATGGTGATGAGGCCCTCGGTGCCGCCGTATTCGTCGACGATGATGGCGATCTGCACCTTTCTCTCCGTCATCTCCTTGAAGAGATCGCTGCAGCGCTTGCCCTCGGGGATGAAGTAGGCCGGGCGCATGAGCTGCGTGAGCGGCACGTCCGGCGGCGCGTCGGGGCCGACATAGCGCAGCAGGTCCTTGACATAGAGAATGCCCACCACGGTGTCAAGATCCTCGTGGTAGACGGGAATGCGCGAGCAGCCCTCCTGCATGGAGAGCTCGACGACGTCCGCCACGGAGGCGGTGTCCTCCACGGCGTGGATGTCGGTGCGGTGGGTCATGACCTCCACGACGGTGGTGTCGCTGAAGTCAAAGATATTGGAAATCATATCCTTCGCGTTTTCGCCGATGACGCCCTTCTCCTCCCCGGCGTCGACCATCATCAGGATCTCCTCCTCGGTGACGGTCTGCTCGCCCTCGTTGGGGTTCAGGCCCAGCAGGCGCAGCACCAGGTTGGTGGAGGCGGAGAGCAGCGCGATGAACGGGCGGCACACCACGGCCAC
>CALWRP010000124.1 GCA_944383955.1 uncultured Clostridia bacterium
AATCCGAGCAGCTCTCCGCCCTGCTGAAAAAGCGCGGCGTCAAGCACGAGGTGCTCAACGCGAAGTATCACGACAAGGAGGCCGAGATTGTCGCGCAGGCAGGCCACAAGGGCGCCGTCACCATCGCCACGAACATGGCGGGCCGCGGCACCGACATCAAGCTCGGCGGCAACGCGGAGTATATGGCCAAGGCCGAGATGCGCCGCATGCAGTTCTCCGAGGAGCTCATCAACGAGGCCGACAGCTATTCCGAGACGGACAACGAGGAGATTCTCGGCGCGAGAAAGACCTTCGCCGAGCTCAATGAGAAATACAAGGCGATCACCGACAAGGAGGCCGAGGAGGTCCGCGCCGCGGGCGGCCTCTATATCATCGGCACCGAGCGCCACGAGTCCCGCCGCATCGACAACCAGCTGCGCGGCCGTTCCGGCCGCCAGGGAGACCCCGGCATGAGCCGCTTCTACATCTCCCTGGAGGACGACCTGATGCGCCTCTTCGGCGGCGAGCGCATCACCACCATGATGGATCGCCTCAACGTCGACGAGGACACCCCGATCGAGACGAAGATGCTCTCGAACACCATCGAGGGCGCGCAGCGCAAGATTGAGAGCCGCAACTTCGGCATCCGCAAGAACGTGCTGCAGTACGACGACGTGCTGAGCCGCCAGCGCGAGGTGATCTACGCCCAGCGCAACGAGGTGCTCGACGGCAAGGATATCCACGACCAGATCATGAAGATGATCGACCAGTCGATCGAGGAGCAGGTCGCGCGCTTTTTGCCCGCCGAGTCGCTGCACGACGAGTGGAACCTGCAGGGCCTCAAGGACTATTACCTGGGCTGGCTGCTCGTGCCGGACGATCTCACCTTCACCAAGCAGGAGCTCGAGGACCTCGAGCCCGAGTTCGTCACCAAAACGATCACCGAGCGCGCCCATCTCATCTATCAGAACCGCGAGCAGCAGTTCGGCGAGACCATCACCCGCGAGCTCGAGCGCGTCATCCTGCTCAAGAACGTGGATAAGGAGTGGATGGACCACATCGACGCGATGGAGGAGCTCAAGCGCGGCATCCGCCTGCGCGCCTACGCGCAGCGCGACCCGGTCGTCGAGTACCGCGTGGAGGGCTTCGACATGTTCGAGGCCATGATCCGCACCATCCGCGAGAACACCGCCCGCATGATGCTCACCGTGCGCCTGCGCACGCAGGAGGAGCCCAAGCGCGAGCAGGTGGCCAAGCCCACCGCCACCAGCGCCGACCAGACGGACGTGAAGCGCCCCGTGCGCAAGGGCAAGAAAATCGGCCCCAACGATCCCTGCCCCTGCGGCAGCGGCAAGAAATTCAAGAAGTGCACCTGCGCGGAGTACCATTCCGAGGGCTGAGCCCCGCCCGGAAGACAAAAGCCGGCGCTCGCTGCCGTGAGCGCATGAAAAAGCAGGCCGGTCAACCCCTTCGGGCTGATCGGCCTGCTTTTTTTCCTTGTCTCTGATCGGGGCGCGGCCCGCTTCTCCGCCGGGCGGCGTCAATAGCCCGGCTTTTCCATCAGGTAGGCGACGCCGACGGCGCCGGGGCCCGAATAGACGCCGATGACGGCGCCGAGCTCGTGATGGTCATGCTCCGTCATGCCCGTCTCCGTCTCCAGGCGGCGCACAAACGCCGCGAGCAGATCGGGGCACTGGGCGGAGGTGACGCTCGGCGGGCAGGAACGGTCCCACTCGGCGTCCATGCGCTTGGCCATGAAGTCGTAGGCGGCCTGGTTGCCGCGCACCTTCTTCTCGATCTCGATTTTGCCGTCCTGAATGCGCAGAATGGGCTTGACCTGCAGCAGCGAGCCGACGACGGCCGCCGTCATCGGGATGCGCCCGCCCTTCTGGGCGAACTTGAGCGTCTCGAGCGCGATGCGCAGAATCACGTGGCGCTTGAGCTCCTCGATGCGCGCGGCGATCTCCGCGCCGGAGCAGCCCTCGTCGCGCATGCGCACGGCCTCCCGCACGAGGGGCCACAGGCCGAACGAGCCGGTGCCGGAATCGATCACGTAGATTTTGCGGCGCGGGAAGGTGTTGCGCGCGATGCAGGCCGACTGGCAGGTTCCGCTCAGCCGGTGCGTGAGGAAAAGCCCCACGATCTCGTCGTCCTTGTCCGCGAGGGCGTCGCGGAAGACGTCCATGAACACGCCGGAGCTGACCTGGCTCGTCGTCGGGAGCTCGCGGCAGGCGGCGAGGCGGGTGAAGAACTCCGCGGGCAGGAGATCCACGCCGTCGCGGAACTCCTCCTCGCCGAAGCGGACCGTCAGCGGCACGACGGTGATGCCGAGGCGCGCGGCCTCCTCCTGGGGGATGTCAGAGGTGCTGTCGACTATAATCTTTACCATAGCGTTCGTCTCTCCACTTCGCGGGCGCGGCTGAGGAGTGCCCGGGCTGCCGGTCGTCCCGGCGGCTCGCTCCGGCCTGCCGCCGTATATGGTTTTTAATACTATATGCAAAAATTATTATAGCATCCCCCGCCGCGTTTGTCCAGAGAGGAAGCGCGCCGCAGCGGCCTTTGCGGCCCTGTTTTCACAATAAATTTACACACCGCCGCGCGGGAGCGGGCCAAAGGGACAGCGCAAATTTTCATGAATCATTCACCACTTGCGCGGGGCAATCCTGTATAATGGATAAAATAGGGAAGCTTGGCGGCGCGGGTCCTCCCGCGCCCGCAATCTGAGAGGAGAAATGTCAAAATGGCTACCGGAAAGATCCTCGTCGTCGACGACGACAGAAATATCTGCGAGCTGCTGCGCCTGTACATTGAAAAGGAGGGCTTCTCCGTCGTCATTGCCAACGACGGCCGCCAGGCCCTGGAGGTTTTCGAGGCGGACAAGCCCGATCTCATCATGCTCGACATCATGCTGCCGGAGCTCGACGGCTGGCAGGTCTGCCGCGAGATCCGCAAGAAATCGCAGTGCCCCATCATCATGCTCACCGCCAAGGGAGAGGTCTTCGACAAGGTGCTCGGCCTCGAGCTCGGCGCGGACGACTACGTCGTCAAGCCCTTCGAGGCCAAGGAGGTCGTGGCCCGCATCAAGGCCGTGCTGCGCCGCTTCGGCAAGAACGGAGACGACCTCGTGAAAGAGGTGCACTACGACAAGCTCTCGATCAACCTCACCAACTATGAGCTGAAGGTCAACGGCAAGGCGGTGGACACCCCGCCGAAGGAGATGGAGCTCATCTACCACCTGGCGAGCAATCCGAACCGCGTCTTCACGCGCGACCAGCTCCTCGACGAGGTGTGGGGCTTCGACTACTACGGCGACAGCCGCACCGTGGACGTGCATGTCAAGCGCCTGCGCGAGAAGCTCGAGGGCGTCTCCGACAAGTGGGCCCTCAAGACGGTGTGGGGCGTCGGATATAAATTTGAAGTGAAGGAATAAACATGCAGAAATCGCTGTTTCGCAAATACCTGAAAATCACCTCCTTCACCATCCTGCTGAGCTTCTTTCTGCTCGGCCTTGTCATGCTGGCCTTCTCCACCAGCAACTGGCAGGAGGAGAAGCAGCGCCTGCTCGAGCGAAACGCGGAGAGCGTCTCCTCCATCGCCGCCAAGAGCATGATCAAGGTCTCCGACGGCGAGTATGTCATCACCCGCGAGCAGGGCGACAAGCTGCAGACCTTCATGACGGCCTTCGCCGACAACATCGATTCCGACATCTTCATCACCGATCTCTCCGGCACGGTGATCGCCTCCGCCTACGGCAGCGGCCTGGAATCGGAGGAGGGGGATATCTCCGCGGAGCTCGTCTCACGCGCCGTCAACAGCCAGTATATCGGCCAGACGACGATGGACGGCCGCTATACCTCCTCGTGCTTCGTCGTCGGCGTGCCCATCACCTACATGCCCAAGAACGGCGACCAGGTGAACGTGGGGGCGGTCTTCGCCTCGTGCAGCTTCCGCTCCTTCTCCGACTACCGCGCCAACCTGGTGCAGATGTTCCTGCTGGCGGCGGTGGCGGCCTTCATGGTGTCGTTCTGCATCGTGTGGCTCTATTCCTACAGCCTCGTGCGCCCGCTGCGCGACATGGCCTCCGCCGCCCGCAGCTTCGGAGACGGCAATTTCTCCCGCCGCGTGCCCGTCACCGGCAACGACGAGATCGGCCAGCTGGCCATCGCCTTCAACAACATGGCCAGCTCCCTCTCCACCAGCGAGAGCGTGCGCCGCAACTTCATCGCCAACGTCTCCCACGAGCTCAAAACGCCGATGACGACCATCGCCGGCTTCATCGACGGCATCCTCGACGGCACCATCCCGCAGGAGAAGCAGCGCTACTATCTGCAGATCGTCTCCGACGAAGTCAAGCGCCTCTCGCGCCTGGTGCGCACGATGCTTGACCTCTCCCGCATCGACAGCGGCGAGCTGCATCTGCGCCCGGCCCGCTTCGACATCACCCAGACCATCTTCTCGGCCCTGCTCTCGTTTGAAAAGCCGATCGAGGACAAGGGGATCGAGATCCGCGGCCTCGAGGACGCCGAGAGCCTCTTCGTCGACGGCGACCCGGACATGATCCACCAGGTCATGTACAACCTGATCGAGAACGCCGTCAAGTTCACCAACGAGGGCGGCTACATCCGCATCGGCGTCATCGACCAGAAGGACCGCACCGTGATCCGCGTGCGCAACTCCGGCCCCGGCATCCCCGCCGACGAGGTCTCCCTCATTTTCGACCGCTTCTACAAGACGGACAAATCGCGCAGCAAGGACAAGACGGGCATGGGGCTCGGCCTGTACATTGTGCGCACCATCATCCGCCTGCACGGCGGCGAGATCACCGCCAGCAGCGTGGAAAACGAATACTGCCAGTTTGAGTTCTGGCTGCCCAAGCTCACCGAAAGCCAGCCGGCCGCGCGCGACGCGGCCAAAGACCAGAAGAATTGAGGCGAACCACCGATGGATCAAGAGAAAAAATGGGGGGAGACCGTCTCCGCCCCGCCCGAACCGGCCGCCGCCCCCGCGCCGGAGGAGCCTGTTCCCGCGCCGGACATGAGCACCGCCCCCACACAGGCGGAAAACACTCCCGAACCTAAGGCTGACGCCGCCCCCGCGCAGGCGGAGAACGCCCCAGAATCCGAGGCTGACGCTGTCCCCATGCAGGCGGAGAACACTCCCGAACCTGAGGCCAGCGCCGCCCCCATGCAGACGGAGAACGCTCCAGAATCCGGGGCTGACGCTGCTCCCGCGCAGACAGAGAACGCTCCCGCCCCCGAGGCTGACGCCGCCCCCATGCAGGCGGAGAACACCCCAGAATCCGAGACCGACGCCGCCCCCATGCAGGCGGAGAACACCCCAGAATCCGAGACTGACGCCGCCCCCGCGCAGACGGAGAACGCTCCCGAACCCGAGGCCGGCGCCGCCTCCGCGCCGGCGGAGCCCGCTCCCGAACCCGAGGCCGGCGCCGCCCCCGCGCGGGGAGAGAGAATCCACATCCCCGAATTTATGCGGCTTAGGCACGCCCCCGCCCCGGAGAGCAGGGACGCCGGCGGCATGGAGGAAAACACCGCCGCCTCCG
>CALWRP010000125.1 GCA_944383955.1 uncultured Clostridia bacterium
CCGCCTACATACGCGGCGTGCAGCAGGGCGAAGAGCTCCTGCAGGGCAGCCGTATCGGGGCCGGCCATCCCGAGCTCCAGGCGGCGGAGCACCTCTGCCTCCACATCCTCATAGAGGACGCGCAGGAGATTGCTGTACTCCCACACATCCTGCTGGCAGCTGAGAACCTTTAGGATATTGGCGCAGGAATAGTAAGCCTTGGTGGGCGCCCCCTCATAGAACGAACAGGGAAGCAGCAGACAGAGCTGATCCTTCTCGATGGTGAGAAAATAGAGCGCGACCTGCGCCTGCTGCCATTCCACCGCGTCGGCCAGCTTCTGCCAGAGCTCAAACTGCCGCACCATCACCGGATCGGTCAGCGGCGTATCGCCCAGCACCTGGTCGATCAGCATGTCGGCAAGGAAGCCCGCCAGCAGAGCGGAGAGCGCCTCCGCCTCCTCCTTCCTCAGCTTCCGAAGGCCGGAGAGAAGATAGGGCCGTCTGGCCTCGTATTGCCTGAGGGTCGTCACATCCATCACCGCGTCGTAGAGCTTGCGGGCCTCGTCGCTGAATACGGGCCCGGGCTGCGCGGGAATGGGCGTCTGCTCCAAATCCTCGAGGGCGATCATTTCCTCGCGGCTGCCCTTGTCCTCGTGCAGGATGGCGCTCACATATTCCATCAGGTAGGCCTTGTTGATCTCCAGCAGCCTGCGCGACAGCTCGCGCACCGTTTCCACCGTCTGCGTGAAGCAGGCGGTATAGAGCTCTCCCAGCCCTTTTTGCAGCTCCTCGGACGAGCGGGTCGTCAGCACCGTGCGGATTGCATCCAGATAGCCTGACAGCCCGGCTTGATTCTTCTCCATACTTCTGTTTCTCCTCCCAGTTGATCGGATCGCGTTTTCCGCTCTCATCTTACCATTTTTCCATGGCGGAAGGCAAGTGGGAGAGCGCCTGCTGCGCAGAAAACAGGGCGCCCTCTTCTCCCCCGGCGCTTCGGGCCGGCCGTGGCCGTCAGCCTCGCAGGATTTCCTCCCTGCACGCTTCAATCCGCCGCGCAATGGCTTCCAGCGAGACGGAGGCAAAATCTGTCGTGTCGACCACGATGCGCGGGCCGTTCGCCGTGAAGCGGTCCATGCCGCGCTGTGCGACGCCATCCGCGAACTGGGAAAAGGAGGGCGGCGCGGCGGGCGTTCCCCCCGGACGCTCCGGATAGCAATCGTTCACCACATGGCCGCGGTGCCGCTCCGGGCTGGCCTCGCGCGCCAGGAACCGGCGGTAAAGAACCGCGTCGTCTCCCGTGAGCTGCACTGTGATCGCCGGACACGCATAGCGTTCGAGAAGCTCGAGCAGCGGCCCCCGGGTGCTGTTTTCAAAATTATTCTCGAGCAGAAAGGGCTGCCCGCACTGCATGAGCCGCTCCGCCGTATCGTACAGAATGCGCGCCGCGGCCAGGCCCAGCGCCACCTTTTCCTCCCGCGAGCGAAAGCCGACCGTGTCAAACAGCAGCTCCTTGATGCGATCCTTGGAGAAATACGGAAGGGAGAGACGGCGCGACAGCTCTGCCGCGATGGTGCTTTTGCCGGAAGCGGGAGCGCCGGCTACCAGAATACAGTACACGCTCACTCCTCCTCCCCGGCCACCAGACAGCGGACGCCGAGCTCCCCGACCTGGGCAAGGAAATCCTCCGAGCAGCCCGCGTCCGTGATGAGCAGATCGTAGTCCTCCACCCGGCACACCCGGTGGATGGAGGAACGCCCAATCTTTTCGGACGGGTAGAGGCCGATGTTGACGGCGCTGTTCTCCATCACCGCTCTCGCGAACGCGACGCCCCCGCTGCTGTGCAGGGACGCGCCGAACTCCACCGACAAGGCCGTGTGCGAGAGGAAGGCCTTGTCGATGCGGATATCCTTCACCATCCGGATGGTGTAGCAGTCGTGGCAATGGCCGCGGTGGGACATCTCGCCCCCCAGCAGAATGACGGACGCCTCCCGCTTTTTCCGCAGCGCCTCCGCCACGGTGACGGAGTTCGTCAGCACGGTGACGGGCAGGTCCTCCGGCAGCAGAAGCGCCATCGCGTAGCCCACGGACGACGTGGTGAGATAGATGACCTCCTGCCGCCCGATGCATGCGATCGCCTGCCGGGCCACAGCCAGAATCTCCCGTCTGAGCTGCGGCAGATCCGCCGGATTGTAGACGGGCTCCGGGCATATGCCCCCCGGCTTGCCGGCGATGGCTCCGCCGTGCGTCCGCTGCAGAAGCCCCCTGCTCTCGAGCAGCCGCAGGTCTCTTCTGGCGCAGTCCGCGGAGACCTGGTAGGCCTCCTGAATCTCTGAGATCAGAATGCGGCCCTTCTCGTTGACCGTTCTGACAATCTCCCTCTGCCGTTCCTCCATGAACATCAGCGCTCACCGTCCGTTTCTTGTCAAATTCTGTTTTAGGGCCGCTTCTCTCCGCAGGAGGCGCTTGGAGCGGGCTTACAGCCGCTCCAAACACAAGGCCGTCCGCAGTCCGGGAGCTCCTCCCTCGTGACGCCGCCGCCCTTCCCCACTCCCCGCCGCCCCTTCGCGCGAAATGGTTCCTGTTTCTTCCTGTATTTTCATGTTTTTTCTCGTTTATACTTTATTATACTCGTTTCCGGGCAAAGAGCAAGCCCAAATGTGGAAACGCTTCCGCACGAACCACAGAGTGCATGCGCGCCACATACGGGACGGAAAGGCAAAAAGAGAAACCGCCGGCTCTCTGTGACAACGAGAGAACGGCGGTTTTGTCGGGCGGATATTCTCACGCTTTTGCCGGGACGCGGCTTCTGTCCCCGCAGAATCGCTGTCAAACACATCGGAAGCCAGCAGCTCGCCCAGAGCTTCCGCCATTTGACTGCGGCAGGAATTGCGGAAGCATACGAAGGCTGCCTTGGGTTTGCGAGGCACGCCTTATCCCCGCACCTTCCGAATGAGCGCCTTGGCCTCGTCCTTTTTGAGAACTTTCCCATAGGACACGACCTTGCCATCCACCACCAGCGCCGGGGTGGACATCACGCCATAGGCGGCGATCTGCGCAAAGTCCGTTACATGGTCGATGGTGGTTTCCATGCCCAGCTCTGCCAGCGCCTCACGGGCAGCCTGCTCCAGCGCGTTGCATTTGGCGCAGCCGGAGCCAAGCACCTTGACGCCGCCGGACACTTTTCCCGCCTCCGCTCGAGCCATTGCCTCCGGTGTGCAGCCGCCACAGCAGCAGGAAGCTTTTTCCTCTTTTTTGTTCTTGTGAAACAGTCCCATTCCTCACGCGAGGCAAAGCAAACATCCGGGCGGAACTGTTCCTTCTTGCCATTGCCTTTGACCTGAAAAAGTACTGGATGAAGCGGGAACACGGCAGACTGCAAACCCGTGCGTCCGAGAAAATGACGGCCTGAG
>CALWRP010000126.1 GCA_944383955.1 uncultured Clostridia bacterium
TGAGATGATCCAAAAAGCGCAGGCAATCCTTGCCGGATTGGCGAGCATTTTTGGAAAATATCACGGAAAATTTTGGCGCGACACGCCGCCTGAGCCCCAAGGCGCGAATTGTGCGGTGGTGCCTTTACGTTTTGCCCTTTGGCAGCTCCGCGGTGCCGCGGAACGGTCACTGCTGCGACTTCAGAATCGCGCCGGTGTTGCCGGAGGTGACGAGGGAGGCGTAGCGGGCGAGGTAGCCGGTGGTGATGCGCGGAGCGCGCGGCTGCCACTTCGCGCGGCGGGCGGCAAGCTCCTCGTCGGAGACGCGCACGTTCAGCTTGTTGTTCGTGATGTCCACGTCGATGATATCGCCCTCCTCGACGAGCGCGATCGGACCGCCCACGGCAGCCTCCGGGGAGACGTGGCCGATGGCCGCGCCGCGGGTCGCGCCGGAGAAGCGGCCGTCTGTGATGAGGGCGACCGTCGAGCCGAGACCGCGGCCCATGATGGCGGACGTCGGGTTGAGCATCTCGCGCATGCCGGGGCCGCCCTTCGGGCCCTCGTAGCGGATGACGACGACGTCGCCGTCGACGATCCTGCCGCCCATGATGGCCTCCATGGCGTCCTCCTCGCAGTCGAAGACGCGGGCCGGGCCGGAGTGCTGCAGCATCTCAGGGGCGACGGCGGAGCGCTTGACGACGCAGGAGTCGGGGGCGAGGTTGCCGCGCAGCACGGCGATGCCGCCCGTCCTGCTGTACGGATTCTCCACGGGACGGATGACCTTGGGATTCTTGTTGACGCTGTTGGCGATGTTCTCGCCCACGGTCTTGCCGGTGCAGGTGATGAGATCCGTCTCCAGAATGCCGAGCTTCTGGATCTCGTGCATCACGGCGTAGACGCCGCCCGCCTCGTAGAGGTCCTCGATGTGGTGCGGGCCGGCCGGGGCGAGGTGGCAGATGTTCGGGGTGTGGTCGCTGATCTCGTTGGCCATGTCCATGTTCAGCTCAATCCCGGCCTCGTGCGCGATGGCGGGCAGGTGCAGCATGCTGTTCGTGCTGCAGCCGATGGCCATGTCCATCGTCAGGGCGTTGCGGAACGCGCCCTCGGTCATGATGTCGCGCGGGCGGATGTTCCTGCGCACCAGCTCCATGATCTGCATGCCGGCGTGCTTCGCGAGGCGGATGCGCTCGGAGTAGACGGCGGGAATCGTGCCGTTGCCGGGCAGGCCCATGCCGAGCACCTCGGTCAGGCAGTTCATCGAGTTGGCCGTGTACATGCCGGAGCAGGAGCCGCACGTCGGGCAGGTCTTCTCCTCATACTCGAGCAGCTCGTCGTCGTCGATCTTGCCCGCCGCGTACGCGCCGACAGCCTCGCTGGCCGCGGAGAAGCTCACCTTGCAGCCCTTCACCGTGCCCGCGAGCATCGGGCCGCCGCTGACGAAGATCGCCGGCAGGTTCAGGCGCGCCGCCGCCATCAGCAGGCCGGGGACGTTCTTGTCGCAGTTCGGCACCATCACAAGGCCGTCGAAGCCGTGCGCCATCGCCATGCACTCCGTGGAGTCGGCAATCAGGTCGCGCGTCACGAGGGAATACTTCATGCCCGCGTGGCCCATGGCGATGCCGTCGCAGACCGCGATCGCCGGGAAGACCGCCGGGGTGCCGCCCGCCATGGCGACGCCGAGCTTGACGGCCTCCACAATCTTGTCGATATTCATGTGGCCGGGCACGATCTCGTTCTGCGAGCTCACGATGCCGATGAGCGGCCGTCTCATTTCCTCTCTGGTGAAGCCGAGCGCGTTGAACAGCGCACGGTGCGGCGCGTTCTGCACGCCGTTGATGATCGATTCGCTTTTCATGGCCTACCGCCGTCCTTTCCGTCGTCTCTCCGTGTGTCCGGAGAACTCATACAAGTATTATACTTGTCATACATGTCTTTGTCAAGGGTACCACCGCATAATTCCGCACGAAATTCCCGCCGTCTCCCGCACGCGCCGGAGGCCCTCGCCGCTGTCCGGCCTCCGGCAGAGAGGGGGGAGCTCCGCGCGGCGGCGGATTGCCCCTCCCGCGGCGGCGGCCCGGGGGCGCGCCGGAAGCCTTTCGGCTTTGCATCCTCCGGCAGGAGGGCGCAAAAAAGCGCCCGCCGGGCGCGGAGCCGGGCAGGCGCGGAAAAGAGCGGGGGGGAGGGCGATATCCGGTCACGCTTCGGCCTGCTGGGCCGCGAGGATATCGCGCACGAGGAGGAAGAGGTCCTCGCGGGAGGAGAGCTCGCCGGCGCGGCGGCGGAATTCGGCGGCCCCGCGGAAGCCCTTCATATACCAACCGACGTGCTTTCTGGCCTCGTTCATGGCGCGGGCCTCGCCCTTGAGCTCGCACATGTGCTCGATGTGCTTTGCCATCACCGTGAGGCGCTCGTAGATGCCGGGCGGGGGGATGATCTGGGTCTGGTCGATGAGGCAGGCGTTGATCTGCTGGAAAATCCAGGGGTTGCCGAGGGCGGCGCGGCCGACCATGACGGCGTCGCAGCCGGTGGTCTCGATCATTTTGGCGGCGGCCGCGGGGGAATCGACGTCGCCGTTGCCGATGACGGGGATGCGCACGGCCTCCTTCACCTGCCGGATGATATCCCAGTCCGCGGAGGGGGCGTACATCTGGTCGCGGGTGCGGCCATGGACGGTAATCGCCGCGGCTCCCGCATCCTCGCAGATTTTCGCGATCTCCACGGCATTGACGGAGTTTTTGTCCCAGCCCTTGCGGATCTTCACCGTGACGGGCACCGGCACAGCGCGCACGACGGCGGAGACAATCGCGCGGCAGAGCAGCGGGCTTTTCATGAGGGCGGAGCCGGAGCCGTTGTTGGCGATCTTCGGCGCGGGGCAGCCCATATTGATATCAATAAAATCCGGCTCATACTCCATGCAGATTTTCGCGCCCTCCGCCATAATTTCCGGCTCATAGCCGAAAATCTGAATCCCGGCGGGATGCTCGCCGCGGTTGAGGCGCATGAGCTCGGGGGTTTTCTTATCGTGATAATGCAGCGCCTTGGCGGAGATCATCTCCGTGACCGCGGCCGCGGCTCCATAGCGCACGCAGAGAGTTCGGAAGGCCTCGTCCGTGACGCCCGCCATGGGGGCGAGCAGCGCCAGACCGTTCAGCTTAACATTCCCGATTTGCATACTGGAGTTCCTCCGTGACAAGTGAAATGAGATATGGTAGAATAGACGCAGCGCGGCACCGCGCTGCGTGAAGGAAAAAGGAAAAAGGAATAGGGAATAGGGAAGAAGTACAGCTCGAGTGCGGCGCACGCGGCCTCCGCGCTTCCGGCAGCCGCCCCCTCGCGCCGCTTTGCCCGCTGCGCCCGCGCAGGGCCGCTCCCATTCCCCGCAAAACCGCCTGTTATTCCAAAGGCACCACCGCACAATTCGCGCCTTGGGGCTCAGGCGGCGTGTCGCGCCAAAATTTTCCGTGATATTTTCCAAAAATGCTCGCCAATCCGGCAAGGATTGCCTGCGCTTTTTGGATCATCTC
>CALWRP010000127.1 GCA_944383955.1 uncultured Clostridia bacterium
GCAACACCGCATAATCCCAGGTGGTGTAGCGTGCCAAAAAATTTTTTGTGAGATGATCCAAAAAGCGCAGGCAATCCTTGCCGGATTGGCGAGCATTTTTGGAAAATATCACGGAAAATTTTGGCGCAACACGCCGCCTGAGCCCCAAGGCGCGAATTGTGCGGTGGTGCCCTTGATTTGGCAAAGGCCCCCTGCGCGATTTCCGCAGGGGGTCTCAGAATAATTGAGAAAAGCTGCTCTCTCCGCTGCGGGCGGCCGGCCCGGCGGAGGTGCGGTCAGTTTTTAATGAGCAGGGGGACGGTTTTGCGGCACTCCTCGATCTCCGGCTCGGTGGGCAGGGCGGGGATGGAGCCCTTGCGGGTGGTGGTGAGGCTGCCGGCGGCGTTGCCGTAGGAGAGAATGTCCTCGAGCTCTTCGCGGGCCATGGAGCGGACCTCTTCGATCGTCTTTCCGGCCAGGCGGTGCAGCACCGCGCCGAAGAAGGAGTCGCCCGCGCCGTTGGTGTCGATCGTCTTCACGTCGAAGGTGGGCTGGCAGCCGGTGAGCTCGCCCAGGCGGTAGAACGCGCCCTTCGCGCCGAGCGAGACGAGGATCAGCGACGGGCCCTGCTGCGCGAGGATGGCGGAGCCCTGCTCCAGATCGGCCGTGCCGCTGAGCAGCTCGAGCTCCTCCTCGGACACCTTCACGATGTCCGCCAGGGCGATGCCGCGCAGCATCTGCGCCTTCGCGTTCTCCACGCTGTCCCACAGCGGCGGGCGGAAGTTGGGGTCGTAGCTGATGATCTTGCCGAGGCTCTTGGCCAGCTCCGCCGTTTTGAGGGTGGCGGTGCGGGAGGGCTCGTCCGTGAGGGAGACGGCGCCGAAGTGCAGGATGCTGGTCTGCTCCACCAGCTCGCGGCGCACCTCGGAGAAGTCGAGCATCACGTCCGCGCCCGGCTTGCGGTAGAAGCTGAACGAGCGGTCGCCGTGCTCGTCGAGCTGGACGAAGGCCAGGGTGGTGTGAACCTGCTCGTCGGCCAGCAGGCCCTCGGTGTTGATGCCCAGTTTGTCGAGCGTGGCGCGCAGGAAGGAGCCGAACGCGTCCTTGCCCACCTTGCCGATGAAGGCCGTGCGGTTGCCGAGCTTGGTGGCCGCCGCCAGCACGTTGGCGGGCGCGCCGCCGGGAATGCGGGCGAACAGCATATCGCCGCGCTCCGTCTGGCCTGCCGGGGTGAAGTCGATGAGAAGCTCGCCGATTGCGGTGATATCAAACATCTTCTGTATCCATCCTTTCCCGCCCGAAGCGAATGGCGGTTTGTTCTGTTTTACCCCTATTGTACTGCCCGCCCGCTCGATCTGTCAACCGGTTTCATATGGAGGTACGAACGGATTTTTTATGAAATGACAGTTCTTTTTGGGTGATATACACAAAGAAAACCCGGCATGCTTTCGGCCCCCGCTCACTCGCTCTTCGCGCCGATGCGGATCACGGACTTGACGATATCCGCCTTGTCGCGGACGCTGCGGTCCATCGCGTTCTGAATGTCGTCGAAGTCAAAATAGTTTGTCACGATGCCGCGCAGATTCACCGCCCCGCTCGCCACGGCCTCGATCGCCATCGGGTAAATGTGGCGGTAGCGGAACACGGTGCGGAACGTCAGCTCCTTGTTGAGAGCCAGGCTCATCGGCAGCGTGACCTCGCCCTGGGCCGTGTAGCCGACGAAGACGATCACCGCCCCCTTCTTTGCCAGCTCCACCGCCTGCCGGGAGGTGGCCTGTGTGCCCGCCGTCTCAATCACCACGTCGGCTCCCGCGCCGCCCGTCAGCCGCAGCACGGCCTGCACCGCGTCCTCGCCGCCGGCGTTGACGGTCTCCCACGCGCCGAGCTCGCGCGCCTTCTCGAGGCGCTTTTCCATCACGTCCGTCACAATCACCCGCGACACGCCCCGCGCGCGCAGGGCGAGCAGCGTCACCAGGCCGATGCAGCCCGCGCCGAGCACGACGGCCGTCTGCCCCGGCCCCGCCTGCGCCTGGTTGGCCGCGTGAAAGCCCACGGCCAGCGGCTCGATCAGCGCGCCCTCGAGCGTGCTCACGTTCTCCGGCAGCGGGAAGCACAGCGCCGCCTCGTGCGCCGCGTACTCCTGGAACACGCCGTCGACCGGCGGGGTGGCGAAGAACACCACGTCGGGGCAGAGGTTGTAGCGGCCTGTGCGGCAGAACTCGCAGTGCCCGCACGTCTTGCCCGGCTCGAGCGCCACGCGGTCGCCGGGGCGCACGTTCGTCACGTTTTTGCCCACCTCCACCACGACGCCCGCCGCCTCGTGGCCGAGGACGAACGGGGGCTTCACAACATAGTCGCCGATGGCCCCGGATTCATAATAATGCAGATCGCTGCCGCACACGCCCACATACTCAATTCTGACGAGGGCCTCGTCGTCCTTCGGCTGCGGAATGGGGCGCTCCTCAAACGCCATCTGCCCGATGCCTGTCATGACCGCTGTTTTCATCTTCCCTTCCATTTTCAACCACTCCTTCTGTTTTGTCTGCCGGGGCGCAGGGGCCTCCGGCCATAAAATAAAATACTTTTATAAAACGACTTTAATTAGTCTCATCATAGCGAAGGAAACGCCGCTTGTCAAGAGGGGAAGGAGGGGAGCGGTTGAACAAATTGTAAATTCCCGGGGCGCGGGGGGCGCGAAACTTGACAGCGCGGCGCGGGGCGGGGTAGAATAAAGCTGAATCATGCGCCGCGGCGTGCGGCGGAAGGAAGGATTTTCATGATGGAAAAGCGGACGGAGGCGGCCATGAAGATGGCCTCCCTCTCGATTTACAAGGGGATTTTGAAGCGGACGGTGCCGGGAGCGCTCTACCGGCTGCTGTGGGCGCCGGACGCGCAGTCGTTCCTCAACGCCTGGGGAGAGCTGTTCGCGGCCCTGTGCGAGCGCGGCTATGAGGACAACCTGACGGGCTGCCTGACGGAGGCGGCGCTTTACGACGAGAACGCCTTCTCGCTGGCCGCGGCGGCGGGAAAGACCATTCCGGCCGCCATGCGCGGGGCGGCGGGGCGCGATCTGCGCGTGATCCTGGAGCTGGGCGCGCTGACGGCGCAGGACGTGCTCTCCGGTGCGCCGGAGGGGGCGGCAGCTCTCTCTCTGCCCGCGTGGGGCGCGGGAGAGCCGGTGGAGCAGCTGCGCGGCGAGGGCAGCCTCGCGGAGCGGCTGGAGCGCTACTACCGCGAGAACGGCTGCGGCATGTACGCGCGCTACCGCGCCTTCATCTGGAGAGACCACGCGATTCACCCCGTGGTGCACCCCGACCCGACGACGCTGCGCGACCTCAAGGGCTACGAGCTGCAGCGCCGCATGGCGATCGACAACACCGTTTCCTTCCTCGTGGGCCTGCCGGCGAACAACTGCCTGCTCTACGGCGACCGCGGCACGGGCAAATCCTCCACGGTGAAGGCGATCCTCAACGAATACTACACGCGCGGGCTGCGCGTCATCGAGATGCCCAAGGAGAACCTGATGGATTTCCCGCGCCTCGTCGACGAGATCGCCGCCCTGCCGATGCGCTTCCTCATTTTCATCGACGACCTGTCCTTCTCGAATCAGGACGACACCTACGCGGCCCTCAAGGCTGTGCTCGAGGGCGGGCTGGCCGCCAGGCCGGAGAACGCGCTGATCTACGCGACCTCCAACCGCCGCCACCTGCTGCGCGAGACCTTCTCCGACCGCGAGGGGGACGAGGTGCACAAGGGCGACACCATTCAGGAGAGCCTCTCGCTGGCCGACCGCTTCGGCCTGTCGATCCATTTCGCCTCGCCCGACAAGTGGCGCTATCTGGAGATTGTCCGCCAGCTGGCCGTGCAGCGCGGCATGGAGGATCATCTCGAGGAGCTCGACCTGCTGGCCGAGCGCTGGGCGACGGAGCGCGGCGGGCGGTCCCCGCGGTGCGCCCGCCAGTTCATCGACGACGCCGAGTCGAAGCTGCGCCGCGGCGAGCCGCTGCGCTGAAGCGTATCTGCCCCAGCGCGGTTTTTACAGGGGAAAAGAAGAACTCGTTCCTTTCGACACCATATCACACAGGCAGAACCGGCGCGCCGCCCGGACGGGAGAGCGCGCCGCCTGCAGCAATGGGAGGAGATGTCACTTGCGCAAGACGAATCATGCAACATTCCGGCGGGGCCTGGCCCTGCTCTGCGCCCTGGTCCTTACGGTGGGGGCGCTGTTTACGGGCTGTGGCCCCTCCAACGACGTGACCTCGGGCGTCGGCAGCACCGATTTCCCCGTGACGGTCAACGAGGTGACGATCAGTGGGAAGCCGGAGGGCGTGGCCGTGCTCTCCGCCAACCTGGCGGACGTGGTGCTGGCCCTCAACTATGAGGCTGTGCTCAAGGCGCGCACCGCCGACTGCACGCAGAGCGATCTCGACGTGCTGCCGGTCGTCGACGCGCAGGACTACGGCGCGATGAGCGCGGCGGGCGCAACGCTGGCCTTTGTCGACGAGCTGCCGGATGAGGACGCGGTGAGCGCCGCCTCCTCCGCGGGCGTGACGCTGCTGGCCATTGAGCCCGCCACCTCCCGCGAGGACCTCGAGCGCCTCTACTCGCAGGTGGGCGCTGCCCTGCAGGGCGGCGTGACCGGCTATGAGAAGGGACAGAAGACGGCGCGAAACGTCTTCATCACCATCGACGACATCCAGCGGGTGATCCCGGATTCCGATATCCCCAAGGTGGCGTGCTACCTGACGGACGCGGCCGGCCACGGCGTGACGGGCGACCAGTTTCACGCCCGCCTCTTTGAGAGCGCCGGTCTGACGAACGCGGCCACCGACTGCACCAACGGCGATTTCCCGCTCGCGAATCTCCGCCTTGCCGACCCTGCCTATATCTTCTGCCCCACGGGCGTGAAGGCTCAGCTCGAGCAGACGGAGGGCTATAAGGATTTGACCGCCGTCGTCGAGGGCCGCGTCTATGAGATGGATCCCACCTGGATGACGTGCCAGGGCCGCGGCCTGATTCAGGCCGTCTCCTTCATGGCGGGCACCGTCTTCCCGGAGCTGCTCGAGGACACGGGCGACGGCACCGGGACGAGCTCGGACAGCTCCTCCTCCGCCTCCTCGCTGCCGGAGGGCGCGCCCACGGGCGAGCTCAAAATCGGCGATGAGGGCGACGAGGTGTGGGCGCTGCAGAACCGCCTGCAGGAGCTCGGCTACCTGTTTGTGCAGCCCACCGGCCTCTTTGCCGAGGGCACCGAGCAGAGCGTCAAGGACTTCCAGCTGCTCAACGGCATGGTCGTCACCGGCGTTGCCGACGAGGCCACCCTCGCCCTGCTCTTCTCCGATGAAGCCGTGCCGCGCACGTCGGCATGATGGGGAAAGGCTGAGGGAGTTTTCCGGGCTGCGGCGCCCGGGCAGCCTGCCTCTGAGGCAGCCGGGTGCTGACCTAACTCCCTCCGTCACTTTGCCTCAGCGCTCTAAGGATCCGCCGCAGTCACGGCAGCTTACTCCCTCCGTCAGGGCTAACGCCCTGCCACCTCCCTCAGGAGGGAGGCTAAGCTACGGTCCGCAGTTAGTTTCTGTGGATCGCTGTGCTCCCAGCTCCGCCGTAACTTAGGCTCCTCCTCTGGGGGAGCTGGCGCGCCGCCGCAGCGGCGTGCCTGAGGGAGTAAGCCGCCGGGAGCACGGTACCTCCTCTGAGGCAGCCGGGTGCTGACCTAACTCCCTCCGTCAGGGCTAACGCCCTGCCACCTCCCTCAGGAGGGAGGCTAAGCTACGGCTCGCAGTTAGTTTCTGTGGATCGCTGAGCCTCAGCTCCGCCGTAACCAAGTCTCCTCCTCTGGGGAGAAGCGCGGCTGCGGCCGCGCGAAGGAAGAAGGAATAGGGAATAGGGAAGAAGTGTGGTGGCTGCGGCGATGCAAGTCACGGCGCGGCCGCGACTTGCGTGCGAAGCATTATTTTGCGGTGCTGTGCACCGGAAAATAACGCTTCGCCAGCCCGGAGGTTCTTTTTCTTGCGTGGAAGGGGTACGGCTTCGCTCAAACTCAGCGCACAGAAGCGCCGCCGCAGCGGCGTGCCTGAGGGAGTAAGCCGCCGGAAGCGCTGCCGCTCACGCACGGACAAATATTGACAGGACAACACAGCGCCCTCTCCTGCGGCGGCGGGGGAGGGCGCTGAGCTGTGCGGAAATCTGTTTTGAGGGGGGAAGAAGGATGCGCGAGGACCTGACGAGGGGGAGCGTGACGGGAACCATGCTGCGGTTTGCCCTGCCGATGATCGCGGGAAACCTGCTGCAGCAGTGCTACAACGTCGCGGATACCTTCCTCGTGGGGCGGTTCATCGGGGCGGACGCGCTGGCGGCCGTCGGCTCCTCCTACACCCTCATGACCTTCCTCACGTCGATTCTGCTCGGCCTCTCGATGGGCAGCGGGGCGGCGTTCTCGATCCATTTCGGCGCGCGGGACGAGGAGCGGCTCAAATCGAGCATTTTCACCTCGTTTGCGCTCATTTTCGCCGTCACCGTGGCGCTCAACGCGCTCGTTTTCCTGCTGCTCGACCCCATTCTGCGCGTGCTGCAAATCCCCGCTTCGCTCCACGCGATGACGCGCGAATATCTGTGGGTGATTTTCTGGGGAATCGGGGCGACCTTCCTCTATAACTTTTTCGCCTCCCTGCTGCGGGCGCTCGGCAACTCCGCCGTGCCGCTCGTCTTTCTGGGCGTTTCGGCGGCGCTCAACATTGTGCTCGACATTGTGCTCATCGTGAGCGCGGGGATGGGCGTGGCGGGGGCGGCTCTGGCCACGGTGATCGCGCAGTTTCTCTCCGGCGCGGGCCTGCTCGTCTATGCGCTCCTGCGCTGCCCGCAGCTGCGCCTGCACCGCCGCCACCTGCGCGTGACGGCTGCCGGCCTGCGGGAGATCGCGAACCTGTCGTTTCTCACCTGCCTGCAGCAGTCGGTGATGAACTGCGGCATTTTGGCGGTGCAGGGCCTCGTGAACAGCTTCGGCCCCGCCGTGATGGCGGCGTTTGCCGCGGCGGTCAAGATCGACTCCTTCGCCTATATGCCGGTGCAGGATTTCGGCAACGCCTTCTCCACCTTCATTGCCCAGAACTACGGGGCCGGGAAGGGCGAGCGCATCCGCCGCGGCGCGCGCAGCGCCGTGCTGGTCTCCTTCCTCTTCTGCGTGCTGGTGTCGTCGCTCGTCTTCTTCCTCGCGGAGCCGCTGATGCACCTCTTTGTCGACCCGGCGGAGACGGCCATCACGGCCATCGGCGTGCAGTATCTGCGCATCGAGGGCGCGTTCTACTGCGGGATCGGCTGCCTCTTCCTGCTCTACGGCTACTTCCGCGCCGTGCGCCGTCCGGCGGTCTCGCTGGTGCTGACGATCGTCTCCCTCGGCACGCGCGTGGCGCTGGCCTTCACGCTCTCGGCGGTTCCCTCGATCGGCGTGGCGGGCATCTGGGCCAGCGTGCCGATCGGCTGGTTCCTCGCAGACGCGCTCGGCCTGCTGCTCTACCGCAGGTTCCCTCTCCGGCGGGAGACGGCCGCTCTCTGAGCGTCGGCCCAACAGAAAACCGGCGTCCCCTCGAGGCGAAACGCGCCCGGGGAACGCCGGTTTATTTTTGCTTTTCAGGGCCTCGGTTCGTTCGCAGGAGCTCCCCGAATGTCTGAGGCTTCGCCTGAGCTGCCAGGCGTGAATTGCGCGGCTGCGCCTTTATCATAATCATACAGAATTTAGAGGAACAAGAGGAAAAATAGAAGCAATTCCGCTCAAAACCGCTTGCTTTTTCGGGAGGAATGGAGGATAATTTGAGGGAGGAAGCCCGGCGCGGACCGGCAAAATTCGATACGAATTGTAATATTTGTAGAGAGAAATACAAATCGGAATCTTTTGCAAACGGAAAGGAGACAGGATAATGCAAATCGGCGCGCAATTTTTTACTCTTCGGGAGCAGTGCAAAACGCTCGGGGACTTTTCGGAGGCGCTCAAGAGGGTGGCGGAGATCGGCTACCGCACGGTGCAGATCTCGGGCGTGTGCCCCTATGAGCCGGAGTGGCTGCGCGATCGGCTGCAGGAGAACGGCCTCTCCTGCGTGATCACGCACACCAATCAGGACCGCATCGCGGACGAGACGGAGAAGGTGATCGCCGAGCACAGCGTGTTTGGCTGCGACTATATCGGCGTGGGCTCGATGCCGGGGCAGCTGCGGCATCCGGGCGACTACGAGTCGTTTGTGGAGCGGTTCCGTCCGGCTGGGGCGGCCATCGCGGCGGCGGGGAAGCGGCTGATGTACCACAACCACCACTTCGAGTTCATGAAGGCGGCGGACGGCAGGCTCTACCTGGAGAAGCTGGCGGAGGATTTCGCGCCGGAGGCGCTGGGCTTCACGCTCGACACGTACTGGGTGCAGTATGGCGGCGGCGACCCGGCGGCGTGGCTGGAGCGCCTCTCCGGCCGCGTGCCGTGCATCCATCTCAAGGACATGGCGTGTGTGAATTTTGAGCAGCACATGGCTCCCGTGGGCGAGGGCAACCTCAACTGGCCGCGCATTCTGAAGGCGGCGGAGCAGGCGGGCGCGAAGTATCTGCTGGTGGAGCAGGACGACTGCTACGGCGAGGATCCCTTCGACTGCCTGCGGCGCAGCTATCAGTTCCTGCGCTCGATGGGCCTGGAATAAGCGGGCTGCCGGAGAACCGGCTTGCGGCGCGAAAAAAGGGGAACGGTTCTCAGCAAACTGCCTGAGACCCGTTCCCCTTTTCCATATATCGCAGCTCAAAATTCAACCATAACGCCGCCTCTTTCACAAAATGAACAACGCGGGTATATAGGAAATTCTCCATCAGCGAGGCTCGCCGCCCCTGGCGGCGTGCGCGGATTGCCGCCCGCAGGGCCGCGGGCGCTAAAGAAATTCTCTATCACCGAGGCTCGCCGCGGGCCGCGGCGTTCGCGGATTGCTGCCCGCAGGGCGGCGGCGTGCGCGGATTGCCGCCCGCAGGGCCGCAGGCGTTCGCGACTTGCTGCCCGCAGGGCCGCGGGCGGAAAGGAGTTATCTTTCACCGAGGTTCGCCGCCTCTGGCGGCGTGCGCGGATTGCCGCCCGCAGGGCCGCAGGCGGAGATGGTGTGGAGCTCGCGGCCGAATTTGAGGGCGGTGAGGATGGTGGAGTAGGTGCCGCCGGACTGGCGGCCGTCGTAGACGGCGAGGACGCGCTGGGAGCGTTCGATCATGAAGCGGTTGCGGTGGCTGTACACGCCGGGGGAATAGGCCTCGGAGAGGATGTGCAGCTCGGCGCAGCCGTCGAGCAGGGCGCAGGAATCGTGGGAGCGGCGGAGCGTCTGGACGCGGCCGCGGAAGGGAATGGCCCCCTCGAGGCGGATGAAGGGAAAGGTTTTGGCGCGATTGAGCACGATGCCGGCGAAGAGCTGATCCGCGCCCTCCGCGAAGCCGGTGAGAAAGCAGGTGAAGCCGTCCTCGATTGCCCGGTCGATCTCCAGGCCGAGCATCCGGCTGACATAGGGCAGGGCCTGCGCGGGGATCTCCCGGTGGCCTGTGATGCAGCACGTTTTCTCTTGCATGGTTTCCTCCTCTGTTGCTGACGGCGCCCCCCGCTCTCCGGACGGCCCGGTTTGCTTCTATTATACACCAAAACGCGCGCCGCGGAAGAGCCCGAGCGCGTTTTTTGCCCTCTGAACCGAAGAAAGATTCGAGCGTTTTTTGTAGATTATTGCCATGCGGGCCGGGCCGCATAAGGGGAAGGCGGGCGGACACAATAGGGAAGCGGGAAAATTTTGCCGCCCCGGCTTTACGGGCCTTTCTTTCCGCGCTATAATGAGACATACAGCGACCTGTACGGACAAGCAAGGGGGAATTCTGTGAACTGGCGTGACTGGATTGGAGACGGCAAGGCGACCAAGCGCATTCTGTTCTATATCACATACACCGCGGTGCTCGTCTTCGCGCTCTTCAATCTGCGCGAGATCGGCAGCGCGATCGGCTCCCTCATCGGGATCCTGTATCCCTTCCTGATGGGCATTTCAATCGCCTTTGTGGTGAATGTGCTGCTCAAATTCTATGAGGAGCGCGTCTTCGCCTTCCTGAACCGGCGCGGCTTTTCCTGGTGGGAGAAATGCCGGCGCGGCGTGTGCGTCGTGCTGTCCTTCCTCACGCTGATTTTGATTCTGGCCGCGATCGTCGTCTATGTGGTGCCGGAGTTCGTCTCCTCGCTGATGGTGCTGGTGGACAACGCCCCCCTCTACTTCGAGCGCCTGTCCGGCGAGGTGACGCGGCTGCTCGGCGAGTTCAACATCACCCAGGAGCAGCTTTCCTCCCTCACGATCGACTGGTCCTCGCTCATCACCAAGGCCACCGAGCTCACCAGCGGCGTGATGGATTCCGTGGTGGTGGTGACAACCTCCATCGCAAACGGGATCTTCATTCTGGCTATGGGCTTCATCTTCTGCATGTATCTGCTCTTCGGCAAGGAGAGGCTGATCGGCAACGTGAAAAGGATGCTGTATGCTTACCTGCCGCGCCGGGCCGCGCACCGCATCATCGAGGTGGGCGCGCTCTCGAACCGCATTTTCTCCAACTTTGTGCGCGGGCAGCTCACGGAGGCCTGCATCTGGTTCGGCATGATCTATATCCTGCTCACGTTCATCCTGCGCCTGCCGTATGCCGTGCTCATCAGCTGCATTGTGGCGCTGTGCAGCCTGATTCCGATCATCGGGCCGTACATCTCGATGTTTACAGCCGGTTTTATTTTGCTTTTAGTCAACCCCTGGTATACTCTCACCTACATCATCGCCTTCCTGATTCTGCAGCAGATTGAGGGCAACCTCATCTATCCGCGCGTGGTGGGCACGTCGGTGGGGCTGCCGGGGATCTGGGTGCTGCTGGCGATCATCGTCTGCGGCAGCCTGCTGGGCATCCCGGGCATCCTGCTCGGCATCCCCACGTTCTCCGTCGTGTATACGCTGCTGCGGCAGTCGACGGCGCGGCGCCTGAAAAAGCGGCACATCACCAGCGCGCAGGCGATCGCCAACAACCCCTCCGGCCTGCGGGACGTGGAGGAGGACACGGAGGACCTTGAGGAGCTCGAGATTCTGGACGGCTTCGAGCCGGACCCGGAGGACGAGGACGACGAGAACGGCGAGGACGGCAGCCCCGCGGACGGCACGGACGGGCCGGACGGGGAGGACGAGCCGCAGGCGTATCTCTGACGGCTCTGCCGCCCAGCTCTTCGCCGGGAACAGCATTATTTTTGAGAGAGACGGCCCCCGCGGGGCCGAAGAAGGAGGAACCCCCTTTATGCGAATTTTAGCCCTGGAAAGCTCCTGTGACGAGACGGCGGCGGCGGTCGTCGAGGACGGCAGGCGCGTCCTCTCGAACGTGGTGGCCTCTCAGGTGGAGGAGCACAGGCTTTACGGCGGCGTGGTGCCGGAGATCGCCTCGCGCCGCCACTGCGAGGCCGTGGCAGGCGTGACGCGCGAGGCGCTCTCGCAGGCCGGCATGGCGCTCGCAGACGTGGACGCCGTGGCCGTGACCTATGCGCCCGGCCTCATCGGCGCGCTTCTGGTGGGCGTGAGCTTCGCCAAGGGCCTTGCGCTCGCGGCGGGCAAGCCGCTCATTCCGGTGCACCACCTGCGCGGCCACATCGCCGCCAACTACATCACCTCCCCGCAGCTCGAGCCGCCGTTCCTCTGCCTCGTCGTCTCCGGCGGGCACAGCCATATCATCGAGGTGACGGACTACACCGGGCTGCGCGTGCTGGGCCGCACGCGTGACGACGCGGCGGGCGAGGCCTTCGACAAGGCGGCACGCGCCATGGGCATGCCCTACCCCGGCGGCGTGGAGATGGACCGCGTGGCGGAGGGCGGCAACGACCGCGCCTTTGTGCTGCCGCGCCCCTCTGTGGACGGCTCGCCCTACGATTTCAGCTTCTCCGGCCTCAAGACGGCCGTCATCAACCTGCTGCACAACGCCTCCCAGAAGGGGCAGACGGTGAACATCCCCGATCTCGCGGCCTCCTACCGGCGCGCCGTGGTGGAGTGCCTGGTGAAAAATTTTGTGCATGCGGCGAAGGACACGGGGGCGAAAACGCTCGTCATCGCGGGCGGCGTCTCGGCGAACTCTCTGCTGCGCCGCAGCCTTGAGGCCGAGTGCGCGAAAAACGGCTGGCGCTTTTTCCGCCCGGACCTCTCTCTGTGCGGCGACAACGCCGCCATGATCGGCTCTCAGGCCTACTTCGAGTTCCTGGCCGGGAACACGGCCACCATGGCTCTCAACGCCTGCGCGTCGATGGAGATTGCTTCCTTGTCGGAATGAGGAAAAAATTGAAAATAATTTTGGCCCTTCACACAAATTTAATTGATTATTTCTTAACAATGGATTATAATAAGAGCAGATATCGGCTGTTCGACCAGTGAAAGGAGAAACGATCGAAATGACTCAGAACAAGTCCGTTTTGAACTGGATTGAAAACATGAAAGAGCTTGTCACCCCCGACAATGTTGTGTGGCTGACCGGCGAGGAGACCCAGCTCGAGGAGCTGCGCAAGGAGGCCTGCTCCACCGGCGAGATGATCAAGCTCAACGAGGAGAAGCTGCCGGGCTGCTACCTGCACCGTACCGCCGTCAACGACGTCGCCCGCGTGGAGGACAGAACCTTCATCTGCTCCAAGAAGGAGGAGGACGCCGGCCCGACCAACCACTGGATGGATCCCGAGAAGGCCTACAAGATGCTCTATGACATCGCCAAGGGCAGCTACAAGGGCCGCACGATGTACGTCATCCCCTATTCCATGGGCCCTGTCGGCTCCCATTTCTCCAAGGTGGGCGTAGAGCTGACCGACTCCATCTATGTTGTTCTGAACATGGCCATCATGACCCGCATCGGCGACAAGGTGTGGGAGGCTCTGGGCGACAGCGACGACTGGGTGCGCGGCCTGCACTGCAAGTGCCAGATCGACGCCGAGAAGCGCTACATCTGCCACTTCCCCGAGGATAACACCATCATTTCCGTGAACTCCGGCTACGGCGGAAACGTTCTGCTGGGCAAGAAGTGCTTCGCGCTTCGCATCGCCTCCTTCCAGGGCAAGAACGAGGGCTGGATGGCCGAGCATATGCTCATCCTGGGCCTCGAGAACCCGAAGGGCGAGATTAAGTATATCAGCGCTGCCTTCCCGTCCGCTTGCGGCAAGACCAACCTGGCCATGCTGATTCCGCCGGAGGGCTACCGCGCCAAGGGCTACAAGGTGTGGACGGTCGGCGACGACATCGCCTGGATGCGCGTCGGCCCCGACGGCCGCCTGTGGGCCATCAACCCGGAGAACGGCTTCTTCGGCGTTGCTCCCGGCACCAACGAGAAGTCCAACCCGAACGCTCTGCACACCACCCGTCAGGGCACCATCTTCACGAACGTTGCGCATAACCTCGACGACAACACCGTGTGGTGGGAGGGCCTCGACAAGAATCCGCCGGCTAACGCCGTCGACTGGAAGGGCAAACCCTGGAACGGCAAGGAGAGCACCGAGAAGGGCGCTCATCCGAACAGCCGCTTCACCGCTCCCACCAAGAACTGCCCCTGCATCAGCAGCGAGTTTGAGAACGGCGCGGGCGTGCCGATTTCCGCTATCGTGTTCGGCGGCCGCCGTGCACAGACCACTCCTCTCGTGTATCAGTCCCGTGACTGGAACAA
>CALWRP010000128.1 GCA_944383955.1 uncultured Clostridia bacterium
AAAAAAAGAGGCGCGACGCCGGGACGGGAGGGCGCGAAAAAGCGGGCTCAGCGCGCGGGAACGGGAGAGCGCGAAAAAGAGAGCACATCAGGCCGGGGCGAAAGAGCACGAAAAAGCGGGCTCATCATGCCGGGGCGATAGGGCGCGAAAAAGAGAGACCATCGCGCCGGGACAGGGGAGCACGAAAAAGCGGGCGCTTCGGGCCCTCCGAAGGGGGGAGGGGGGGGAGCGCCCGCTGGAAGGCGGGGGAGGGCGCCGGGAAAGGCCGGGCAAAAAGGGCCCCGCGGCGTGCGGCCCGATGCAGGGCGGACGCGGCGCCGTTTTATGCGAGGGAGCGCAGCACCTCGCGGCAGCGGTCCGGGTGGTTGGTGATGATGCCGTGCACGTTCTTTTCCGCCAGATGCCGCATCACGTCCTCGTCGTTGACCGTCCACACGTTCAGGCCGACGCCCTCGCTGTGGATGCCGTCGATGACCTCGTCGTTGAGCGAATAGAAGGAGGGGTGCAGATACTGCACGCCGTTCTGCCTCGCGTAGACGCCGGCGTGGAGCAGCCAGCAGTCGTAGAGGAAGCCGCAGGGGATCTCCGGGGCGAGCGCGCGGCACAGGGCCGCCGATTCGTGGTTGAACGAGGAGAAAATAATCCGGTCCTCCAGACGGTACGCCCGCACCAGGCGGATGACCTTCTCCTCCATGCCCTCATACCAGATGACGCTGTTCTTGAGCTCGATGTTCGTCACGATGGGGAGGTTCTTCACCAGCTCAAAGTATTCCTCCAGGGTGGGGATGGGCTCGAAGGGGAATTTGCCGGGCATCACGGCCCCCGCGTCCAGGCGGCGCAGCTCCTGCGCCGTCATGCCGCGGATTTCCCCTGTGCCGTTTGTCGTCCTGTCCACGCGCTCGTCGTGCATCACAATGAGCGTGCCGTCCTTCGCCAGGTGCACGTCGAGCTCAATCCCATCACAGCCGGCCTCGATCGCCTTGCGGAAGGCCAGCATCGTGTTCTCCGGATAGCGGCCCGAAAAGCCGCGGTGCGCGATAATCAAAGACATAGTACGCCTCTTCTTTCCTTGCCAGATTGGCGGCAAAGCCGCCCTTTGCCTCATTATACGGGCTTTTGTGAGAAATGTAAAGAATCGCCTGAAATCCGGGCCCATTTTGGGCGCGCAGGCGCTTGTTTGCTTCTTGACAATCCTTCGGGGCGGCGCTATAATCTATTTTGTTAGGCAAACTAATTATTTTGACCCCAGGAAAGGAAAGATCGCGCATGAGCCTTTTCGAGAAGGAACTCAACGATCTTCTGGTGCAGACCTACCGCTCCATCGGCGTGATGGAGGAGCAGATGGTCTGCTCCTCGAAGCACATGAACCTGACCATCAGCGAAATTCATCTTCTGGAAGCCGTCGGCGACGTCGGCGAGGGGGAGGACGGCCTGACCATCAGCGAAATCTCCGAGCGCATGGGCATCAGCCTTCCCTCCGTCACGGCGGCGATCAACAAGCTTGTGAAGAAGGGCTATGTGGAAAAGACGAGAAGCCAGGTCGACGGCCGGGTCGTCCATGTCACCTTGACAAAGGACGGGCACAAGGCCAACACCGCCCACCGCTATTTCCACATCCGCATGGTGCGCTCCATCACGCACGGCCTGACCGAGGAGGAGCAGAGCGCCATGCTCAAGGGAATTCAGAAGCTGAATCTTTTTTTCAACCAAAAAATTCACAGGAATGAGGAGGAAACATGAGCTTTCAAATTTTGGGAACGGGCAGCGCCCTGCCCGCCTGCAGGAAGACCAATGACGATCTCTCTCAACTGGTGGATACCAGCGACGAATGGATTACAACGCGCACCGGCATCAAGGAGCGCCGCATCCTCACCACCGAGACGGTGACGGAGATTGCGGTGGCCGCCGCCAGAAACGCGCTGGAGAACAGCGGCGTCGCCGCCGCCGATCTCGACTACATCATCTGCCCGACGCTCGCGGGCGACTACATGACGCCGAGCCTCGCCTGCGTGGTGCAGATGGAGCTCGGCGCCTCCTGCCCGGCCGTCGACGTCAACGGCGCGTGCAGCGGCTTCCTCTACGGCCTCGACTACGCCGAGGGCGTCTTCGCGCGGAAAAAGGCGCGCTATGTCCTCGTGCTGGCCGCGGAGCGCCTGAGCCGCATCCTCGACTGGACGGACCGCAGCACCTGCGTCCTCTTCGGAGACGCCGCCGCGGCCGTGGTCCTCGGCGAGGGCGACGCCCTGCACTTCCTGGAGGTGACGGCCCACGGCAACCTGTGCCTGGCCTCCCCGCTCGGCAGAGGCAGCTGCCCTTACACCGAGCCCGACACGAGAAAGCCCGGCCTGCTCATGAAGAGCCGTGAGGTCTACACCTTCGCCGTCGGCGCGATTGCCGGCGGCATCGAGAAGGCCGCCGCCGCGACAGGCATTTCCCCGGAGGAGACGGACTACTACTTCCTCCACCAGGCGAACCTGCGCATCATCGAGACGGCGAGAAAGAAGCTCGGCCTGCCGCAGGAGAAGTTCCCCGTGAACATCCAGCACTACGGCAACACCTCGGCGGTGAGCATCCCGCTCCTGCTCGACGAGTACAACCGCGCCGGCAAGCTCAAAAAGGGCCAGCACCTTGTGATGTGCGCCTTCGGCGCGGGCCTGACCACCGGCACCGCCGCCATCGACTGGACGCTGTGACGCGCCCGCCTGCCTTTCTCCCAGCCTGGCAATCCCGGAACATGAAGATAGAAAAATAAAATGAAAAGGAGAACCCTGACATGACGAATCTGGAGAAGCTCGAGAAAATTTTCGCGGAATATAAGGACGACCTGGAGCCCGGCACGCTCACCGAGGAGACCACCTTCGAGGAGCTCAACTTCGACTCCCTCGACGTTGTCGATCTCATCATGGCCTGCGAGGACGAGTTCGGCGTGACCATCGGCGAGGATCAGGAGCTCAAAACCGTCGGCGACCTTCTGAAGGTCATTGAAGAAGCGGAGGCGGAATAAGATGCTGCGTTCTCCTATCTGTGATTTGCTCGGAATCGAGTATCCTGTCTTCCAGGGCGGCATGGCCTGGATCGCCGACGCCGACCTGGCGGCTGCCGTCAGCAACGGCGGCGGCCTCGGCATCATCTCCGCGATGAACGCCAACGCAGACTGGCTCAGAGGCCAGATCCGCCGCGCCAAGGAGCTGACGGACAAGCCCTTCGGCGTGAACATCATGCTCATGAGCCCCTTCGCCGACGACGTGGCCAAGGTCGTCGTGGAGGAGGGCGTGAAGGTCGTCACCACCGGCGCGGGCAACCCCGGCAAGTATATGGCCGCCTGGAAGGAGGCCGGCATCCGCGTGATTCCGGTCGTCGCCAGCGTGGGCCTGGCCCGCATGATGGAGCGCTCCGGCGCGGCGGCCGTCGTGGCCGAGGGCACCGAGAGCGGCGGCCACATCGGCGAGCTCACCACCATGGCCCTCGTGCCCCAGGTGTGCAGCGCGGTGAAGATTCCCGTCATCGCCGCCGGCGGCATCGCGGACGGCCGCGGCGTGGCGGCCTCCCTCATGCTCGGCGCGTGCGGCGTGCAGGTGGGCACCCGCTTCCTCGTCGCCACCGAGTGCAACGTGCACCAGAACTATAAGGACAAGATCCTCAAGGCCAAGGACATCGACACCGTCGCCACCGGCAGACGGCTCGGCCACCCCGTGCGCAGCCTCAAGACGCGCTTCAGCCGCGACTACCAGAAGGCGGAGTTCGACGTGAACGTCACCGCCGAGGCGCTCGAGGCGATGGGCGTGGGCGCGCTGCGCAAGGCCGCCGTGGACGGCAACGAGGCCGAGGGCTGCTTCCTGGCCGGTCAGATTGCCGGCCTGGTGGGCAAGGAGCAGCCCGCCGCCGAGATCATCCGCGAGCTCTGCTCTGAGGCGGAGGAGCTGCTGAAAGGAGCCGCGAAATGGGTAAGATAGCCTTTTTGTTCGCCGGACAGGGCGCGCAGTATCCCGGCATGGGCCAGTCCCTGGCCGAGGCGAGCCCCAGGGCGAAGGCGCTCTTCGCGCTCGCCGATTCCATCCGCCCGGAGACGTCCCGCCAGTGCTTTGCCGGAGACGCCGCCGAGCTGACCCAGACGAAGAACACCCAGCCCTGCGTCTTCACCGTCGACCTTGCCGCCGCATATGCCCTCGAGGAGGCCGGCGTCCATGCCGACGCCGCCGCGGGCTTCTCGCTCGGCGAGATGGCAGCCCTCACCTTTGCGGGCGCCTTCTCTGAAAAGGACGGCTTTTCGCTGGTCTGCCGCCGCGGCGAGCTGATGCAGGAGGCCGCCGAGCGCTACCCGAGCGCCATGGCCGCCGTGCTCAAGCTCGCGGACGATAAGGTGGAGGAGCTGTGCGCTCAATTCCCGGACGTCTACCCCGTGAACTACAACTGCCCCGGCCAGCTGGTGGTGGCGGGCGGCAGCGAGAACCTCGACCGCTTCTGCGAGCTCGCCGCGCAGGCGGGCGGCAGGGCCAAGAAGCTGGCCGTCGGCGGCGGGTTCCACTCTCCCTTCATGAAGGAGGCGGCCGCCGCCTATCTTGAGGAGCTGCGGCGCGTCGCCGTCGGCGTGCCCGCCATCCCGGTTTACGGCAACCGCACCGCCGCCCCTTACGGGGAGGAGCGCGAGGAGATGCTCGCCGGGCAGATGATGAACCCCGTCCTGTGGACGAAAACGGTGGAGAGAATGGCCGCCGACGGCGTCGACACCTTCATTGAGGTCGGCCCCGGCAAGACGCTCTCCGGCCTTGTCAAGAGAATCCTGCCGCAGGCTTTGGTCTGCCGCGTGGAGGACGCAAAAACCCTCGGGGAAACGCTCAGCGCGCTGCGCGAGACAGGAGGACAGGAATGAAGACTCTGGAAAACAAGACCGCCCTCGTCACGGGCGGCTCGAGAGGCATCGGCCGCGCCATCGCGCTGGCCATGGCGGAGGAGGGGGCGAACGTCGCCGTCCTCTATGCCGGAAACCGCGCCGCCGCCGAGGAGACGGCCGCCGAGATTGAGAGCAGGGGCGTGAAGGCCGCCGTCTATCAGTGCGACGTGGCAAGCTTCGAGGAGACGGAGGCCACCGTGAAGGCCGTGCTCGAGCAGTTCGGCCAGCTCGATATCCTGGTGAACAACGCCGGCATCGTGCGCGACGGCCTGCTCCTGCGCATGAAGGAGGAGGACTTCGACGCCGTCCTCAACACGAACCTCAAGGGCGCTTACCATATGATCCGCCAGCTGTATTCGCACATGATGCGCAGAAAGTCCGGCAGCATCATCAACATCAGCTCCGTGGTGGGCCTGACGGGCAACGCCGCCCAGGCCAACTATGCCGCCGCCAAGGCCGGCCTCATCGGCCTGACGAAGAGCACCGCCAAGGAGCTCGCGGGCCGCGGCGTCACCTGCAACGCGATTGCCCCCGGCTACATTCAGTCCGACATGACGGACGCCCTGCCGGAGAAGGCCAAGGAGGCCATCTCCGCCCAGATCCCGATGAAGCGCACCGGCCTGCCGCAGGACGTGGCCAATCTGGCCGTCTTCCTCGCCGGCCCCGGCGCGTCCTACATCACCGGAGAGGTCATCCGCGTGGACGGCGGCATGGCCATGTAATCCCGCTGGGGACGAGAAAGGAAGGACGAGATGAGAAGAGTAGTCGTAACCGGAATGGGAGCCGTCACCCCTGTCGGCAACCATCTGGAGGAATATTGGAATTCCCTCGTGAACGGCGTCTGCGGCGTGGATTTCATCACCCGCTTTGACGCCTCCGAAAAGAAGGTTCAGGTCGCGGCCGAGGTCAAGGGCTTCGATCCGCTGGAATATTTCGAGAAGAGCGAGCTGCGCAAGAACGATCTCTTCGTGCAGTATGCGGTCGCCGCGGCCACGCAGGCGATGAACGACAGCGGGATTGCGGGCAAGGTGGAGCCGGAGCGCCTGGGCGTCTATATCGGCAGCGGCATCGGCGGCATTCTCACAACCACCGAGAACAGCGACAAGCTCTGCCAGGGCGCGAAGCGCGTCTCCCCGTTCATGGTGCCGATGATGATCTCCAACATGGCCTCCGGCACCGTCTCCATCCGCTTCGGGGCCAAGGGCCCCACGCTGCCCGTGGTGACGGCCTGCGCCACCTCGAGCCACGCCATCGGCGAGGCCTACCGCGCCATCCGCCACGGCTACGCCGACGCCATCATCGCCGGCGGCAGCGAGGCCGCCGTCTGCGAGCTCACGCTGGCGGGCTTCACGAGCTGCATGGCCCTCACCTCCAACAACGACCCCAAAACGGCCTGCCGCCCGTTCGACAAGAACCGCGACGGCTTCGTGATGGGCGAGGGCGCGGGCGTCGTCATCCTCGAGGAGTATGAACACGCCGCCGCGCGCGGCGCGAGGATCTACGGCGAGGTCTGCGGCTACGGCAACACCTCCGACGCCTACCACGTGACGGCCCCCGACCCGGAGGCCGGCGGCATCCCCCGCGCCATCCGTCTCGCGCTCGAGGAAGCCGGCGTCGAGCCGGACGCGCACACCTATGTCAACGCCCACGGCACGAGCACCCCGCTCAACGACAAGAGCGAATCCCTCGCGTTCCACAAGGCGTTCGGCGAGGCCGCGCATCAGGTTTCCATCAGCAGCACCAAGAGCATGACGGGCCATATGCTCGGCGCGGCCGGCGCGGTGGAGGCCATCGCGTGCCTCAAGGCCATCGAGACGGGCGTCGTCCCGCCCACCGTGGGCCTGCAGGAGGCCGACCCGGACTGCGACCTCGACTACACGCCCGGCGCGGCGAAGCGCGTGGACGTGCAGACGGCGCTCTCCACGTCCCTCGGCTTCGGCGGGCACAACGCCTGCCTCGTATTCCGCAAAATTTGAGGAGGTCTGAACGATGAACAGCGATAAGCTCAACGCAGTCAAGTTCCTTGCCGATCTGATGACGGTCAACGGCCTGACCTCCCTGGAGGTCAGGGACGCGGAGCTCGAGGTGAAGCTCGAGCGCGGGCAGGCGGTTGCCGTGCAGGCCGTCTCCGAGCCCGCCATGCCCGCCGTCAGCGTTCCCGCCGCCGTGCCCGCCCCGCAGGAGGAGCCCGCCGCGCAGGAGAACAACGTGGTCGACTTCAACAACGTCACCGAGCTCAAGAGCCCGATGGTCGGCACCGTCTACGTCTCGCCGACGCCCGGCGCGGAGCCCTACGTCAAGCCCGGCGACAAGGTGAAGAAGGGCCAGGTGCTCTGCATCATCGAGGCCATGAAGCTGATGAACGAATACACCGCCCCGCAGGACGGCGAGATCGTCGACGTCTGCATCCGCGACGGCGAGCTGGTCGAGTATGGCCAGTGCCTGTTTAAGCTGTATTGATTGAGGAGATAACGAAGATGAATCGTGAGGATATCAAGAAGCTGATTCCGCACCGCGAGCCCATGCTGCTGGTGGACGACGCCTGCGTCAACGAGGAGGACGTGGCGATCGGCCACTACACCGTGCGCGGCGACGAGTGGTTCCTGCAGGGCCATTTCCCGGGCAATCCCGTTGTGCCGGGCGTGGTGCTCTGCGAGATGATGGGGCAGACGTGCTGCGTGCTGCTGGCAGACAAGATTGTCGGCACCACGCCGTACTTCACCGGCATCGACAAGGTGAAGTTCCGCAATTCCGTCGTGCCCGGCGACACGATTGAAATGCGCTGCACCATCAAGCGCGCGATGCGCGCGTTCTATTTCACGGAGTGCTCGGCCTATGTCAACGGCAAGCTCTGTGTGAGCGGAGAGCTCAGCTTCGCTCTTGTAAAATAACACGGAAGGGGGGACGCGCTGTGTTCTCTAAAATTTTGATTGCCAACCGCGGCGAGATTGCGGTGCGCATCATCCGCGCCTGCAAGGAGATGGGCATCGCCACCGTGGCGGTGTTCAGCGAGGCGGACAGGGACGCCCTGCACGTGAGCCTGGCGGACGAGAGCATCTGCATCGGGCCCGCGCGCGTGCAGGACAGCTATCTGAACATGACGGCCATCCTGTCCGCGGCGGTGGAGACGAAGGCGCAGGCCATTCATCCCGGCTACGGCCTGCTCAGCGAGAACGCCCGCTTCGCCGAGCTGTGCGAGAAGTGCAGCATCACCTTCATCGGCCCCTCGGCGCGGCTGATTTCGCTGCTCGGCGACAAGGACCAGGCCAAGCGCACCATGCGCGACGCCGGCGTCCCCGTTGTGCCCGGCTGCGACCTGGTGCCGGACGTGGAGACCGCCAGGCGCGAGGCGGAGAAAATCGGCTATCCGCTTCTGGTGAAGGCCAGGGCGGGCGGCGGCGGGCGCGGCATCCGTCTCGTCTCGAACGCCGGGGAGGTGGAGAGCGCGTTCCTCGCCTCCTCCTCGGAGGCGCAGAGCGCCTTCGGCGACGGCGCCTGCTATATGGAGCGCTTTTTAAAGCCTGTCAAGCACATCGAGATGCAGATCCTCTGCGACAAACAGGGCGGCGTCGTCTGCCTCGGCGAGCGCGACTGCTCCATTCAGCGAAAGAACCAGAAGCTGCTCGAGGAGAGCCCCTCTCCCTTCGTGACGCCGGAGCTGCGCGAGAAGATGATGGAGGCCGCCGCCAAGGTGGCCGGGGCCGTCCGCTACGACAGCGTGGGCACCATCGAGTTCCTCGTGGACCGCGACCGCAACTTCTATTTCATGGAGATGAACACCCGCCTGCAGGTGGAGCATCCCGTCACCGAGCTCGTCACGGGCATCGACCTCGTCAAGTGGCAGATCCGCGTGGCGGCGGGGCTTCCGCTTCCCTTCACGCAGAAGGACATCCACCTCAACGGCCACTCCATCGAGTGCCGCATCAACGCCGAGGATCCGTCGAACAACTTCGCCCCCAGCTGCGGCAGAATCAGCCTGCTGCACACGCCCGGCGGCCCCTGGGTGCGCTTCGACACGGCGCTCTATCAGGACTATCTCGTCCCGCCGTACTACGATTCGCTCCTCGGCAAGCTGATCGTCTGCGCCCAGACCAGGGAGGAGGCCATCCGCAAGATGCGCGCCGCCCTGTGCGAGCTCGTCATCGAGGGCGTCCACCACACGGCGGAGCTGCACCTCGATCTGCTCGAGACGCCGGAGTTCCGCGCGGGCACCTACACGACGGACTTCATGGAGAAGAGAGGGTAAGCCATGCTCAACAAGATGAACTTCAAGAAGAACAGGAACCAGCTCGAGGGCTACAGCCCCTCGCTCGAGGAGACCTCGCCCAGCGTGCCGGACGCCCTGTTCAACAAGTGCCCCGAGTGCGGCCGCGTCACGCTCTCCGCCGAGCTCAGCGAGAGCCTGCTCGTCTGCCCGAAGTGCGGCTGCCACATCCGCATCCCGGCCAGAAAGCGCCTGCTCGCCCTGTGCGACGAGGATTCCTTCGAGGAGTGGGACGCCTCCGTCTACAGCAAGGATCCGCTCGACTTCCCCGGCTACGCCGTCAAGCTCAAGAGCAGCCGCCTCAAGAGCCGCGAGACCTCGGCCGTCATCACCGGCAGGGGCAAAATCGCGGGCATGGACTGCGCCCTCTTCGCCATGGAGGGACAGTTCATGATGGGCAGCATGGGCTCGGCCGTGGGCGAGAAGGTGACGCGCGTGTTTGAGCGCGCTCTCGAGCAGAGGCTGCCGGTCATCGGCTTCACGGTCTCCGGCGGCGCGAGAATGCAGGAGGGCATCCTCTCTCTGATGCAGATGGCCAAGACGAGCGGCGCCGTCAAGCGCCACAGCGATGCCGGCCTGCTCTATGTCACCGTGCTCACCAACCCCACCACCGGCGGCGTCACCGCCAGCTTCGCCATGGAGGGCGACATCATCCTCGCCGAGCCCGGGGCCCTCGTGGGCTTCGCCGGCCCGCGCGTCATCGAGCAGACCATGCGCCAGAAGCTCCCCAAGGGCTTCCAGAGCGCCGAGTTCCTGATGGAGAAGGGCTTTTTGGACGGCGTGGTGCCCCGCACCGAGATGAAGGAGAAGCTCACCACCATCCTGCGCCTGCACAAAGGAGGAAGCTCTTATGGATCCGTATAAGCGTTTGCAGCTGGCCAGAAAGAACGGCCGTCCCAGCGGCCGGTTTTACATCGAGAACATCCTCACCGACTTCGTGGAGCTGCACGGCGACCGCCGCTATGCCGACGACCCGGCCATCATGGCGGGCGTGGGCCTGCTCTCCGGCCACCCGGTGACGGTGATTGCCCACGAGAAGGGCGGCGACATCCGCGACAAGGCCCACCGCAATTTCGGCTCCGCCAACCCGGAGGGCTACCGCAAGGCCCTGCGCCAGATGAAGCTGGCGGAAAAGTTCGGCCGCCCGGTGCTGTGCATCGTGGACACGGCCGGCGCGTTCGCCGGCATGGGCGCGGAGGAGCGCGGCCAGGGGCAGGCCATCGCCGAGAACCTGATGGAGATGATGACGCTCAAGGTGCCGGTTGTCTCCGTCTTCGTGGGCGAGGGCGGCAGCGGCGGCGCGCTGGCGCTGGCCGTGGCGGACGAGGTGTGGATGCTGGAGAACGCCGTCTACTCCGTCATCAGCCCGGAGGGCTGCGCGAGCATCCTGTGGAAGGACGCCTCGAAGGTGAAGGAGGCGTGCTCCTGCCTGAAGATGACGGCGGAGGATCTGCTGGAGATGGGCGTGATTGAAAAGGTCATTCCGGAGACGCAGCCGGAAACGCTGTGCGAGACGCTCAAGGCGCAGCTTGACATGGCGTTCAGCGCGCTCTCCGCGATGACGCCCGAGGAGCGCTGCGAGAAGCGGTATGCGCGCTTCCGCAGGCTGGGGGTGTTCGGCGAATGATTGCGATTGTCACAGACAGCACGGCCTGCCTGACGCAGGCCGAGGCCAGGAGCTGGAACGTCTACCTGGTGCCGCACGAGTACCGCCTCGACGGCAACCTCTACACCGAAACCTTCGACGGTGAGAACGGCGCTTACGCGGACGCCATCCGCAGAAGCCGCGAGCGCGTCTCCCTGCAGGCCTCGGAGGAGCGGTTCTACCACCTCTTCCACAGCCTGAGAAGCCGCGGCATGGAGGTGCTGTGCACGGTGATCTCCTCGCGGCTGAGCGGGGCCTACTCCGCCGCCGCCACCGCGGCCCAGCGCCTGGGGGGCGGGGTGGCCGTGGTCGACTCCCAGCTGACGGCCGGCGGCCTCTACCTTTTAATCTCCCGCCTGCGGGCGGAGATTGACGCGAACGGCCTCAGCCTCTCCGCGGCCAAAAGCCTCTGCGAGAGCCTGCGCGGCCGGATCGGTGTCGCCTTCTCCGTGGAAAACATGGACGCGCTGCGCAGAAGCCACCGCATCGGCGTGGTGCGCCAGTCGGTCAACGCGATTCTCAACCGCCGGCCGATTCTGCTCCTGCAGCGGGGCGCGATTATCAGCCGCGGCCTGGCCCGAGGCTGGCAGGAAAAGCTTGCTCTGCTCACGGCGCAGATCCCGCACGGCGCGGACCGGCTTGTGGTGCAGTACTACGAGGACAAGCGGGAGGCCGTGCTTCTGGCCTCTGAGCTCAAGCAGCGCCTGCGCGCGCCGCAGATTCTTCTGCGCGAGATTGGGCCCGTGCTGAGCATTCACATCGGCACGGACGCTCTCGCCGTGTCGTGGGAGGAGAAGTGCTGATAAGCGCAAGGCTGCCAAAGGGCAAAACATGAAAGTTTCGCCCGCTTTTTTCAAAAGGGCGCGGCGTGCCAGTGGCACGCGAATTAGCGCCGACCGGAGCGGGAGCGGAGACCCGGCGGGGCGCGGGGCGCCGTGTGCCGGTGGCAAGCAAAAGAGCTCTAACCGCATCCCTTTTTCCCTTCCGCACCGAGCCGCTGAAGCGATTTTTTCCGGACGGCGGCGCACTTCGGTCATTTCCCGCACGCAGCCCTTTTCTGATAATCTGAGCGACCCGGCAATGCGCCGGGCCGCTTTTTTCTTCCTTTTTGCCCTCTGTGCACGGTTTCGGCAGATTGACGGATTGTTTTTTTGTACGCTCTGTAGTACAATAAGCTCAGCCGCTCCCCAAGGGGTTGTTTTCTGCCGCCTGCTCGGACGGCCGGGCCCGGGAGCTGTCAGGATGGAGGATTATGACATGGAAAAAGCAAAGGTCTATTTTACCGATTTTCATACCGAGGGCGGCGTCACCCTGCCGCAGAAGCTGCGCCGCCTCGTCAAGCGCGCCGGCATCGACCGGCTCGATTACAAGGACCGCTACACCGCCGTGAAGCTGCACTTCGGAGAGCCGGGGAATCTCGCCTACCTGCGCCCCAATTACGCGCGGGTGCTGGTGGATATCGTCAAGGAGAACGGCGGCAAGGTCTTTCTCACAGACTGCAACACGCTCTACGTCGGCGGGCGCAAGAACGCGCTCGACCACCTCGATTCCGCTTATGTGAACGGCTACAACCCCTTCGCCACCGACTGCCATATCCTCATCGCGGACGGCCTCAAGGGAACGGACGAGGCGCTCGTGCCCATCGAGGGCGGCGAGTATGTGAAGGAGGCCAAGATTGGCCGCGCCGTCATGGACGCCGATAACTTCATCTCGCTGACGCATTTCAAGGGCCACGAGGCCACCAGCATCGGCGGCACCTTCAAGAATATCGGCATGGGCTGCGGCTCGCGGGCCGGCAAGATGGAGATGCACTCGGCCGGCAAGCCCTTCGTCGACCAGGCGCTGTGCGTCGGCTGCGGCATGTGCCGCAGAAACTGCGCGCACGACGCCATCTCCATCGCGAACGGGAAGGCCTCCATCGACCACGGCCGCTGCGTCGGCTGCGGGCGCTGCATCGGCGCCTGCCCGAAGGACGCCGTCTCCGCCGCGGGCGACGAGGTCAACGAGATCCTCAACAAGAAGATCGTCGAGTATGCCGCCGCGGTTCTGCGCAGCAAGCCCTGCTTCCATGTGAGCATCGTCTGCGACGTCTCGCCCTTCTGCGACTGCCACGCCGAAAACGACGTGCCGATCGTCCCCGACGTGGGCATGCTCGCCTCGTTCGACCCCGTCGCGCTGGATACGGCCTGCGCCGACCTGTGCAACGCCCAGCCCGCCATGGCCGGGAGCCGCATCGAGGGCAGCACCGAAAAGGACCATTTCGAGGCGAATCACCCCACCACGGAGTGGCACAGCCTCATCGCCCACGCGGAAAAGCTCGGCCTCGGCACGAGCCGGTATGAGATCATCACCGTCTGAGCGGGGAGGAGGGGGGACGCTTGCAGCTCTCCGCGCGCTTTCCGCAGGAAATCCCGGGCGCTTTTCCCATAGATTGAATAAAAAAAATCACGCTTTCCCGCCGGATCTGTTCTATTTGTAAATAATCAAAAACACATTTTGAATTCCAGTGTAACATCTTGCAATTCAGAAAACTTTGTGATATATTTAACACATAGTCTTCGGTTTCCCTGCGTTTTTCACGAAAACAGGCGAAAAAGCGCGGGTTTCACTGCCGAAATGCAGCAATCATGCAGGCATAAAAAAATTGAATGGAGGAACAAATCATGTCCAGAACAATTGTGTTGGCAGGCGCTGTGCGTACAGCAATCGGCAAGATGGGTGGCGCTCTCTCCGGCACCCCCGCCGCGACTCTGGGTTCCATCGTTATCAAGGAGGCTCTCTCCCGCGCGAACGTCGCGGCCGATCAGGTCGACGAGGTTCTGATGGGCTGCGTGCTCCAGGCTGCCCAGGGCCAGAACGTTGCCCGCCAGGCCGCCATCAAGGCCGGTCTCCCGATTGAGGTTCCCGCCCTCACGCTCAACAACGTCTGCGGCTCCGGCCTCAAGTGCGTCAACACCGCCGCCGCCATGATCGCTGCCGGCGACGCCGACATCATCGTCGCGGGCGGCATGGAGAACATGTCCATGGCTCCCTACGCGCTGCCCCAGGCCCGCTTCGGCTACCGCATGAACAACGCCACCATGATCGACACCATGGTCAACGACGCTCTGTGGGACGCCTTCAACAACTATCACATGGGCATCACCGCCGAGAACCTCGCCGAGAAGTACGGCCTCACCCGCGAGATGCAGGATGAGTTCGCCGCCGCCAGCCAGCAGAAGTGCGAGAAGGCGCAGGCCGAGGGCCGCTTCAAGGACGAGATCGTCCCCGTGCCGGTGAAGGTCAAGAAGGAAATGGTCATGGTCGACAAGGACGAGGGCCCGCGCGCCGGCGTCACCAAGGAGAGCATCTCGAAGCTCCGCCCGGCGTTCAAGGCTGACGGCACCGTGACCGCCGCCAACGCCTCCGGCATCAACGACGGCGCTGCCGCTGTCGTCGTGATGAGCGAGGAGAAGGCCAAGGAGCTCGGCGTGAAGCCGATGGCGAAGTTTATTGTCGGCGCTTCCGCCGGCGTGGATCCGTCCATCATGGGCATCGGCCCCGCTGCTTCCACCCGCAAGGCTCTCGCGCATGCCAACATGAGCCTCGACCAGATCGACCTCATCGAGGCCAACGAGGCGTTTGCCGCCCAGTCCCTGGCCGTCGCCAAGGAGCTCGGCTTCGACATGAGCAAGGTCAACGTCAACGGCGGCGCCATCGCCCTCGGCCATCCGGTCGGCGCTTCCGGCTGCCGTATCCTCGTCACCCTGCTGCACGAGATGCAGAAGAGAGACGACGTCAAGACCGGTCTCGCCACGCTGTGCGTTGGCGGCGGCATGGGCGTCACGACGATCGTCGAGAAGTACTAATCCCCGCGCGAATCTTGCTGAAAAGGAAGAAGTATCATGAGCTTTATCAAATATGAGCAGAAGGACGCCATCGCGGTTCTCACGATTGACCGCGAGAGAGCCCTCAACGCGCTCAACTCCGAGGTTCTCGGCGAGCTCGACGCCGCCATCGACGCCATCGATCTCGACGCTGTCCGCTGCCTCATCATCACGGGCGCGGGCCAGAAGTCCTTTGTCGCCGGCGCCGATATCGGCGAGATGAGCACGCTCTCCAAGGCGGAGGGCGAGGCCTTCGGCAAGAAGGGCAACGATGTGTTCCGCAAGATTGAGAAGCTGCCGATCCCCGTCATCGCGGCGGTCAACGGCTTCGCCCTCGGCGGCGGCTGCGAGCTCTCCATGAGCTGCGATATCCGCCTTGCCTCCGAGAACGCCGTCTTCGGCCAGCCCGAGACCGGCCTCGGCATCACCCCCGGCTTCGGCGGCACGCAGCGCCTCGCGCGCATCATCCCCGTCGGCAAGGCCAAGGAGATGCTCTATGCCGGCACGAAAATCAAGGCTGATGAGGCGCTGTCCCTCGGCCTGGTGAACGCCGTCTATCCGTCCGAGGAGCTCCTGCCCGCGGCGGAGAAGCTCGCCTCGAAGATTGCCCGCAACGCCCCGATCGCCGTGCGCGCCTCCAAGAAGGCCGTCGACGAGGGCCTGCAGGTCTCCATCGACGAGGCCATCGTGATTGAGGAGAAGCTGTTCGGCAGCTGCTTCGAGACCGAGGACCAGAGAAACGGCATGGCCGCCTTCCTGAACAAGGAGAAGGCCCCCGCGTTCCAGAACAAATAAGGCATACCGCTGAGGGTACTGTGCGGAGGGGCTCCGCGCAGTACCCCCATGCGTCCTTTTTGAGAAACAAAAATTGACAGGAGGAAATTATCATGATCGTTGGTATTATTGGCGCCGGCACGATGGGCTCCGGCATTGCGCAGGCGTTTGCTCAGACCGAGGGCTACGAGGTTCGTCTCTGCGACGTGAAGGAAGAGTGGGCCGCGGGCGGCAAGGCGAAGATCGCCAAGGGCTTTGAGAAGAGAATTGCCAAGGGCAAGATGGAGCAGGCTGCTGCCGACGCCATCCTGAACAAGATTACCACCGGCACGAACGAGATCGTCGCCGACTGCGACCTCGTTGTCGAGGCCGCCCTCGAGAAGATGGAGCTCAAGAAGGAGATCTTCAAGAGCCTGCAGTCCATCTGCAAGCCCGAGTGCATCTTCGCCACCAACACCTCCTCTCTCTCCATCACGGAGATCTCCAACGGCCTCGACCGCGCCGTCATCGGCATGCACTTCTTCAACCCCGCTCCGGTCATGAAGCTCGTTGAGGTCATCGCGGGCGAGACCACCGATCCGGCCGTTGTCGAGAAGATCGTCGCCATCTCCAAGGAGATCGGCAAGACCCCCGTGCAGGTCAACGAGGCCGCCGGCTTCGTCGTCAACCGCATCCTCATCCCGATGATCAACGAGGCCATCGGCATCTACGCCGACGGCGTTGCCAGCGTGGAGGGCATCGACACCGCCATGAAGCTCGGCGCCAACCATCCCATGGGCCCGCTCGAGCTCGGCGATCTGGTCGGCCTGGATATCGTCCTCGCCATCATGGAGGTTCTGCAGGCCGAGACGGGCGACCCGAAGTATCGCCCGCATCCGCTGCTCAGAAAGATGGTCCGCGCCGGCAAGCTGGGCCGCAAGACCGGCATCGGCTTCTACGATTACAGAAAGTAAGATCCGCACGGAACGCCTGAACCGTGCCGCGGGCGTGCGGATGTGAACGAAGAGGATTCCCGCCGGGCCTTTGCCGCCCGGCCGGGGATTTTCTCCTGTTGTCCGCAGAACGCCGCGGGGCGGTTTCCGTGCTCCGGTTTTGCCTAATTTAGAAATTGGAGGAACAACGAGTATGAATTTCATGCTTTCTAAAGAACAGGAGATGGCTCGCACCCTTTTCCACGATTTCGCGGAGAATGAGGTCAAGCCCCTGGCACAAGAGGTTGACGAGACGGAGCGCTTCCC
>CALWRP010000129.1 GCA_944383955.1 uncultured Clostridia bacterium
AGGCCAAAAGGGCAAAGCGGATCCCGTTTCTCTCCACCACGGGGACGCTCCACGCCGTCTCCTCCGCGCGCAGCAGGCCGCTGGTCACGCAGTCGCCTGGCATCGCGTCCCAGAAGCGCAGGGTGGAGCCGATGCCCTCAGCCCCCTTGTCGTAGATATGGTTGTTCGCGAGGAAAAAGCCGCGCATGCCGATCCGGTAGAGCTCGCGGGCCACGTCGCCGGGCGAGCAGAAGCGCGGATAGGAGGAGGGCGCAAGCTCGTCGGAGACGAGCGTCTCCACGTTAATAAGGTTGAGATCATAGTCCGCGAAGATCGGCGCGACATGCTCATAGAGGGCGGCGAAGTCGTAGCCGTCCTCCCCCGCCGCCGCGGCGCGCTTCTGCGCCTGCAGATAGATTCCGTCGTGGATCAGGTTGTCGCCGGAGGCCGAGACGCGCGCCGTGGTCACCACCGGCTCCGGCTCCGGCTCGGAGACCTCCTCCCGCGAGGAAGCAGCCTGCGAGGCGGTCTCCGGCAGGGAGGAGGCCGCCGTCTGCGACGAAGCCGTCTCTGCCGCGCTCTCCGGCGCTGCGCCCGCCGACGCGGGGACGCTCTCCCCCGCCCAGGTCCACAGAAGCCAGGCCGCCGCGCAGACGGCGGCCGCGCACGCCAGACAGCACAGCAAAACCGCGCCGCGCGGGCGTCCTTTTCGGTAATGGGTTCCCTTTCTTGCCATTTGCTTCCCTCATTTCTCCCGGCTGCCCGCCGGGTTTGCCGCTGCGCTCCGCCGCGGGGGCGCGTCCGTCAGCCCTCGTCCCCCTCCCGCCAGGTCATGCCGGGCACGGAGAGAAAGACGATTCTGCCGCGATAGGGCTCCGTCACCGGGTCGTTTTGCAGCCGCTCCCCGATGCCCGCGTCGTCCCAGCAGTGCATGGGAAAGACGTGGGCGGCCCCCGCCGTGCGCATGAAGCAGTCGAGGCCGAGGGCGTAAGCGCCGCCGAGGCGCGGATCCGCAGGGACGAAGGCCAGGTCGATCCGCTCGCCGCGCAGCTTCTCCATCTCCGCCCGGTAGCGCCGCTCCATGTCCGGGTTCCACGGGTCGGGCTCGCCCTCCCAGTGCCACCAGTTCAGGTCTCCGGCGTGGTAGACGCAGGCGTCCGGCGTCTTCACGAGGAAGGCGGCCCCCTCGTCCGTCGAGCGCAGCGCCCGCACCGTCAGCCCCGCGGCCTCGAAGGGCTCGGAGCAGCGCACCGTCTGCGCCAGACCGCGCCGCGGTACGCCGCGCCCGCAGAGCAGCAGCGACCCCGGCGTCTCCCGCGCGAGCTCGAAGGCCCGCGGCGAGCAGTGGTCGCCGTGGCGGTGCGAGATGAAAACGGCCGTCCGCTTCCCCTGCGGCGCGCGCGGCGCGGGCCGTGTGCCGTCCCAGTCAAAGACCAGATAGTCGTGCGCCAGCTCCACCGCGAAGCCGCTGTGGTGCAGATAGGTCACCCGTATTGCCATGGAATCGCCCCTTTTTGTCATAATTCAAAACAATTCTACTATTTGTATTTTATTTCGCCGCGTTTCTGCCCTTATTATCCGTTTCCGCGCCCGCTTTGTCAAGACCCGCCTTCTTCCTTGGGCCCTCGCCCGCCTGGATTGACTGTTTGCCTGCCCGCCTCCGGCTTCGCGGGGCGCGGCGAAAATTGGGAAAATGCGGGCCGATTCTCTCCGTTTTGTATTGATTCGATTATATTTTCCCTTTTGTATATTTCTGCGGCTCTCCGCACAGAGCGGCGGGGAGGCCGCATACAATGGAAAGGGCGGGACTCTGCCCGCCGCAATCCATAGCAAAAAGGAGTGCCATCTGATGAACGTTTTTCACTGCCAGGAGCGCCGCGGGCAGGAACCGTGCTCCTGCGACGATCGCCGGCCGGGCGGCCGCGGCCAGGACTGCGGCCGTGAGCATGACTGCGGCTGCCATCATCACAACTGCAGCCCGCCGCCTCCGCCGCCCGCCTGCTGCATGCCCTGCCCCGGCCCGATGGGCCCGATGGGGCCGACGGGACCGACCGGGCCCACGGGGCCCGCGGGCAGCGCCTCGATGACAGGCGCGACCGGCCCAATGGGGCCGCAGGGTCCGCGCGGGCCGATGGGGCCCACCGGCCCGCAGGGTGTGCAGGGCATCCAGGGTGTGCCCGGCCCGCTGGGGCCGACGGGGCCGGAGGGCGTGCAGGGAATCCAGGGCGTGCCCGGACCGGCGGGGCCGACGGGAGCCACGGGGCCGACGGGCGCGGCCGGACCCGCGGGAGCCACGGGTGCGGCGGGCGCGACCGGCACGGCCGACACCATCACCGTCGGCACCACCACGGTGGGGGCCACGGCAGCCGTGATCGACACCACCGGCTCGCCGAACCACGTGCTCGACTTCGTCCTGCCCGCCGCCGTCTCGGTGGTGCCCTTCGCCTCGGGCGGCACCGTCAGCCTGACGACGGGCGCGGCCGGGGAGGCGGGCCAGCCGTGCCTGCTGGGCTTCGGCAGCTTTGTGCAGCTGCCCTCCCCGCTGACGGCGGCGCTGGCTCCCGGCGCGGAGGTCAGCGCCTACGCCTTCCCCCTGCCGTCCGCGGCCACGCTCACGGGGGTGGCGGCGAGCTTCCGCAGCGGCTTCCCGATGAGCCTCTCCGGCACGGTGCTGACCGTCTCGGCCCTGGTGTTTGCGGCGCAGCCGGGGGACTCCTCGTTCACGCCGCTGCCGCAGACAGCCGTCTCCCTCTCCCCCGCCGCCACGGGCGAGGTGCCCGCGGGCCAGACCTTCTCCGCCGTTTCCGGGCCCATCTCCGTCTCTCTGCCCGCCGGCACGCGGCTGCTGCTCGTTTTCTACGCCTCGGCCTCCGGCTCCGACCCGGCGCAGATCATCTCCGGCCAGGCGAGCGCGTCGATCGCCGTCTCCTGAGCGGGCAAGGCGCGCGGCCGCCTCCAAAACAGCCGCAAAGCCGGCGCGCCCTCCCGCGGGCCTTTTCCGCAGGAGGGCGCGTATCATTTAGGATTCCCGCTGTGCGAAGAGCAGGTGCACCGCTCCGCGCAGGCCGCGGTGGGCCGGATCCGAGAGCTGCGGATCCCGCGCCAGGATCTCCCTCGCGGCGTCCTGGGCCTCGCGCAGCGTCGCCAAATCCTGCGCCATGTCTGCAATGCGCAGCTCCGGCAGGCCGTGCTGCCGCCTGCCGAAGAAGTCGCCGGGCCCGCGCAGGCGCAGATCCTCGTCCGCCACGCGGAAACCGTCCGTCGTGGCGCAGAGAACCTTCATGCGGGAGAGGGCCTCCTGATTCTGCGCGTCCGTGACGAGAATGCAGTATGACTGCTGCGAGCCGCGGCCCACGCGCCCGCGCAGCTGGTGCAGCTGGGAAAGGCCGTACCGCTCCGCGTTCTCGATCATCATCACCGCCGCGTTGGGCACGTCCACGCCCACCTCCACCACGGTGGTGGAGACGAGGATATCGAGCTCGCCGGCGGCAAAGCGGCGCATCACGTCCTCCTTCTCCGCGGGCTTCATGCGGCCGTGCAGCTCGCCGATCCGCAGGCCCGGCAGCTCCTTCTCCCGCAGGCGGGCGGCATACTGCGTCACGCTGGCGCGGTCGTCGTCCCCCTCGTCGATCATCGGGCAGATCAGGTAGCTCTGGCGGCCCTCCTGCGCGTGGCGGCGCAGAAAGCCGAGGGCCCGCGCCCGCTTGTCTGAGGTGATGGCGTAGGTGAGCACCGGCGTGCGGCCCGGGGGCAGCTCGTCGAGGATGGAGAGATCGAGGTCGCCGTAGATCATCAGCGCCAGCGTGCGCGGGATCGGCGTGGCGCTCATGACGAGCAGATGGGGCGCGTCTCCCTTTTCGGCCAGGGCCGCGCGCTGGGCGACGCCGAAGCGGTGCTGCTCGTCGGTGATGGCAAGGCCCAGCCGCCGGAAGGCCACTCCCCCGGAGAGCAGGGCGTGCGTGCCCACGGCCACCTGCGCCCGCCCGTCCGCCAGCTCCTCGAGGAGGGCGGCGCGCTCCTTCTTCGGCGTGGAGCCGGTGAGGAGGACGCAGCGCACGTCCGTGTCCGCGAAGAAGGACGAGAGGGTGGCGAAATGCTGGCGGGCCAGCAGCTCCGTGGGGGCCATGAGCGCGGCCTGCATGCCGTTTTTCGCCGCCTGCCAGCACAGGGCGGCAGCCACCGCCGTTTTGCCGCTTCCCACGTCGCCCTGCACCAGCCGGTTCATCGGCGCGCCGCCGGCCATGTCGGCCACGGCCTCGCGCACGGCGCGGCGCTGGGCGCCGGTGGGGGAGAAGGGCAGCCGCCGCCAGAACTCCTCTGTGTAATCGATGGGGGCGGGAAAGCGCGTCTGCTCGCGCTTGCGGCTGCCGAGCAGCAGAAGGCCCGTCTGCAGCACGAGCAGCTCCTCGAAAATGAGGCGGCGGCGCGCCGCCTCGAGCTCCTGCGCCGTTTCCGGAAAATGGATGGCGCGCAAAGCGTCCGGCAGAGAGCACAGGCCGCGCGCGGCGCGCAGCCCGTCCGGAATCGGGTCGCGCACCGTTTGCGGCAGCAGGAGCAGCGCCTCCTTCACGGCCTGGCCGATGGCGCGGGAGTTGAGGCCCTGCGTCTGGCGGTAGACGGGGCGGAACGGCGGGCAGCCGGCGGCGGGGAAGAACTCCGGGGAGACCAGGCCGCGCTGGTGCGGGCCGGGGCTGACCCTGCCGTAGAAGACATACGTCTCGCCCTCGCGCAGCAGATGGACGACATAGGGATTGTTGAAGAAGGTGACGGGGAAGGAGGTCTGCCCGTCGTCCGCCGACGCGCGGTAGAGGGTGGTCCCCCCGGGGATGCGGGTGGCCGTGGGCGCGTGCGTGACCATGGCGCGGATGGCGGCGGGCTCCTCGGAGGAGGCGAGGCGGATGGGCACGGGGCGGCTCAGATCCTCCCACGCGCGCGGGTAGGTGCGCAGCAGATCGCCCACCGTGGGCGCGCCGATCCTGGCAAAGAGCCGGGCCTTTTTCTCCCCGACGCCGCGCAGCGCCGTGATCGGCGTTTCAAACAGGGATGCCATCGCCTCCCCTCCCTTCCGGATAAAGTGAAACCCGGCTCCCCTCCCGCCGGGCGGGAGGAGGCCGGAAAAAAATCCGGGCCGCGCACGCCTGAAAGCGCCGCTGCGGCCCGGAATCATGGCAGAAAAAGCGTTTATTCGACGGAGATCAGGAAGTAGTAAACCGGCTGACCGCCGTTGACGAGGGTGATCTCAATATCGCTCGAGACCTTCGACTTGATGCGGTTGTAGGCGTCGTTCGCCTGCTCCTCGGTGACGTCGCTGCCGTAGATGATCGTGATGAACGAGGTGTTCCGGTTGACCATCGAGCGCGTCAGCTTGCTGCAGGTGTGGACGATGTCCTTCTCGATCAGCGTGAGCTTGCCGTTCTCGAGGCCGAGAATGTCGCCCTCGGAGATCTTGTGCCCGCCGTATTCGGAATCGCGGGCGGCAAAGGTGACGGAGCCGGTGCCCACACGGGAGGCGGCCTCCATCATGCTCACGGTGTTCTGCTCCGTGGAGGAATCGGGATCATAGGCCAGCAGAGCGGAGAGGCCCTGTGGGATGGTGCGGGTCTTCAGAACGATGACCTTGCGGTCCGTCACAAGCGGGATCGTCTGCTCCGCGGCCATGATGATATTCTTGTTGTTGGGCAGGACGAGAACCGTCTTCGCGGGCGTGGCGCGCACGGCGGCGAGGATGTCCTCGGTGCTCGGGTTCATGGTCTGGCCGCCGCTGACGATCTGGGCGCAGCCGAGATCGGAAAAGAGGGTGTTGAGGCCCTCGCCGGCAGCCACGGCGACGAAGCCGACCTCCTCGGTGGGCTCGACGGGCGCGAGAACCTTTTTCTCGGCCTTTGCCTTGGTCTCCTCGTTGGCCTCCTGGGCCTTGCGGTGCTGCTCCTTCATGTTCTCAATCTTCACGGTGAGCAGCTGGCCGTAGGTCAGGCCGGCCTGCAGGGCGTTGCCGGGATCCTCGGTGTGGACGTGCACCTTGATGATCTCCTCGTCGTCGACGACCACCACGCAGTCGCCGATGCCCTCGAGGTAGGCGCGCAGGCCGAGCGGATCCTTTTTGCACTCGGGATCGCGGCCCACGATGAATTCGGTGCAGTAGGTGAAATTGATCTCCTGGTCGAACTCCGCCGCGGCGTTGCGGAAGAAATCGTCGGAGGAGAGGTCTGCGTTGATCTCGGGCTGCTCGTTGCTGACGACGACGCCGTCCTTGAAGACGCTGAGCATGCCGTCGAAGATATAGCACAGGCCCTTGCCGCCCGCGTCGACGACGCCGGCCTTCTTGAGCACGGGCAGGAGCTCGGGCGTCTGCTCGAGAGCCTCGGCCGCGCCCTTGCAGATGGCGCTCCACACATAGACCGCGTCGTTGTCGATCTCGGCGGCGGCGCGTCCCTTCTCGCAGGCGATGCGCGAGACGGTGAGGATGGTGCCCTCGGTGGGCTTCATCACGGCCTTGTAGGCGGCCTCGACGCCCACGCCGAGCGCGTTGGCGAGATCGGCGCCGCTGAGCTCCTCCTTGCCCTCGACGCTCTTGGAGAAGCCGCGGAAGAGCAGGGAGAGGATGACGCCGGAATTGCCGCGCGCGCCGCGCAGCAGAGCGGAAGCGGCCTTGTGGGCCACGTAATCGGCGGTGCCGCCCTCGGTTTTCTCCAGCTCTCTCGCCGCGGCGCCGATCGTCATGCTCATGTTGGTGCCGGTATCGCCGTCCGGAACGGGGAAGATGTTGAGCTCATCGACCTGCGTTTTATGGCGGGCGATATTGTTAGCGCCGGAGATCAGGGCGTTTCGGAGATCATTTCCTTGAATCACATACAGCACTCCCTTGGATTTTATTTCAGTAAATATGCAAAAGGGGATCGGGCACGCGTTCTACTGATTATTCTTTGTTATTATAGCATACTCGCCGGACAACTTCAATCACTATCTTTCCCTGTTCCTGCCGGATTTCTCGCCTCCGGAAGGTTTTGCTGGCGAAAATCCTTCGGTGTGAGGCCTGTATACTTTTTAAAGAAACGAATAAAGCTGCGCACGTCGTTGTAGCCGAGCCCCGTGCTGACGGAGGCGACGGTGGCCTCCGGGGCGAGGAGGAGCTCCTTGCTGGCCTCGACGCGGGTGCAGTTGAGATAATCGGAGATGGTCTTTCCCATGGAAAGCTTGAACAGCTTGTTGAGATAGACGGGATTGACGGAGACGTGGCTGGCGATCTGCGGCACGGAGAGATTTTCCGTGTAGTGGGCCTCGATGTAGGCGACGGCCCCGCGCACATACTGCCACGATTTCTCCGGCAGGCAGGTGCTCGTCTCCACCTGAGAGGAAAGCCAGCCCAGCAGCACGGCCATGCAGTCGTCGCGGGAGGAGGCCGCGTCGAGCTTTTTCATCGCCAGGCTCAGAGGGCCGGTGCCGGAGGGGATGTCAAGCTCGATGAGGGCGGCCTGCACGCTGCACAGCACCAGCTGCGAGAAGCGGCGCTGCTGGCCCACGTCGCCGCCCTCCGGCGCGAGTGCCTCGAAGCAGCGCGCCAGGCGCGCGCGCAGGGCGGGCAGATCGCGGTTGAGCACGCTCTGGGCCAGCCCGCGCACCACGGGCGGATCGACGGTGACGCCGTATTCGCCGGGGCCGCTGACATAGACGCCGCCCTCCTCGCCGTCGATGAAGGGGATGGCGCGCCGGGCCTGCACATAGGCCTGATACGGCACCCGCGCCCCCTTCTCGCCCACGCCGACCGAGAGAATGACAGGCATGGCGATGGATTCGCGCAGCTCCTGGCTGAGCTCGCGGCACAGGCTCTGCAGGCTGCTGCGCATGTCGGCGGAATCGTCCGCGTTCACGAGGAAGAGGACCGTCTGCGCCTCGCCGAAGGCGCTGTAGACATTGCCGAGCGAGGAGAGCTTTTCGAGCACATGGCGGCGCACGATCATTTTCAGGGGCTCGCGCAGCGTGTTGTCCGGGCGGTTCACGCGCTCCGGCAGGGCGGCGAGCACCACGGCGAAGGTGTCATGCGGAAAGGCGATGCCCTGCTCGCTGTAATCCTCCGGCACCTCGGTGTAGTTGCTCAGCAGCGTGAGCAGCACCTGCTCGCGCACCAGCGGCAGATCGCGCTGCATCTGTTTCTGCACGCGGTCCACCTCGTCGCTCAATCGCTCAAACACGCGGTTGAGCTGCTCATACTCGTTGCCGGGGGCGATCACCAGGCTTCCTGCCCTGCGCACCAGGCGGTCGACCGGGCGCAGAAGGGAAGCGCTGTAGACATAGGCGCACAGAGCGGAAAACAGGATGACAAGGACAAACACGCCGCCGGCCAGCGGCAGGTATGGGCGGAGCCCCGCCCATAAGACGGACTTCGGGACAAGCACGGCGCACTGCACCGCCGTGCCCCCTCCGGAGCAGGCCTCGAGGAAATCGTGGGGGTCCGCGTAGGCCACGGCGTCCCCGAAGAAGTCGCCGCCGCTGCTCTCGAAATCCTCCTCGGTGCTGTAGATCGGCACGCCCTGATAGGACAGCAGAATGCCGTAGCCTGGCTGCTGCCGGGCCTGCACGGTCTTGCTCACCGTCTCGTAGGAGAGATGGATGGCGACATAGCCCGTGCCGGGCGAGGAATCGATCGGCACGCGCAGCAGATAGGTGGCCACCGGGATCGGGTAGCTCTCGCTGTAATACCGGTTATAGCTGCGCCCGAGCAGCCATTTGGCGCTGCCGGCCCCGCCGCTGTCGATAAGCTCGATCAAATCCCGGCTGGGATAATCCTCGAATTCATACATGCCCACGCGCGACACATACACGCGCCGCGGGTTTGTGAGAAAAACATCAATGGATTCGTACTCGAGCGTGTTGGAAAAGACGGAGAGATCCGTGATGAGGGCGCGGTACTGGTCGAGCGTCGGCTCTTCGGCGGAGAGGATCCGCTTGGTGGAGGCGAGCGAGGCGACGAAGACGGCGTTGGACTGCACGGCGCTCAGGGCGCTCTGCGTGTCGGCGCAGACCGCGTTCGCGGTTTCCACGGCCTGCTCGGTGATCCGCTCGGTGAACTGCCGGCGCAGCCCCAGGCCGATCAGCGCGGAGAGGACGGCGCACAGGACGAGCAGCAGGCAGAAGCTCGAGCGGAAATGGCGCGAGGAGAGCACCCGTCGGAGCTCCGCGCGCGAAGGGAAGCGCAGCCGCTTCAATCAGATCCCTTCCTTGCATAATAAAGTAGTAATGATTTAAGCCCCTCTCCAGGGGCTGCGCGCGGCTTTCATGCGGAAAGGAGGGGGGC
>CALWRP010000130.1 GCA_944383955.1 uncultured Clostridia bacterium
TGAGCACCACGGCCCCGAAGCCGTAGACGGGATTGAAGGGCCCGTAGATCACGCCGCTGCGGTTCTCCACATAAAACTTTGTTGCCAGGCACCACATGGTTTCCACGATGACGCCGATCACGCAGCCAAGAAAAAAGACCCAAAAGAGCTTGTAAAAGCCGAGCCCCTGCGCAAAGGGATGCTTCGGCTTGCGCCGGTAGACCGTTTCCATGCTGTTCTTCCTCTCTGCATCCGCCTTGTGTGCGCGGAAATGCAATTGTATTATAGCATATGGAACGCCCCAAATCTAAACGAATCTGAAATAATATGAAAACTTTCGCGCAGTTTTGCGCCGGTAATCTCTATCCTTATAGTAGAAACAAGATAAGTCTAAACATATTGTATTTGTTTTCAGAAAAAAGGGCGGCAAAAAGCCCCTCCCGGCAGCTTGCGCCGACCGGTGGGGCCTTCCGCTTTCATTCAGAGAGTTTGTTATATGGTTTAAAGGTTCTTATAATCAAAACATCGTCTCCCACCACGGGAGAGAAACATTGGGATCGGGAGCATAGGGAAGCGGGTCTCCTCGCGAATCCTTCGAGGAGGTTTTGCGGGAGGAAGCGCTGCTCTCCGACGAGGCGACGGCGGGAGGCTCCCAGCCGTCCGTGGGGCCGAGAGGCGTGCCCGAGGAAACGCCGCTCTCCGGGGCCTCATGAGAGGTGGAGCTGCTCGCGCTGCCCGAGCTCTCGGAGCCGCCCTGCGAGCTGCCTGTGCCCATGCTCTCCCCGCCCTCAGAGGAGACGGAGGAGCCGCTGCCGGACACCTTGCTGCCGGGGCCGCCGGAATTCTCCGAACCGCTGCCGCTCTCCATGCCGCCGGAGGCTTCGCTTTCCGCGGAGCTGCCGGTGCTCTCGGAGCCGCCGGTGGAGGAATCGCCCGTCTCTTCGCCGCCCTCAGAGCTGTCGTCCGGCTTGGCGGAGGGCTTCGACTGCGGCGGAGGACCGAGCGGGATCTGGCTCAGGGGAGCCTCGCTCGACACAACCGTGCCGGAGGAGGGAGCGGTCTGGCCAGAGGAGCCGTTCGCGCTCTGCGCGCTTTCAGAGGAGGCCTGCGCGGAGGAATCCGCGGGCGCTTCAGGCAGAGAGGCTTCCCCGTCCGAGACGGCGCTCTCGCTGCCGGAGGAGGACGGCGCGCTGCTCTCTGGCGTCTGCGAGACCGTCTCCTTCATAATATCCTTCACAGGCTTTTCCAGCCATTCCTGCACGTCGATGGTTTCAGGGTCTGAGGCCGTCTCCTTGAGCTGCTCCACGAGGGTAAGCTTGCCGGGCGAGACGCCCAGCTCCTTGGCGGCCTGCACCTTTTCCTCGGCCACCGTCACGGCGGCCACCACAACCTTCTTCTCGCTCTCCTGCGTGGCGCGGATCGCGGTTTCCTTCACATTTTCGGCCAGGCGGGCGGCCTCCTGCTCATCGTGGGAGGAGGCGGCGATCACCATGCCGCCCGGCTCCTCGCCGTCGAAGTAGCCGTCCTCGGCAATCTGCTTCACCGTGATGGTGATGGCGTCCTCAATGCTGCGGTTGTTGAGCGCGCCGACCTCCTGCAGGAGCTCGTCGCCGTCCCCGTTCACCGCCTCCACGGAGAGCACCAGGCCCAGCCGGTTGAGGGTGTACTGCAGGGAGGGGTTGACGTCGAGGCTGACGAGGGAATAGGGGGAAAGATAGGTGTGGATCCCCGCCCCGACAATGAGGAACACGGCGGCAGCCGCCGCAGCCAGCACAGCAAGCTGGCGGGAAAGGCCGCCCCGGCGCACGTCGATTGTCTGCCCGACCGCGTAGGAGCGATTCTTCACTTTGAAGACGCTGCCGTCGCGTCCGAGCGCCGCCGCGGTCTCGCCGCGGATTTCGACAATGACTGCTTTCATCAATGGGGCTCCTTTCGGATAAAACGCATATACTCGGATAAGCCCGGGTAATCGCCGGCGAGCAGAATAGCCGCGGCGATGATATATTTGCGGTGACGATCGAGCACCTTGCGGGGAACGCCGGAGCGCTCCTCGAGGGCCTTCACCGGCAGCTGGCCGGAGCGCAGAAGAGCTTCCCGCAGAATCGGCGTGTCCAGCAGCGTGTTCACGGCTCTGGCGCAGCTCTCCTTCGTCTTGCCCGCCTTGGGCGAGCACGAGGCCAGATCGAAGAAGGAAAAGCCGAAGCGGGCAAACTCCCCGTTTGCGGCCTCAATCTCCTCCCTGAGGCTGTATTCCTCCGTCTGCGCGGTGCGGCTGGCAACCGCGAGGCGAAGCGCAAGACCTTCCTCCTCCTCGGAGGGGTCGGCTTCAAAAACAGTGGGATCGACGGAAAGCTCGGCGCTGCGCGCCCTGTTTTTGCGGAACTGATCCGTCAGGCGGCGGCGGATGACAACCTCCGCAAAGCCGCGCAGGCTCCCCTTTTCCGGGTCGTGGCTCTGCGCCGCCTCGACAAACGCCTGCAGCGCGATGGACCACTCGTCGTCCTCCTTTGTCACATACCGCCGTGACACCGTAGAGGCGGTCCTCAGAATGAACGTCTCGTTCTCGCGGACAAGCCGCTCGAGCTCTTCCCCGTCAATGGGGATTCTGAGGACCGCTCCCTCCTTTGCGGAATTTTCGCTCCGCTGTTCCTTCCCGTGTCCATGGAAAATAGATCGTTGCATTATTCTCATTCGCAATCTCTTCTCTGAATTTTGGGGTCGGATCAAAAAAATTTTTTGAGGCAGCCGCCCGTCTGACGTTCCGCGGCCGCCGGATAGCCATAATCACCTTATTGTAACACGTTTTAGTCCAAATGAATGTTACAAATCCGCAAATTTTTTCCTACAACCTCCATTTTATCCCATTGTGCAGCCGCGCGGCGCGCGGGGAGCGGCCCGCTGAAAACGCGGCGCAGGCGCAAAAAAGCTCCGCCGCATCCCCGAAGCGGGGACAGGGCGAAGCCTTTTCCATCCATTGATTCAGAGTCGCGGAGACAGGAGCGGGGCGTTACAGGGCGAGCTTTGCCTTGCGCATCGCCACGCGCACCGCCGCGGCCACCGAGCCGGCCAGCACGGCCTTGAGCGCGTCCCAGGCCACAAAGGGGGCCACCGTGGCGAGCAGAGACTGCCAGTAGGGAACGCCGGCGGAGACGGCATACCACACCGAGCCCGCCAGATAGCACAGGACGAGGCCGATGGCAGCGCCGATCCCGTAGCGCAGGGCGGAGAAGCGCTTCTCCACAGCCCAGGCCACCGCCAGCGCCGTGAACGGATACCCCACGATGAAGCCGCCCGTCGGTCCGGCCAGCACGCCTATGCCGGCGGCAAAGCCGCTGAACACCGGCAGCCCGACGACGCCGATGAGCACATACAGCAAAATGGCCGCGAAGGCGTTCTTCTTCGGCAGCACGGCGCCCGCCAGGAAGATCGGCAGCAGCGAGAGCGAAAAGGGAATCAGCGTGATCGGCAGCGTCACCGTGAGCGGGGCCAGCACGCACGTCAGGGCGCAGCACAGCGCCGTCATCGTCAGTTCTCTTGTCTTCATCAAAAAATCCCTCCGGTATCATGATCTTCTCCCATGATACCGGAGGGACGGTCAATTGTCAACTGTTTTTTCGTTTTTAGTTTACAATTCGCGGCCCACCGCGGCGGCCACGGCGGCAATCTGCTTTGTCAGCGCCTCATAGGCGGGGATGGTGAGCTGCTGGGCGGCGTCGCTCATGGCAACCCTGGGGTTGGGGTGCACCTCGATGATCAGGCCGTCCGCGCCGGCGGCGACGCCCGCAAGCGCCATGGGCCCCACATAGGAGGCCTTCCCCGCGGCGTGGGAGGGATCGATGATGATCGGCAGGCAGCTGCGCTCACGCACCACGGGCACGGCGGCGACGTCCAGCGTGTTGCGGGTGGCCGTCTCATAGGTGCGGATTCCGCGCTCGCAGAGCACGACATTGTAGTTGCCCTCGCTCATGATATACTCGGCGGCGTCGAGCCACTCCTCGATGGTGGAGGCGATGCCGCGCTTGAGCAGGACGGGCTTCCCGGAGCGGCCCACCGCGCGCAGAAGGCGGAAATTCTGCATATTGCGGGCTCCGATCTGCAGCATATCGCAATACTTGCAGGCCACGTCGATCTCGTCGTGCGAGACGATCTCGCTCACGACCTTCAGGCCGGTGGCGTCGCCCACACGGCGCAGGATGCGGTAGCCCTCGTCCTCGAGGCCCTGGAAGGCGTAGGGCGAGGTTCTGGGCTTATACGCGCCGCCCCGCAGGAACTGCGCGCCGGCCTCCTTGACGCCGAGCGCGGCCTGCATCACCTGCTCCTCGCTCTCCACGGCGCACGGGCCGGCCATCATCACCAGGCGTTTGCCGCCGATCACGATACCGCCCACGTCGACGGTACGGCCCTCCGGGGTCATCTCGCGGCTGGCGAGCTTATAGGAGTGCATGATGGGCACGCACTTCTCCACGCCGTCCATGAGCTCGAGGTTGACGCCGCTGAGCTTCGATTTATCGCCCAGCACGCCGATCACGGTAGCCTGCGAGCCCTCAGAGAGGTTCGCGCCGAGACCGCGCTGCTTGAGCACCTCGACGATAGCGTCGATTTCCTTTTGGCCGCAGCCCTTTTTCATCAATATAATCATAAGAAAAGCGCCCTCACTTTCGTTGCTTTATGCTTTAAAGCGGTGAATTTATTATAGCGGATTCCGGGAGAAAAAACAAGGGCTCCCGGCAGAAATTCCAGGAAACGCGGCGGGCCGCGCGCAGTTTTCGCCCGGCTGTTTCAAAAGGCCGCCCGCGCCCCCCTGCGCCCTCCCCCGTCTCTCCGGAACGCAAAAAAACAGCCACCCTATTGGGTGACTGCTTTTGTGTGTTGGCGTCTCCCTATTGTCCCAGGCCGCTTCCAGCCAAGTATCGTCGGCACCAGTGAGCTTAACTTCCGTGTTCGGGATGGGAACGGGTGGACCCTCACCGTAATCAACACCAACTATTCAGTTCGCGTCCGGGGAGCTCGGTTTCCGTCTCTCCTGACGACTTCAATATATTATCACACTCTTTTTGAAATTGCAAGTGTTTTTTTCAATTTTTTTAATCTTTTTTTGTTATCCTCTGAAATTGCGCTTTTTTCGGGGGATTTAAACAAAAAATAAAAGCAAACCAAGGAAATATACACGACATTTTGTCAAGAGAGGACAAAATGAGCAAAAAAACAAAGCAAAAGGTTTGCCAAAGCTATCCCCTTTTTGTCACACTCTTTTTGAATCCTCAAAGGAATAGCTGTTCAGCTCCGGAAAATCAAGAAACTCCGATAGCGTCATGCCAAAAGCCAGT
>CALWRP010000131.1 GCA_944383955.1 uncultured Clostridia bacterium
GCTATTTGATACCCGCTCCGCCCCAGCTCCGCCGTAACCCCCACGCACAAACGGGCGTCCAAATCATTTCGCGTATCTTTCTGATTTGGGCGCCCGTTCCCCACCAGCCGCCGACTTCGGCTCCCCAAAGGGGAGCCGCTTTAGGCGGCCGCGCATCAGTAGAGGGGGCGCATAGCCGTCGGAAGGAGAGGTTCGCTGTGGCTGCTGAAGCGTCGGTTGACGGGACGCCGCCCGTCAATCGACGCTTCAGGCCCCGCAGAAGAGAACCGACCCGATCGACCCACAAGGAACCTCGCCGCGTCAAGCGGCGCTGTTCCGGGCGGGGGCCGGCGCTGGGCGTCAGCCCTTCACGCCGGCGAGCGCTATGAGAACAGCCGGAACAAAACCAACGTAGGGCAGCTCCTAAACGGGGTCGAGGGGCCGCAGCCCCCGCGCGTCTTTGGTTTCTTTCTTCGCGTGAAGAAAGAAACCGCACCGTCGCGGGCGGTCGCGACAACTAAAAAAAGAAGAATATAAAGATTCAGAAGACCAAGCCTTGCGCAAGCACGAGGCCAAATGCTCCCTAAAGAAGAAAAGAAAACCCAAACGCAGCAGCCCTACACACACAAATTCCACTCCCACAATAAAGAGAAAAGCAACACCCAGCAGCCCCGCGACCGCGCAAAACCCACTCCCACAACAAAGAGAAAAGCAACGCCCAGCAGCCCCGCGACCGCGCAAAGCCCACTCCCACAACAAAGAAAAAAGCAAAGCGCAGCAGCCCCACAACCGCACAAAGACCAAAAAAATAAGGCCCCGCGCACCCGCGAGGCCCAACCAATATATCATTACACATAACAAAACCAAACAACTACCCGCGGACAGCCCGCCGCGCGGAAAAACGCTTCGCCAGGATACCAATGCGCCGCAAAGCCTCTCCCCCGCCTCACAGCGGATTTTTCTTCACCTTTCCCCCCTGCCGCGGGTACTGCTTCCCCGTTGGCCGCGCCTTACGCACAATTGCCAGTCTCCTCTGGTCCCCGCCGATCAGCTCATAGCTCTCCACGCGCTCAACCTCCCCGCCGAGCACCCGGATCGCCTTTCGGGCGGCCGCCATCTCCTCCTCCATCTGCGGGCCCTTGAGCGCCGCGAATACCCCGCCTGTCTTCACCAGCGGCAGACAGTATTCGCTCAGCACGTTCATTCCCGCCACCGCGCGCGCCGTCGCGCAGTCAAAGCGCTCGCGCAGCGCGGGATCGCGCCCCGCGTCCTCCGCCCGCGCGTGAACCAGCGACGCACGCACGCCGAGCTCACGGCAAACCGCTTCGAGGAAGGTGAGCCGCTTTTGCAGGCTGTCGAGAAGGGTGATCTCCAGATCGGGGCGCAGGATCGCCCACACCAGACCGGGAAAACCCGCCCCCGTGCCCACGTCCACCACGCGGCCGGAGAGATCGAGGTAGCGCAGCGCGAGCGCGCTGTCGAGAAAATGCTTCACCCGGATCCCCTCCGGGTTGACGATTGCCGTGAGATTCATTTTCTCATTCCACTCCACCAGCAGAGCGGCATACCGCTCGAGCGCTTCCACCTGCTCCGCCGAGGCGGAAATGGCGTGCGCGGAAAACAACAGGGAGAGCTTCTCTCCAAACTCCGTCATTGCTCTGCCTCCTCTCCCCCGCGCTGCGCGAGCCAAATGAGCAGCACGGAAATGTCCGCCGGACTGACGCCGCTGATGCGGGACGCCTGACCCACCGAGGCCGGGCGTATTTTTTTGAGCTTTTCCCGCGCCTCCATGCGCAGGCCCTGAATCGAGGGATAATCCGCGTCCGGGGGAAGCTTTTTCTCCTCCAGACGGCGCACCTCGGCCACGTCCGCCTTCTGGCGTTTGATGTAGCCCTCATATTTGAGCTCGATTTCCACATTCTCGAAGACGGCGGTGGAAAAGTCGGGGCGCGTCGGGTCGACGGGCGCGAGCACACGGTAGTTGAGCTCCGGCCTGCGCAGCAGTTCGGCGAGCTTTGCCCCTGTGCGCAGGGTCGCGGTGCCGCAGGCCTCGAGAATGGCGTTGACCTCCTCGCTCGGCGGGAGGACCGTGCGCTCCACACGCGCGCGCTCGAGACGCTTCTGCTCCTCCTTTTCGGTAAAGCGCCGCCAGCGCTCGTCGGAGATGAGGCCGAGCTCGCGGCCCCTGGGCGTGAGGCGCTCGTCGGCGTTATCCTGGCGCAGGATCAGCCGGTACTCGCTGCGCGAGGTCATCATGCGGTAGGGATCGCTGACGCCCTTTGTCACAAGGTCGTCGATCAGCGTGCCGATATAGGAGCTCGCCCGGTCGAGGAGAAACGGCTCTCTCCCCTGCACGCGCAGGGCGGCGTTGATGCCGGCCACCAGCCCCTGGGCGGCGGCCTCCTCATAACCGGAGCTGCCGTTGAACTGTCCTGCGCCGTAGAGGCCCGGCAAATCGAGAAATTCCAGCGTCGCGTCCATCTGCTGCGGATCCACGCAATCGTACTCAATCGCGTAGGCCGAGCGCATAATCTCCACATGCTCCAAACCGGGGATCGTGTGGTAGAACGCGATCTGCACGTCCTCCGGCAGGCTGCTGCTCATGCCCTGCAAATACATTTCCTCCGTGTCGAGACCGCACGGCTCAATAAAGAGCTGGTGCCGCTTCTTGTCCGCGAAGCGGACGATCTTGTCCTCTATGCTGGGGCAGTAGCGCGGGCCGACGCCCTCGATTTTTCCACCATAGAGCGGAGAACGGTGGATATTTTCGAGAATAACCTCCTTGGTGGCCTCGTTCGTCCAGGAGACATGGCACACGGCGCGGTTTTTGACGGCTCCGGGCTCCGTGTCGTAGGAGAAGGGCTCCGGCGGCTCGTCGCCCTCCTGCACCTCGAGACCTGAAAAGTCAATGCTCGAGCGCAGCACGCGCGCGGGGGTTCCCGTCTTGAAGCGCCGCAGCGAGAGGCCGAGCTTCCGCAGCGAGTCGCTGAGGTACGCAGCCGGGAACAGGCCGTCCGGCCCGCTCTCAAACGAGACGTCGCCGACGTAGATCTTGCCCGCGAGGAAGGTCCCCGTGGCCAAAACGACCGTCTTTGCCCGGTACTGGGCCTCCATGCGCGTTGTCAGCAGCCACTGATCCTCCTCGCGCTCCAGCGAGACAATCTCCGCCTGCCTGAGCAGCAGATTCGGCTGCAGCTCGAGCGTGTGCTTCATGATTTTGCTGTACTCGCGGCGATCAATCTGCGCGCGCAGCGAATGCACCGCCGGCCCCTTGCCGAGGTTGAGCATACGGCTCTGGATTGTGGCGGCGTCCGCCGCCCGTCCCATCTCCCCGCCGAGGGCGTCGATCTCGCGCACCAGGTGCCCCTTGGCCGTCCCGCCGATCGAGGGATTGCACGGACAGTTTCCCACCGCGTCCATATTGATTGTGAATAACACGGTCCGGCACCCCAACCGCGCCGCCGCGAGCCCCGCCTCAATCCCGGCGTGCCCTGCGCCAATCACCGCCAC
>CALWRP010000132.1 GCA_944383955.1 uncultured Clostridia bacterium
GGTGAGCTTGCGGCGGAAGGGCTGCGTGTCGCCGTGGCTCGAGAGATCCATGATGGCCTCCGCGCCCATGTTCACGGCGGAGAGCACCTTCTGCATCTCCACGTCGTAATCCTTGCAGTCGCGGGAAACGCCGAGGTTGACGTTGATCTTCGTGCGCAGCATTGAGCCGACGCCCTCGGGCGAGATGCAGGTGTGCAGCCTGTTGGCCGGAATGACGACCTTGCCGGAGGCGACGAGCGGCATCAGCTCCTCGACGCGCATCTGCTCCTTTTGGGCGACAGCCTCGAGCTCCGGGGTGACAATGCCGCGGCGGGCGGCGTCCATCTGCGTGGTATAGTTGCGTTCCATTTTCGTAAACTCCCTTTCTTCAGTTCCCATTGTCTTCGCCGAGCGCGAACATGTGGTTCATCGGCCCGGAGCCGTGCCCGAGATCGAGCATGGCGGCCAGCGCGCCGGAGAGATCGGTCTTCGCGCGCTCGATGGCCGTTTTCAGGTCGCAGCCCTTCGCCAGGTTTGAGGCGATGGCGCTCGAGAGCGTGCAGCCCGTGCCGTGCGTGTTCGGGTTGTCGATGCGCCGTCCCTCAAACCAGGTGAGGACGCCGTTTTCCCAGAGGACGTCGCTCGCGTCGCTGACGCTGTGCCCGCCCTTGCACAGGACGGCGCAGCCGCACGCGGAGCCGATGGCCTCCGCCGCCCGCTCCATGTCGGCGCGGGAACGGATCGTCATGCCGGAGAACGCCTCTGCCTCCGGAATGTTGGGGGTGACAACCTGCGCCAGCGGGAACAAAAGCTCCCGCAGCAGGGCCGGCGCGCCGTCCGCCGCGAGGGCGGAGCCGCTGGTGGCGACGAGGACCGGGTCGACGACGACGTGCTCCGCGCGGTACTGCGCGAGCTTTTCGGCGATGACCCGAATGAGAGCCGGGGAGGAAACCATGCCGATCTTCACCGCATCCGGGCGAATGTCCTCGAACACCGCGTCGAGCTGCTGCCCGAGAAACTCGGGGGTCGACTCGAGGATCGAGCGCACGCCCGTCGTGTTCTGCGCCGTGAGGGCCGTGATGGCCGTCATCGCGAACACGCCGTGCATCGTCATGGTTTTGATGTCTGCCAGAATCCCGGCGCCTCCGCTGGAATCGCTTCCAGCGATGGATAATGCTGTTCTCATTTGAAATGACTCCTTTCATAATGCAGCACTAACTTTTATATAGCGGCGAAAAGTGGTGCCCCCGATTCGCCGCTGGGGGTACGTTTTTGGGGTACGGGGGAGGGGAACGGTCGCTTTTTGAAAAAAGCTCCGCAAAAACTTTCATCGCTCCGCGCCGGAGCTGTAGTTTGTGTAGGGTTTCGTTCGGGAGCCGGGAGCGTGTTCAGACCGTCCCGCGCCGCTCGGGTTACAATTTCCTCAGTGCTTCCGCGCGGGCTGATGCGTGCAGGCTCAGCCTGCCAGGCTCAGCCTGCCGGGTTCAGCCTGCCGGGTTCAGCCTGCCGGGCCGGTGCGTGATGGTGGGGACGGGCGAAAGTGGTCCGGGAAAAGGCGCTTCGCTGTTTTCCCTGGCTTTTTTGGTGCTTCGCATTCGGTGTGAAGGGGGCTCTGCCCCCTAACCCCCGCAGCCTTTTGAAAAAGGCTGGCGAAAACTTCACTCGCTCCGCGCCGTTACCATGCGCTCTGAGGCGGCGCGCAGGCGCCCGGCGGCTTCGCGGACGTTCTCTGCCGCAAACAGAGCCGAGACGACGGCAACGCCGTCGACGCCGCTGCCCGTAAGCCGTTCCACGTTCGCAAGCGAGATGCCGCCGATGGCGACAATCGGAATGTTCACCGCCGCCCGGATGGCGCGCAGCGTATCGAGCGGCATCGCGGAGACGTCCGTCTTCGTGTCGGTGTGGAAGACGGCCCCGACGCCGAGGTAGTCCGCGCCGTCGCGCTCGGCCTTCACGGCCTCCTCCACCGTATGGGCGGAGACGCCGACAATCCTGTCCGGCCCCAGCAGACGGCGGGCCTCCCGCGCCGCCATGTCCTCCTGGCCGACGTGCACGCCGTCCGCCCCCGATTCGAGGGCGATGGAGACGTCGTCGTTGATGAGGAACGGCACGCCGTACCGGCGGCAGAGCGCGCCGATCTCCACGGCCTCGCGGAGGAATTCCTCCCGGCCGAGCGTCTTCTCGCGCAGCTGCACGCACGTCGCGCCGCCGCGCAGCGCGTCCTCCACCTGCTCATAGAGCGTCTGCCGCCCCGTCCAGGCGCGGTCGGTCACGGCGTAGAGACGCATGGTCTTGCTATCGCAGTTCATAGTTGGCTCCCCTTTCAAGCTCCTCCGGCGTCAGGTTGTACACGGCGTCGAGGAGGTAGGTGCGGAAGCTTCCGCTGCCGTCGGGCGGCGTCACACGGGCCGCCGCCTTCTCCCCGCAGAGGTCCATCGCGCACACCGCGGCCGCGGCGGCCTCCAGCAGGCTCTGCGGATTCGCCGCCGCAAACGCGCCCGTCAGCGCTGAGAGCATGCAGCCCGCCCCCGTGATGCGGCCCATCATCGGATGACCGCCGCGCACGCAGAAGGCGCGCCGCCCGTCCGTGACGAGATCAATGCTGCCCGTGACGGCCACCACCGCCCCCGTTTTCGCGGCGAAGGACTTCACAAAGGCCAGCGCCTCCGCGAGGCTCCGCTCCGTCACCCGGTCCGCCGCGCCCGCGTCCACGCCGCGCGTGTGCCCCGCCCCGATCGCCAGCGTGCGGATCTCCGACATGTTCCCGCGGATCACGGCGCAGCGCACCTCCGAGAGAACGCGAAGCGCCGACGCGGTGCGCATGGAGGACGCGCCGGCCCCGACCGGATCGAGCACAACGGGAAGCCCCAGCGCGTTCGCGCGCTTTCCCGAGAGCAGCATGGCGGAGAGCTTGCGCTGATCGAGCGTGCCCAGGTTCAGCACAAGCCCGGCAGCCAGCGACGTCACCTCCTCCGCCTCGCCGGGATCGTCGGCCATGATCGGCGACGCCCCGCACGCCAGAAGAATGTTCGCGCAGTCGTTGGCGGTGACGTAATTCGTGATGCTGTGGACAAGCGGGGCTTTCCTGCGCACGCAGGCAAGCTGTTCAGCGAGCATGTGGGGAGACTCCTTTCGATCAGCGGCTCAGACGGGTCTGCATGGAATGCAGGACGGTCGTCTTCTGCAGGGCATAGAGCAGAACGGCGGAAATCACCGCACCGCCCGCCGTGGACACGAAGAACGGGAGAATGTAGGCAGTGAAGGCGATGTCCGCTGTGCTCTGCCCCATCAGCAGAATGGCAATGGGATACGCGCACAGGCCGCCGAGGATCGACGTGCCGAAGACCTCCGCGATGAGCGTCGGCAGAATATGCCTGGCCTTCCAGTACACAATGCCGCACAAGAGCGCGCCAAGCATACTGCCCGGGAAGGCCATGAGCGTGCCGAGCCCCAGCAGATTGCGCAGCAGGCTCGCGACGAAGGCGACGGCCACGCCGTACCACGGGCCGAGCAGGACGGCGCACAGGATGTTCACCATGTGCTGCACCGGCGCGCACTTGCTGCCGAACACAGGAAACGAAAACAGGCTGCCCACAACGGCGACGGCGCACAGCAGGGCGGCAACGGTAAGCTTCTGGATATTTGTCTTTTTCATGGTTCTTTCTCTCCTTTGGATTTTCAGAGAAACGGCACGCTTGGACAATTGGCACAGACAGCGTCGCTTCCCTCTAAAATAAGATAGAGCGGGGCATGAGAATGCCCGGAAGGTTCGGTCGAGGCTTACTGGCCTCCTCTCACGCCGGAACACGGCTTCCCATCGCTGTCTACAAGGCGCAGGGCGCTCCCCCTCCGCCCGCCGCGGTCCGTCCGCGGGGCGCTTCACTTCCTTTCCAAAAAGAGGATCGAGGCTGCGCCGCTTCCCGGTCCGCCGGATCCGCTCCGCGCGGCGGGAATGATGCCATACAGCCTCAAAAAAA
>CALWRP010000133.1 GCA_944383955.1 uncultured Clostridia bacterium
GGGTTCTTGCGAAACGGGAGGCGGCGATTGACAATCTTCCACTTTTTTGCTATGCTTATCTTTACAGGCAGCGGCGAGGGCCCTCCGTCCGGCGGGCGGGCCGTGCCTGCGATTCCACAGAAAGGAGACTGATTTTATGAAGCGGATCCAGACCTTGAATTCCAGAAACCTGAAGGACACCCTGAAGGTTGGCGGCTGCGGCGAGTGCCAGACCTCCTGCCAGTCTGCCTGCAAGACCTCCTGCACGGTCGCAAACCAGCACTGCGAAAACAAGAAGAAGTAAGAGCAGTCTCTATGAGTATCGCTGCCCCGGAGCTTTGGCGGCGCGCTTTCCGCGCGCTCCTGCGCCCGGTGCGGCGATATTTATTGTGTACATATTTTCCGCCCCGGCGGAGCGGCGGCGTGCCGCGGCCTGCTGGTGCGGTTCTCAGAAAGGGATAGTGGAGATCAAATGGTTCATCAGTACAAGAGCAACGGATTTAATATTGTGTTGGACGTCAACAGCGGCTGCGTCCACGTGGTGGACGACCTCGCCTACGACGTGATTGCCCTGTGGGAGACGAGCACGCCGGAGGAGATCACGGCCGCCATGCTGGAGAAGTATGCGGGAACGCCGGAGATCACGGCCGCGGAGATCGGACAGGTCATCGGGGACGTGCGCGCCCTGCAGGAGGACGGCTCCCTCTTCAGCGAGGATCTGTACCGCGACACGGTGATCGATTTCAAGAAGCGAAACGCCGTGGTGAAGGCGCTGTGCCTGCATGTGGCCCACGACTGCAACCTCGGCTGCAAGTATTGCTTCGCGGATGAGGGCGAATACATGGGCCGCCGCGCGCTCATGAGCTTTGAGGTCGGCAAGCAGGCGCTCGACTTCCTGATTCGCAATTCCGGCAGCCGCGTGAATCTGGAGGTCGACTTCTTCGGCGGGGAGCCGCTGATGAACTTCGACGTCGTCAAGCAGCTCGTGGCCTACGGCCGCAGCCAGGAGAAGGCCCACAACAAGAAATTCCGCTTCACCATCACCACCAACGGCGTCCTCCTCAACGACGATATCCTCGACTTCGTCAACAAGGAGATGGGCAACATCGTCCTGAGCATCGACGGCCGCAAGGAGGTCAACGATCGCATGCGCCCCTTCCGCAACGGGAACGGCAGCAGCTACGACCTCATCCTCCCCAAGTTCCGGAAGGTGGCGGAGAGCCGCCATCAGGACAATTATTATGTCCGCGGCACCTACACGCACTTCAACAAGGACTTCGCCAGCGACGTCCTGCATCTGGCCGACCAGGGCTTTGAGCAGATTTCCGTCGAGCCCGTCGTCGCGCCCTCCACGCAGCCGTATGCTATCCGCGAGGAGGATGTCCCCGAGCTGTGCGCCGAATACGATCGCCTGGCAAAGGAGATTCTCGCGCGCCGCAAGGCGGGGAAGGGCTTCAACTTCTTCCACTTTATGATCGACCTCACCGGCGGCCCCTGCATCTACAAGCGCATCTCCGGCTGCGGCGCGGGCACCGAATACCTGGCCGTCACCCCGTGGGGCGACCTGTATCCCTGCCACCAGTTTGTCGGCAACACAGACTTCATCCTCGGCAACGTCTGCGAGGGCGTCAGGAATACCGAGCTGCAGGACAAATTCAAGCTCTGCAACGTCTACGCCCGCGAGAGCTGCAAGGACTGCTTCGCGAAGTTCTGGTGCAGCGGCGGCTGCTCGGCGAACGCCTACCACTTCAGCGGCGATATCAACGGCAACTACGAGATCGGCTGCGAGCTGCAGCGCAAGCGCATCGAGTGCGCCATCATGATCAAGGCCGCGGAGGCGGCCGCCGAAGCGGCCGGGACGGAGGAAGCCTGACCGGACGGCGTAACCCGGGAAACCTTCTTATCGATATAAAAACGGCGAGCCTTGTGCGAAGGCTCACCGTTTTTATCATCAAATCACATAATTGCTGTCTTACACAGAGCCCTTGCGCGCCAGTCTGAACCGGTGGGCGCGCGCAGCCGTCTTTTGGCCCTCTTCGGGCTCCTCCAGCGCGCGCAGCTTCCTGCTCGTGAGGAAATAGGCGATCGCCAGCGGAACGCAGGAGCCGAACCAGGCCAGCGGGTTGGCGGCGCACACGCCCTGGAAGCCGAAGAGGACGGAGAGCACGACGGCGGCGAAGCAGCGCATCACCAGCTCCATCACGCCCGCCACGGTGGGGGCGAACGTTTTGCCGAGCCCCTGCAGCGTGAAGCGCAGGATGAAGAGAATGGCCAGCAGCCAGTAGCCGCAGCCCGTGATGGCAAGATACGACTTCGAGAGGTTCAGCACCTCCGTCTCGCCGGGGCCGATGAAGAGGCCGGAGAGCTGATAGCCGAAGAGCACGTTGACAAAGCCCATGAAAACGGCATAGGAGACCGACATCATGCAGCACTGACGCACGCCCCTGCGAATGCGGCCGTACTGCCGCGCGCCGTAGTTCTGCGCCGCGTAGGTCGCCATGGTGACGCCGAAGGAGTTGACGGGCTGCGTGGCGAACATGTCGATCTTCTGCGAGGCGGAGTAGGCGGCGACGGCGTTGGCGCCGAGGCCGTTGAGCGTGAACTGGATGATCAGCGTGCCGATGGAGATGATGGAGCACTGGAAGGCCATCGGCAGGGCGATGCGAAGGTGCAGCGCAAGCTCCTCGCGGGAGATGCGCCAATCCTCGCGGCGCAGGTGCAGGATGGGAAAGCGGCGCATCATATAGACGAAGCACAGCAGGGAGGAGAAGAGCTGGGCCGCCACGGTGGCCCAGGCGGCTCCCGCCACGCCCATGCGGAAGATGAGGATGAAGGCGAGATCGAGCGCCACGTTGACGACGCAGGCAATCACGAGAAAGACGAGCGGCGTCTTGCTGTCGCCCAGGGCGCGCAGCACGTTGGAGAAGAGGTTGAAGAGCACGGAGGCAAAGATGCCCCCGCAGATCACGAAGATGTAGCTGTGGGCGTCCTCGATGATCTCCTCCGGCGTCTGCAGCAGGCTCAGGAAGCCCATCGCGGTGGGCATGGCGATCAGCGTGAGCAGGACGGTGACGCCGGCGGAGATGACGGCGCTGTGGGCGAAGCTTTTGCGGATGCCCTCGGTTTCCCCCGCGCCGAAGCGCTGGGCGGTGACGATCGAGAGGCCCGAGGTGAGGCCCTGGGCAAAGCCGAGGATCAAAAACGACATGCTGCCCGTGCAGCCCACGGCTGCCAGCGCGTTCACGCCGATGGTGCGGCCCACGATCAGCGTGTCCGCCATGCTGTAAAACTGCTGAAAGAGGTTTCCGATCAGCAGCGGAATGGTGAAGAAGAAGATCAGTCTGGCGGGGTTTCCGACCGTCATATTTTTTGTCATAGATGCAGCCCTCGATTCCCTGTCCGCGGAGCGCGGCGTCCCTGTGGATTTTGCGTACGCCCTCTATCATACAACGTTTTCGGGGGCCGTCAAGTGGGTATTTTGCTTTTTTCCCTTTTGTACAGGGAGGCCCGGAAAAAGGGCTGCCGCTTTGGTCTTCCGGCGCATGGAGGGCGGGGCTTGCGCCGCGCGGCGGAACGCACTATAATATAATAAAGATGACGCCGCACCGGCCTTGTGCGGCGCTGCCTGAAGGAAGAGAGGGGAGGGGAGCGCATGGGCTTTCCGGAAACGTTCAAGGCGCTGTCGGATCCGGTCCGCCGGGAGATCCTGGTGATGCTGCGCGGCGGGCGCATGTCCGCGGGGCAGATCAGCAGCCGCTTCTCCATGACGAACGCGACCGTTTCCTACCACCTGGCCCAGCTCAGGCGCGCCGGGCTGGTGCGGGAGACACGCGAGAAAAACTTCGTGTACTACGAGCTGAATATGTCGGTGTTCGAGGAGCTGATGATGTGGCTCTCCCAGTTCACCGGCGGGGAGGGAGAGAGCGATGACAAAGAAAAAGCTGAGTGACCTGAGCCGCGCGCTGCTCTCGTCCGCCGTCTGCCTGCTGCCGGTGCTGCCCGGCCTGCTGCTCCTGCCCGCCCTGCCGGAGCAGGTGGCCACCCACTTCGACGCCGCCGGCGTCCCGGACGGCTTCATGCCCAAGCTGCAGGCTGTGGTGACGATCCCCGCCTTCATGGCTCTCATCAATCTGTTCTGCCACGCCGCCCTCCACTTCGATCCGCGGCGGCAGGGCCAGTCCGGCGTGCTGCGGACGGTGACGATGTGGTTCTGCCCGGTGCTCTGCGTGGTGCTGCAGGCGGCCACGCTCGTCTATGCCCTCGGCGTGCCGGTGCCGATCGCCCTTGTCTGCTGCGTCACGGTCGGCATCTTCTTCACGATTATCGGCAATTATCTTCCCAAATGCCGGCTCAACTACACCATGGGCATCCGCACGCCGTGGACGCTCAGCAGCGAGGAGAACTGGAACAAAACGCACCGCCTGGGCGGCAAGCTCTGGGTGGCGGCTGGCCTCCTCATCACCGCCAGCGGCTTTCTCGCGCTTGGCTCCGGCCGCGGCGGCGAGCTCGCCTTTGGCCTCCTGATTGCCGCGGTGGCTCTGGCCTCGATCGTGCCCGTCGTCTATTCGCTCGTTCTCTATCAGCGGGAGAAAAAGGGCTGAGACGGGATATGAAACAAAAATTAACAATTAGGCAGTAGATTTCTTTTCCGGAATCCTGTATGCTGAAAAAAAGGTCGAACGCGCGCCGCGGTCCCGCACAGCCCCTGCCCGGGGCTGTTTTTGTTCCATTCCGCGGCAAGTGAAACAAGAGGAAGGATGAGGTTTTATCGTGGAGGACCAAAGTAAGATTAAGCTGTTTGAGCAAACCCCGATTCCCCACGCCGTGATGCAGCTGGCAATCCCGACGATTCTCAGCTCCCTCGTCATGGTGATTTACAACCTTGCCGACACCTATTTTGTCGGCATGCTCAACAATTCCGTGCAGAACGCCGCCGTCACGCTGGCGGCCCCGGTGCTGCTGGCGTTCAACGCGGTCAACAATCTCTTCGGCGTCGGCAGCTCCAGCATGATGAGCCGCGCGCTGGGGCGCAAGGATTACGAGGTGGTCTACAAGAGCTCCGCCTTCGGCTTCTACTGCGCCGTCATCAGCGGCGTGCTGTTTTCCGTCCTGTTCACCACCCTGCGCGATCCCTTCCTCGTCCTGCTCGGCGCGAACGCCGAGACGGCCGGTGCCACGGGCGCGTATCTGAAATGGACGGTGACCTTCGGCGCGGCGCCCGCCATCCTCAACGTGGTGATGGCCTATCTCGTGCGCTCGGAGGGCTCGGCCATGCACGCGAGCATCGGCACCATGAGCGGCTGCCTGCTCAACATCGTTCTCGATCCGTTCTTCATTCTTCCCTGGGGCCTGAACATGGGAGCGGAGGGAGCGGGCCTCGCCACCTTCCTCTCGAACTGCGCCGCCTGCGCCTATTTCTTCATTCTTCTCTTCTGCAAGCGCGGCCGCACCTATGTCTGCATCAACCCGAAGATGTTCCGCCCCAACCGCGCCATCGTGGGCGGGGTGTGCACCGTCGGCATTCCCGCCGCCATTCAGAACCTGCTCAACGTGACGGGCATGACGGTGCTCAACAACTTCACCTCCCCCTTCGGCGCGGAGGCCGTGGCCGCCATGGGCATCGCGCAGAAGATCAACATGGTGCCCACCTACATCGCCATGGGCATGTCGCAGGGCATCATGCCGCTCATCAGCTATAACTACGCCAGCGGGAACGCCAAGCGCATGAAGGGCGTCACCATCTTCGCCGTCAAGGTTTCCATGGCCTTCACAATCGCCGTGGCCGCCGGCTATTTCTTCTTCTCGGAGGCCCTCATCCGTCTCTTCATGCAGAACGACGCCATCGTCGCCTACGGCTCGAGCTTCCTGCACGGCTTCTGCCTCGGCATTCCCTTCCTCTGCCTCGACTTCCTCGCCGTCGGCGTCTTCCAGGCAACGGGCATGGGCAAGCACGCCTTCATCTTCGCCGTGCTGCGCAAGGTGGTGCTGGAGATTCCGGCCCTCTGCCTGCTGAATCTCCTCTTCCCGCTGTACGGCCTGGCCTACGCCCAGTTTGTCGCAGAGGTGATTCTCGCCATCGCCGCCGTTGTGGTGCTGGTGCGCCTCTTCCGCCGCCTGGAAAAGCGCCAGGACAGGAGCATCGTTCCCTCCGGCGACTGACCGTCCGCCCTCCCGGGGCGCACCCGCGCCCAAAGGAGCCGGCCCGCGGCAAAGCTGCCTGCCGGAACAGCAAACAAAAAGCCGGGACCGTTTTGAGCTTTCCCCGCTCAAGCCGGTCCCGGCTTCTTTTATAAAGGCACCACCGCACAATTCGCGCCTTGGGGTTCAGATGGTGCTTTGCATCACGCGTATCGCGCCAGAATTTTCCGTGATATTTCCCAAAAATGCTCGCCAATCCGGCAAGGATTGCCTGCGCTTTTTGGCTCGTCTCAGGCTTCCTCCGGAGCCGTGATGTGAATGCTCACGCCGTTGACCTCCACGCCCTCGTCGGCGCGGATCAGGATGTATTTGACGCCGTTGAGCACGCGCGTCTCAATCAGGTCGCCGCGCTCGGGATTGACGCGGATGGTGACGTCCGGCGTGCACACCTCGAGCTGCTTCGGGTTGACGATATTCTGCGGGCGGATTTCCGTTCCCTCGCCGAAGGTCTCCCCATACTTCTGCTCGAAGGCGGCCACATGCTCCTCGGCCACGTCGCAGGAGGCGAGCACCTGCCGCACCGTCTCGCGGGAGATGGTGAGCGGCTCCTCCTCCTTGTTGGCCTTGTGGTCGGCGATCAGCGCGCTGAGCTTGCCGTGGACGGCCTGCACGACGTCCAGGCTGCAGTCCTTCTCCAGCGACTCCGCGAGCACGCACTGGAAGCTCTCGCGCTGCTCGTCTGCCGGAGCGGGCGGCTCCACGCGGAAGAGCGCGTCGATGAGCTCCGGATGGTTGGCGGCGGCGCTCTTCGTGTAGTAGAGCGCGCCGTAGAGATTGGCGCAGCGGCCGTCGAAGGCGGGGAAGAGGAGGCCGGCCTCCGGCGCGGAGACGAGCCAGTCCTCCCGCAGGTTGTGGAACTCGTTTTCGCTCACCTGATAGCTCAGTGCGGGCTTGGTGGTCTTGATCGGGCAGATGCTGCACAGGATATACGTAAACATTTCCGTGGAGGCGTCCTCGAGCGCTTCCCCGTCCTTCCCGCGGTAGGGCACGTCGTAGCGGTCGCAGGCCAGCAGGATGAGGTAGGTGCCCTCGAGCTCAATGCTCTGCGCAATCCGCTCATACAGGGCGTGCACGGCCTCGTCGTCCTCCAGCAGCGAGGAGCGCAGCTTCATCAGCAGCCCGTGCTCCTCGCTGCTCACGACCTGCTGCGTCTGGAACGCGAGGTCGATCAGGTTTTTGCCCAGCGTGCCGGAGAGCGTCTTCTTGAGGATCGCCAGGAATTTCTCCGCCTCAGCCTCGTCCATCAGAGCCAGCGAGGGGCTGAACTCGGAGACAATCTCCCGCCTCCCGTTGACGCAGCAGCCGCGGATCTTTGTGATGTTCGTCTGCTGAGGCCGAAACCGCCGGCGAATCTCAGCAACTTCCCGTTCGTTCATGGTTGGTTCAACTTCCTTTCCCTTAACAGATCAGAAGGGCAACGCCGCCCTTCACCGGGAAGTGCGGCATTGCCCAGCGTTCGATCGTTGCCAGTCAAATGATGAATTATTCCGCTTCTCAGTATAGCAGAAACAGCCCGCGAAAACAAGCGAAACCGGCCCCCGGCCGGCCATTCGCATCCGCGCCGTTTTTGGCGCCTCATTGCCCCGGGAGCGGGCCACTGCATGCCTGCTCAGCCTGCTCTTCGCACCGCGCCTCGGGAGCGGGTCGAGACCGTCCCGCGCTTGTCAGCTTCTTTTTTCCTCCCTGCTTTCGCGCGGGCTGATGCGTGCAGGCTCAGCCTGCTCAGCCTGCTCTTCCCGCTGTGCCCCGGGAGCGGGCCGAGACCGTCCCGCGCATATCAGCTTCTTTTTTCCTCTCTGCTTTCGCGCGGGCTGATGCGTGCAGGCTGAGCCTGCCGGGCTGTTGCGTGCAGGCTCAGCCTGCTCTTCGCACCATGCCCGGGAGCGGGTTGAGACCGTCCCGCGCATATCAGCTTCTCTTTCTCTCCCTGCTCTCGCGCGGGCTGATGCGTGCAGGCTCGGCCTGCTCAGCCTGCTTGGGCATGCTTTTGCCGAGGAGGGCGAGGGTGATGGAGACGAGGGGGTTGATCCAGCCGAAGAAGGTGAAGGGGCCGTATTGCCAGGCGGAGACGCCGAGAGCGGATTCGGTGAAGGCGGCGCCGGTGCTGTAGGGGACGATGCCGCCGAAGACGGTGCCGGCGTCCTCGAGGGCGCGGCTGAGATTCTGCGGCTTGAGACGGCGCTCCTCATAGAGAGGGCGGAAGAGGCGGCCGGTGAGGATGATGGCGACATACTGCTGGCCGGTGCCGATGAGCACGCCCCAGGCCGTGAGAACGGTGGCGACAACGAGGCCGCGGTCGCTCCTGACGAGCCCGAGAATCCTGTGCAGGATGGAGCCGGCCATGCCGGTGCGCTCATAGATGCCGGCAAAGGTGAGGGCGAGCGTCATCAGCGCGACGGTTTTCATCATGCTCATCAGCCCGCCGCGGTTGAGCAGCGTGTCCACCGCCGCGGCGCCCGTCTCCATCTGAAAGCCGTCCATCAGAAGGGACGGCAGGCTTTGCGCCGGAAAGCCCTGCACGAAGACGGCGGAGAGCACGCCGAGCGCGGCCGCTCCCATCAGGCCCGGCAGGGCGGGAATTTTGAAAATGACCATCAAAAGGACGAGCAGGGGCGGCAGGAGCAGAAGCGGGTGAATCACAAAATTCTCCTCGAGCGTCTGCAGCGTGAGGGCGATCTGGGTTTCGCTGCCCGCCTCTCCGCCGCCGTAGAACGCGCCGAGCGCCCCGTAGAGGACGACGCAGATGAGATAGGTCGGCGTCGTCGTCACCATCATGTGGCGGATGTGGTCGAACAGCCCGGCTCCCGAGACGGAGGGCGCGAGGTTCGTCGTGTCCGAGAGGGGGGACATCTTGTCGCCGAAATATGCGCCGGAGACGATTGCGCCGGCCGTGACGGCAGGCGGGATGCCAAGCGCGGAGCCGATGCCGAACAGGGCCACGCCCACCGTGCCGATCGTCGAGAGCGAGCTGCCGATCGCCAGGGAGACGAGCGAGCACAGCAGCAGAGCCGTGACGAGGAAGAAGGACGGGGAGATGATCTGCAGGCCGTAGAAGACCATCGTGGGAATCACGCCGCCCGCCACCCAGGCGGCAATCAGGATGCCGATGGAGAGAATGATGAGCATGGCCGGAATGGCGGCCGCGTTGGCCGCCGTGATGCCCTCGAGCATCTCCTTCCATGTGTAGCGGTGCAGCGCGCCCACAACCGCGGCCAGAACACAGGCCAGCAGCAGGGGAATGTGCGCGCTGGTTCCCAGCCCCGCCGTCATGGAGACGACGAGCACGAGCAGCGAGAGAAAGACGGCCAGCGCCGGAACAAAGCCGACGGGGCGCGGCGTTCTGTCGTTGCATTTCATGGCGAATACACCTCCTGGATCCGAAAATGGCCGCGGCTGTCGGGAAGCTGCCGAAAGCCGCGGTCGGGAACATTTTTGGTTGGAGAGGGAGCTTTACGCGTCGAGCAGGTCGATCACATGGCGCGGGCAGACCTCCGCGCACTTGCCGCAGCCCGTGCACTTCTCCGGGTCGACGACGGCATGGAAGTCCTTCACATGGATGGCGTCGCACTCACACGTCTTTTCGCACTTCATGCAGCCGATACAGCCGATCTTGCAGACCTTGTTCGTCTGCGCGCCCTTGTCGCAGCTGCTGCAGCGCACCACAGCCTGGCGGCGGTAGGGGACGAGGGTGATCAGATGCTTCGGGCAGGCGGCCACGCACATCGAGCAGCCCTTGCAGCGGGCGGGATCGATGTGCGCCACGCCGCTGCAGATCTCGATCGCGCCGTACTGGCACGCCTTCATGCAGTCGCCGAGGCCCATGCAGCCGAACTGGCAGCTCGTGGGGCCGCCCGCGAGGAGCACGGCGGCGGAGCAGCTCGGGATACCGGCATACTCCATCTTGTCGGAGGTGTAGTCGGCGCTGCCGGAGCAGCGCACCACGGCCACCTTCTTCTCCATGCTCACCCCGCCAAGGCCGAGGAACTCGGAGATCTCCGCGGCCACCTCCGCTCCGCCGGGGGAGCACAGGCCGGGCTTTGCCTCGCCCTTCGCCAGGGCGGCGGCGTAGCCGGAGCAGCCGGAGAAGCCGCAGGCGCCGCAGTTGGCGCCGGGGAGCATTTCGGTGATTTTTTCCGCCTTCTCGTCCTTCGGCACCGCCATCACCGCGGAGGCGACGGCCAGGCCGAGGCCGGCGATCAGGCCGATTCCCGCGACGATGAGCACGGGAAACAGAATTTCATACATGGCGCTTTCCTCCTCTCAGCCCAACAGGCCTTCAACCAGTCCCTGGAAGCCGAGGAACGACACAGAGACGAGCGAAGCGGCGATCAGCGTGATGGGCAGGCCGCGCAGGCATTTCGGGATGTCGCACGTCTCCAGGCGCTCGCGCACGCCGGCGAAGAGCACCATGGCGACGAGGAAGCCGATGCCGGAGCCGAAGGCGTTGATGAGGGCCTGCAAAAAGCCGAACGTCTCCGGGGAGGCGGTGTGCTTGTCGATGACGAGCATCGTCACGCCGAGCACGGCGCAGTTTGTCGTGATGAGCGGCAGATAGATGCCCAGGGCGTTGTAGAGCGGGGGCATATAGCGCTTGAGGACGATCTCAATCAGCTGCACCAGGGCGGCGATGATGAGGATGAAAACGATGGTCTGCAGATAGGCCAGATCGTTGGGCACGAGAAGGCCGTAGTAGATCGGCCACGTCACCGCCGTGGCGATGACCATGACGAGCGTCACGGCCATGCTCATGCTGGCGGCCGTGTTCAGCTTTTTGGAAACGCCCAGGAACGGGCAGATGCCGAGGAATTTGCTCAGGATGTAGTTTTCGGTGAGGATAGCCGCCAGGAAGATGGAGACCAGCCCCTTGATGGTTTCGCCGTTCATTTCTCAGAGCCCTCCTTTGCCTGAAGCTTGGAGCAGCTGCCGGCCAGCGGGCAGCCCTTGCAGCCGATCTCCTCCGGAGCCTTGCCCTCGCCCGAGAGCTTGTTTGCCAGGGCGATCAGCAGGCCGAAGACGAAGAAGCCTCCGGGAGGCAGGATGAAGATGAGGATCGGATCCATGAAATTGGAGGTGACGGCCAGGCCGAAAATGGTGCCGGAGCCGAGCAGCTCGCGGATGATGCCCATGAGCAGCAGCGTGGCCGTGAAGCCGACGCCCATGCCGAGGCCGTCCACGATCGAGGGCAGCACGCGGTTCTTGTTGGCGAACATCTCGGCGCGGCCGAGGATGATGCAGTTGACGACGATCAGCGGCAGATAGATGCCGAGGGCGCTGTCCAGGTCGGGCGAATACGCCTTGATGAACATCTGCACAATGGTGACGAAGCCCGCGATGATCGTGATGTACGAGGGGATGCGCACCTTGTCCGGGATGACGTTGCGCAGCAGGGAGATGACGGCGTTCGAGCACACGAGCACGAAGGTGGTCGCCAGGCCCATGCCGATCGCGTTGCTGGCCGCGGTGCTGACGGCCAGCGTGGCGCAGGTGCCGAGCACGAGGCGCAGAACAGGATTCTCCTTGATGATGCCCTTGGTGAATTCCTGCCAGAGCGTTTTCTTCTGTTTGGCCATCGTCATTGCGCCTCCTTTACTTCATAGTATTGCGCGACAGCCGCGTTGACGGCGTCCGTGACGGCGGTTGAGGTGATGGTCGCGCCCGTCATCGCGCTGATCTCCGTGTCGCCCGGCGTCCCGTTCTTGATGACGGTGAAGCCGCCCGCGGGAGCCGCTTTTTTATACTGGTCGCGGAAGCTGTCGTTCTGGGCGTTCATGCCCAGGCCGGGGGTGTCGGAGATGGAGAGGATGGAGACGCCGGTCACCGTTCCGTCTGTGGAGATGCCGGTCATCACCTTGATCTGGCCGCCGTAGCTGTTGGCGGTGGTGGTGAAGACGTAGCCGATGGTCTCGCCGCCGGCCTCCGCCAGGTAGTAGGTGCCGTCCTCAGAGGCGGAGAACGATTCCGCCCCGGGGCTGACCGTCATGCGGGAGGTTTCCTCCGCCAGGCGCTCCTGCTCGGCGATCTTGTCCTTCGTCAGCAGGTTCGTCCCGGCCAGAAGGGCCGTGACAATCAGGCAGAAGACAAACAGCGCCAGGGCGGGCTGCAGGATGTCCTTTGCCGTCAGCTTTTTTGTCTGTTCGCTCATTGCTTCACCGTCTCCTTTCCGAAGGGCTTCGGGCGCGAGACGCGCTCAATCAGGGGCACAAGGATGTTCATGATGACGATCGAGAAGGAGACGCCCTCCGGCAGCGAGCCGAAGACGCGGATCAGCATCGTGAGCACGCCGCAGCCGACGGCGTAGATCACCTTGCCCTTGGTCGTGATCGGGCTGGTGGTGTAGTCGGTGGCCATGAAGATGGCGCCGATCATCAGGCCGCCCGCCATCAGGTCAAAGAGCACGTCGCGGCCGAGCAGCAGGGAGAACGCCGCCGCCGTGCCGAGATAGCAGACGGGAATCACAGGCGAAATCACGCGGCGGGCGATGAGATAGACGCCGCCGAGCAGGAGGGCCAGGGTGCAGGTCTCGCCCAGGCAGCCGCCGCGCACGCCGAGGAACATATCGAGATAGCCGGGCAGGGAATCGGTGGCCCCCTGCGCGGAGAGGGCGAGCGGGGTGGCGGTCGTCGCCGCGTCGGCGCCGTTGAGGTAGGCGAACGGGGCCGTCCACGTCGTCATCTTCGAGGGGAAGGAGGTCATCAGGATGATGCGGGCCGTGAGGGCCGGGTTGACGAAGTTCTGGCCGATGCCGCCGAACATCTGCTTGACGACGATGATGGCCGCCAGGCAGCCGAAGACGGCGATCAGCGGGTTGATGCTCACCGGCAGGTTGAGCGCGAGCAGCAGGCCGGTGACGGCGGCGCTCAGATCGAAAATGGTGTTGTCGCGCTTCATCACGCGGCGGCAGAGATACTCGCACAGCACGCAGCACGCCATGCACAGCACGATGAGCAGGAGCGCCTTCGGCCCGAACAGGACGACGGAGGCGACGGCGGCCGGCGCAAGCGCGATGAGCACGTCGAGCATGATCTTCTGGGTGGTGGCTCCGCTTCTCAGATGGGGGGAGGCGGAGACAATGAGCTTATTCTCCATTACTTTTTCCCTCCGTTTCTCAGCAGGGCCTTGCCCAGCCGGATCGCGTGGACCAGCGGGCGGTGAGCCGGGCAGTTGTAGGCGCACGTGCCGCACTCCATGCAGCACATGATGCCGAGCCGGTCGAGCTCCTCGATGTTGCCGAGCTCGGCGAATTTCTCAAGCTGCGTGGGCACAAGGTTCATCGGGCAGCCGGAAACGCAGCGGCCGCAGCGGATGCAGGCCGAGGGCTGCGGCAGAGAGGCCTCCTTGCCCGCGAAGGCGAGAATGCCGTTGTTCTGCTTGAGGATGGGCTGCTCGTCGGTCGTCAGGGCGATGCCCATCATCGGGCCGCCCATCAGAAGCTTCTGCGGGGGCTGGCTGTAGCCGCCGCAGAAGGCCACGATATCGGCGATTTTGGTGCCGATGGGCACAATCACGTTCTGCGGGTTGGCGATGGCGGAGCCGTCCACCGTCACGCGCTTTTTCACAAGCGGCATGCCGGTCTTGAGATAGTCCGCGAGGAAGGCGACCGAGGTGATGTTCATCACCAGGCAGCCCACGTCCGCGGGCAGCTTGCCCAGAGGAATCACACGGTTGGTGCACGACTGCACAAGCACCTTCTCCGCGCCCTGCGGGTAGCGCGCGTGCAGCGGCAGGATGCGCACGCGATCCTCCGGATCGTGCGTCGGGTTGTCCGCGATTTTCCGCAGCGTTTCGATCACGTCCGGCTTGTTGTCCTCCACGGCGATGATCACGCGGTCGAGCCCGAGCAGATCGCGGATCGCGTAGACGCCCGAGAGGACGGCCCAGGAGTTCTCGAGGGCCTCGCGGTTGTCCGCGGTGATGTACGGCTCGCACTCGGCTGCGTTGACGATCAGCGTGTCCAGGTGCTTGTCCTTGGGCACGTTGAGCTTCACATGCGCCGGGAAGCCCGCGCCGCCCAGGCCCACCAGGCCGGACGCGCGCACCGCCTGGAAGAATTCCTCCGGCGTATTGACGACAGGGGGTTTCACGTCGGGCGAGACGGTCATCTGCCCGTCGGATTCGATGACGACGGCGTCAACCGTCTGTCCGCCCGGCAGCACGGCCTTGGTGACGGCCGTCACCTTGCCGGACACGCTGGCATGGATGGGCGCGCTGACAAAGGCGTCGGTGTCGCCGATCTTCTGCCCGACCTGGACAAGGTCTCCGACCTTGACGAGAGGCTTGCACGGGGCGCCCACATGCTGCTGCATGGGGATGGTCACCTGAGCAGGGCAGGGGAGCACGGAGGACCCCTTCTGCGCCGTGTTCTTGTGGTGAGGAACTGCTGCGCCGCCGTGGGTGCGAAACGGTTTTTCAGGAAATGTCAGTCCCACTTTTTTTACCTCCACTCTTTTTTCTCTCCGGCCGGTTTGCAGAGCCGGGAGAAATACCGCCCGCCCCGCGAGCCGCCTGCGCGGCCTGCGAGGGGAGCAGCCGGTTAAGAACCGGCATCGTCACGCGCAGCACAATGCCCGTGACGGCGCCGAATAACACGCCAAAAACGATGAGCCAGGGGGCGTACCACGCGGCAGCCGGAGAGGTGAGCAGCGTGGCCGTGAGCAGCTGGCCGAGGTTGTGCGAGAGCGCCCCGGCGACGCCGAGGCCGAGAAAGCCGAAGCGCGGCCGCTTCAGGCGCGAGAGGCCGAACACCACGAGGGTGCTCAGCAGCCCGCCGGAGAGGCTCATCAGAAGCGCCACGCCGCCCCGCGCGAGCCCGGCAAACACGCCCTTGACGAGGGCGATGCCGAGGGCAGGCAGCAGGCCGAGGCTCTGCACGGCGAACATGACCGCCAGATTGGACAGGCCGAGCTTCGCGCCCGGCGGCAGCACCGGCACGGGCGGCAGCATGCCCTCCAGCAGGGAGAGCGTCAGCGCCAGCGCGGCGAGCAGGCCTGTCACCGCCACGCGGCGGGCAGGACCGGCGCGGGCGAAAACAACATCCTTTCGCATGGAAACGCCTCCTTTGTCAGCCCGTCGCCGCGTCCGTCCCGGCGTCCGTTCCCTCCAGGCGCACGGAGATGCGGGCGGGCAGGCAGACGGCGGCCTGGCCGGGCTTTGTCAGCTTTCCGGTGCGCACGCACGTCTGATCCGGGCAGGAGGAGCGCAGAAACGAGACGGCCCCCGGCTCCGCGAGCAGCACGACGCCGTAGTCCCCGCCGAGGTCGATCTCCTCCGCCGCGGTCAGGCGGGAGAGATCGATGCGCTGGATTTCCGCCCCGTTTTCCTCAATCACCGCCACGCACTCGCCCTGCGCCCCCGCGGACTGCCAGAACAGCAGGCCGAGGGCGGCGGCAGCGGCCGCGAGCAGCAGCACGAGATCGGCGGGGCGCAGAAGTTTGCGTTCCATCGCGTCACTCCGCGAGCCGGAACGAATCCAGGCTCAGGGTAAAGGAGGGAAAGCCCTCCGTCGTCTCGACGGTGCGGTCGCGGAAGATGAAGAGGCCCTGCGCGCCGTATGCTTCGAGCAGCGCCTTGCCCTCCTCGGGGCCGAGCAGGAAGGCGGCGGTGGCCAGCAGATCGCTGAGCGCGCCGCTGTCCTCGGTGTAGACGGTGACGGAGACGAGCTCGTTGTCCTCCGGCCAGCCGGTGTTGGCGTTGATCAGATGGTGGTAGACGACGCCGTCCGCCTCGCGCTGCTTTTCATAGGAGCCGGAGGTCGAGACGAAGCCCGTCTCCACCTCCATCACGCCGAGCGACTCCTCGCCGTCCTCCGCCGAATACGGATTGCGCACGGTGATCGACCAGGGGGAGCCGTCCGGCTTCTGCCCGTAAACGCCCACGCTGCCGCCCACGGCCACGATGGCCCCGGTCAGGCCGGACGCTTCATAGGAGGCGACGGCCTCGTCGCAGCCGGCTCCCTTGCCCACGGAGCCGAGGTCGATGCCCATATAATGATATTTGAGCGAGGCGGAGCATTCGTCCGTCTTCACGCGCAGATCCTCATAGTTGACATAGGGGAGGAAGCGGTCGATCGTCTCCTGGCCGGGCGGGGAAAAATCGTCCTCGTCGAAGCTCCACAGCTTCGAGATGGGGAGGATGGTCGGATCGAAAACGCCGCCGGAGCGCTCCGCCACATCGAGGCACAGGGAAAGCAGCTCCGCCGTTTTTTCGTCAATGGAAATCCACTCGACGCCCGCGTTGTCGTTGAGCTGCGCGACGTCGGAGTCCTCCACCCGCCAGGAGATCTTGTTTTCCAGCCCGGTCACGGCCTGCAGGGCCGCGTCGGAGGCCTCCTGCCCGCCGGGGCCGTACACGGTCTGCTGAACGAACGAGCCCATGGCGAAGCCGGTTGTCTCCAGGCGGCTGGTCAGCTCGCTGTAGCGGCTCCACAGCAGCACGAGAACGAGCAGCACGGCGGCGAGCACGCAGGCCAGCGCGAGCGTCAGCCGCTTCTGCTGGCGGAGGGTGAGCGTTCGGATGAAATGGCGCATGGAATACTCCTTCCTGGGGCACGGGGCCGGAGCCCGCGGTAAAAACTATTTTCTATTATAACATGATTTTTCAAAAAGTTAAGAAAAACTTGCAGGAGATCCCCCCGAATCCTGCGTCTTTGCGGCGCGGAAGCAAAAAAGAGGGGTGACAGCCCCGGCGAAAGATGATACA
>CALWRP010000134.1 GCA_944383955.1 uncultured Clostridia bacterium
AACACCCTGCACGGCGGCCCCGGGGGCTTCCACCAGGTGCTGTGGGATTCCCAGGTGACGGACGGGGAGGAGCCCTCCCTGGTCTTCACCTACACCAGCCCCGACGGGGAAGAGGGATACCCTGGGAACCTGGAGATGACCGTGGCCTACACCGTCACCAAGGACAACAGCCTGGTGCTGGAGTACGCCGCCACCTGCGACAAGGAAACACCCTATAACCCCACCAACCACTCCTTCCTTCTTACTTCGCGGAGCAGCGCTGTTCCCCTTCCGCGCAGGGAAAGGAAGCACTTAGCTGCTGAAACGTCAATTTCCGGTGCGTTCGCACCGCAAATTGATGTTTCAGACGCAAGCCGCAGCGCAGCCGCGGCTTGCACGCTGCTTTTTCCTCTACAATAGCATAAAAGTTTTTCTCCGTCAATTCGACGGCGGCTCTTGACAAATGGCTGATCCTGTGGTACGGTTAAGAAAACGAAACGTTTCACTTTTGAGGCGGGAAGCTGCCTCAGGCGAGGAGAAAGGGTGCGTATCAAATGGCATTGACAACGACTGTGGACATGCTGCGCAAGGCGCAGGAGCATCACTACGCGGTGGGCGCGTTCAACGTGGAGAATATGGAGATGGCGCAGGCTATCATTGCGGCGGCGGAGGAGCTGCGCGCCCCTGTGATTCTGCAGACCACGCCCTCCACCGTGAAGTATGCGGGCACGGCGCTCTATCAGGCGAACGTGGCCGCGCTGGCCCGCGAGGCGAGCGTGCCGGTGGCCATGCACCTCGACCACGGCAGCAGCTACGAGCTCTGCGTGAGCGCGCTGCGCGCCGGGTACACGAGCGTGATGATCGACGGCAGCAAGCTGCCGCTGGAGGAGAACATCGCCTTCACGCGCCGCGTGGCCGAGATGTGCGCGGTGGTCGGCGTGCCGGTGGAGGGCGAGATCGGCCGCGTCGGCGGCAAGGAGGACGACCTCGAGGACGAGGGCGGCTACACAATCCCCGAGGAGGCCGTGCGCTTTGAGAAGGAGAGCGGCCTGTTCTCGATGGCTGTCGGCGTCGGCACGGCCCACGGCTTCTACAAGGAGGCGCCCGTCCTCAACAAGGAGCTCATCACCACCCTGCGCGGCATGCTCACCGCCCCGATGGTGCTCCACGGCGCTTCCGGCCTCTCCGACGAGGACGTGCGCGACTGCATCGCCCGCGGCATCTGCAAGGTGAACTTTGCCACCGAGCTGCGCGCCGCCTACACGAAGGCCGTGCGCGAGGTGCTCGCCGACGCCTCCGTGATCGACCCGAAGGCCTACGGCAAGGCGGGCCGCGCCGCCGTGAAGGAGCTCGTGAAGAGCCGTATGATCGTCTGCGGCTGCGACGGAAAGGCGTGAGGGGAGCCATGCGCGAGCTGCTGCTTGGCATTGACATCGGCACCTCCGCCTGCAAGGCGGCGGTGTTCGGCGCGCAGGGCGAGGTGATCGCCCAGACGGCGGAGGAGTACGCCGTCGACTACCCGCAGCCCGGCTGGGCGCAGCAGGAGCCCGACGCCTGGTGGAGAGCCGTCTGCGCCGCCCTGCGCCGCCTGACGGCGGAGGGGAGCTTCTCCGCGCGGGAGATTGCGGGCGTGGGCATCGACGGCCAGAGCTGGAGCGCCATCGCGGTGAGCGGGCAGGGAGAGGTGCTCTGCCCCACGCCCATCTGGATGGACACCAGGGCGCAGGGGATCTGCGATTCGCTGCGGGAGACGATCGGGGAGGACCGCCTCTTCGCCGTGTGCGGCAACCCGCTCTCCCCGTCCTACACCATGCCCAAGGTGCTGTGGTATCGGGAGCATTGCCCCGAGGTGTACAAAAGGGCCGACAAGATTCTGCAGTCGAACAGCTTCATCGCCTTCCGGCTCACGGGCGAGGTCTCGCAGGATCCGAGCCAGGGCTACGGCTGGGCCTGCTGGGACATGGCGCGCGGCGCGTGGGACGAGGCCCTCTGCCGCGAGCTCGGCGTGAAAACCTCGCTGCTGCCGCCGGTGGCCGCGTGCAGCCAGGTGGTGGGCCGTGTGACGGCCGCCGCCGCGGCGCTCACCGGCCTGCGAGAGGGAACGCCCGTTGTGGCGGGCGGCCTTGACGCGGCCTGCGGCACGCTCGGCGCGGGCGTGATCCACCCGGGCCAGACGCAGGAGCAGGGCGGCCAGGCGGGCGGCATGAGCATCTGCATGGACGTCTGCCGCTCCGACAAGCGCCTGATTCTCGGCGCGCACGTTGTGCCGGGGCTGTGGCTGCTGCAGGGCGGCACCGTCGGCGGAGGCGGGGCGATGAACTGGTTCGAGCGCGAGTTCGGAGCCGCGGAGCGCCAGGTCGCCGCGCAGACGGGCTCCTCCTCCTTTGCGGAGATTGACCGCGAGGCCGGGGCCGTGCCGCCGGGCAGCGAGGGCCTTGTCTTCCTGCCGTATCTCGCGGGCGAGCGCAGCCCCATCTGGGACGTGCACGCCAAGGGCGTCTGGTACGGCGTGACCTTCGCAAAGACGCGGGCGCACTTTGCGCGCGCCTGCATGGAGGGCGTGGCCTATTCGCTGCGCCACAATCTGGAGACGGCCCGCGAGGCGGGCGCCGAGGCCGGCGTGCTGCGCGCGATGGGCGGCTCGGCCAACAGCCGCCTCTGGACGCAGATGAAGGCCGACGTGACCGGCTGCCGCATCGAGGTGCCCGGCTCCGACACGGCCACCTCCCTCGGCGCGGCGCTCCTGGCGGGCGTCGGCACGGGGGTATACCGGAGCTTCGACGAGGCGGTGGAGCGCACCATCCGCATCCGCCGCACCGTGGAGCCGAACCCGGAAACGGCCGCGGCCTATGAGAAGGGCTACCGGACCTACCGGCGGCTGTATGAACAATTACACGATCTGATGAAGGAGGAAGCGCAATGAAAGCAGCGGTTTTGCATGGAAACGAGGATCTTCGCTATGAGGAGTTCCCCACCCCGGAGACCCTTCCCGGAACGGTGAAGGTGCATGTGCGGGCCACGGGCATCTGCGGCAGCGACGTGCCGCGCGTGCTGCACCACGGGGCGCATTTTTATCCCGTGGTGCTCGGCCATGAGTTCGCGGGCGACGTGGTCGAGGTCGGCGAGGGCGTCGAGGGCTTCCAGGTGGGCGACACCGTCTCCGGCGCGCCCCTGCTCCCGTGCATGAAGTGCGCCGACTGCCAGCAGGGCAACTTCTCGCTCTGCAAGCACTACAGCTTCATCGGCAGCCGCCAGCAGGGCAGCTTCGCCGACTATGTGGTGATGCCCGCGCAGAACGCCGTGAAGTACGATCCCTCCATCCCGTATGAGAAGGCCGCCATGTTTGAGCCCTCCACCGTGGCCCTCCACGGCGTGCTCTGCAACGAGTATCAGGGCGGCGGCGACGTGGCCGTCTTCGGCTGCGGCACCATCGGCATCTTCACCCTGCAGTGGGCCAAGATCTTCGGCAGCCGCCGTGTCGTCGTATTCGATATCGACGAGGGCCGTCTCGCCCTGGCCCGCCGCATGGGCGCGGACGTGACGATCAACACGAAGGAGGAGGGCTTCATGGCCCGCGCGAAGGCGCTCACCGGCGGGCGCGGCTTCGACTACGTCTTCGAGGCGGCGGGCAACCCCGTCACCATGCACATGGCCTTCGAGGCCGCGGCCAACAAGGCGCACATCTGCTTCATCGGCACGCCGCACGTCGACATGAGCTTCACCCCCGCCGAGTGGGAGAACATGAACCGCAAGGAGTTCCGCCTCACCGGAAGCTGGATGAGCTATTCCGCCCCGTTCCCGGGCAAGGAGTGGGAGCTCACCGCGCACTACTTCGCAACGGGCCAGCTCAAGTTCGACCCGGAGTTCCTCTTTAAGAAGTTCCCGATGTCCCAGGCGGCGGAGGCCTTCGCCCTCTACCATCACCCCGAGCAGGTGCACGGGAAGATTATGCTGGTGAACGAGACATGATCATTACCGTAACGCTCAACACCGCAATCGATAAGCTTTACCTCGTCGACGAGCTGCTTCCCTTTGAGGTGGGCCGCGTGCGCGAGGTTGTCAACACGGCGGGCGGCAAGGGCATGAACGTCTCCCGCGTGGCCGCGCTCTCCGGCGAGGACGTCACGGCGATGGGCTTCGCGGGCGGCTACACGGGGCAGCTGTTCCGCAGCCTCATCCGCGAGCCGAACATCCGCCCCGCCTTTACCGAGACGGCGGGGGAGACGAGAAGCTGCATCAACGTCCGCGACAAAAAGACGAACCGCAGCACCGAATTCCTCGAGCCCGGCTGCCCCGTCACGGCGCAGGAGCTTGACGCCTTCCTCGCGGACTTCCGCCGGGAGCTGCCGAACGCGGACGTCGTGACGATCTCCGGCAGTATGCCGGCGGGCGTCCCCTCCGATTTTTACTCCGGCCTTGTGCGCGAGGCGCGCGCCCTTGGCAAGCCGATCCTTGTCGACACGAGCGGCGCTGCGCTGCGGGAGACGATCCCCGCCGGGCCGGCGCTCATCAAGCCGAACACCGACGAGCTCGGCCAGCTCACCGGCGCGGACGTTTCGTCCATGGAGAACTGCATCGCCGCGGCGCAGCAGCTGCGCGAGGCCGGGGCGGGAATTGTCGCCGTCTCCCTCGGCAAGGACGGCGTGCTCGTCGTCTCGAAGGAGGGCATTTTCCGCGGCCTGACGCCCGACGTGCCGGTGGTCAACACCGTCGGCTGCGGCGACAGTATGGTCGCGGGCTTCGCCGTCAGCCTTGCGCACAAAAAGCCGCTCGAAGAGGCGATCCGCTTCGCGGTGGCCGTCTCCACGGCGAACGCGCTGACCAAGGAAACCGGTTATTACCGTCAGGAGGATCTCGCGCGTCTTCTGCCCGAGATCCGCGTCGAGCGGGTTTCCCGCGCCTGACGTTCGTCTCGCCCGCCGGGGAGGAGGGCGGAGATTTCACACAGGAAAGGAAGCGCAACGAAAATGACAGTGATCGATCCCAATTCCGTTCCCAAGAAGACGCTCGCGACCGGCGAGCAGATCCCGTGCGTCGGCATGGGCACCTTCGGCTCCGACCGTTACGGCGCCGAGGAGGTTTCCGCCGCCGTCGCGGGCGCGATCCGCTGCGGCTATCGGATGTTTGACTGCGCCTCGGTCTACGGCAACGAGGATCTCATCGGCAAGGTGTTTGCCGAAGCCTTTGCGGAGGGCGCCGTCAAGCGCGAGGAGCTCTTCATCATCTCGAAGGTCTGGAACGATATGCACGGCAAGGGCGACATTCTGCTCTCCTGCGCGAAGACGCTCAAGGATCTGCAGCTTGACTATCTCGACGCCTACTTTGTCCACTGGCCGTTCGCGAACTATCACGCGCCGGGGTGCAGCGGCGATTCCCGCAACCCCGACTCGAAGCCCTTCTACGTCGACGACTTCATGCTCGTCTGGCGGCAGATGGAGCGCCTCCACGACATGGGCCTCGTCCGCAACCTCGGTATGTCCAACATGACGATCCCGAAGCTCGAGGCCGTGCTGCCGCTGTGCCGCATCAAGCCGACGCTGATTGAGATGGAGCTCCACCCGGCGTTCCAGCAGCCCGAGCTGTTCCGCTACTGCGTCGAGCGCGGGCTGCAGCCCGTCGGCTTCTGCCCGATCGGCAGCCCGAACCGTCCCGACCGCGACAAGGCCGAGGGCGACGTCGTCGATACCGCGATGCCCGCTGTCGAGGCCGCCGCGAAGGCGCACGGCGTCCATCCGGCGCTCATCTGCCTCAAGTGGGCGGTGCAGAACGGCCAGATTCCGATCCCGTTCTCGGTGCACGAGAAGAACTACGTCAGCAATCTCCAGTGTGTGACGGAGGATCCGCTCACTGACGAGGAGATGGAGGCTATCCGCCTCGCCGACGAGAACTGCCGCCTCGTCAAGGGCCAGGTTTTCCTGTGGCCCGGCGCGACCGACTGGCGCGCCCTCTGGGACGAGAACGGCGTCATCACGCAGTAAGGAGGACGAACCATGCTGAAAGGAATTCCCTCGATTCTGACCCCCGAGCTTCTCAAGGTGCTCATGGAGATGGGTCACGGCGACGAGCTCGTTCTCGCGGACGGCAACTTCCCGAAGTTTGCCCACCCGGCGAACGTCATCCGCCTCGACGGCCACGGCATCCCCGAGATCCTCGACGCGATTCTCAAGTTCATGCCGCTCGACCCGTACGTCGAGCACCCGACCATCTTCATGGAGGTGCTGCCGGACGATCCGTACAAGCCGGAGATCTGGCCGGTCTACCGTGAAATCGGCGCGAAGTACGAGAAGGACGGCCTGCGCGAGCTCGCCATCAATAAATTCGAGTTCTACGAGCGCGCGAAGAAGGCATACGCCGTCGTCACGACGAGCGAGGCCGCGCTCTACGCGAACGTGATTCTCAAGAAGGGCGTTGTGAAGGAATAAGGACAAAAAGAGCGTCTCGACCGGCAGAATCAACCGCCGACCGAGACGCTCTTTCCTTTTCTTATTCACACATGGAACCGGTCGTATTCCCCCGCGCAGTCGAGGCACAGCGTTTTCCCGCCGCGGATGCGGATCCAGTTCGCGCCCGCCGTCTCGCCGCATACGTCGCAGACGTACGACTCAAACAGCCGCGCGTGCTCCGGCACGGCGAGCTTCGGCTCCTTCACGTCGAACAGCTCCTCCGCCGTGTGCGCCTGATAATAGCAAAACGATTCCTCGCGTGTCATCCCGGACGGCGCGGGCCGCAGCACAAGGCGCACGGACTTGCCGGACGTCCGCTCGTAAAAGGAGAACGCCTGTTTTCCCGTCATGTGGAACAGCAGATTTCCCTTGCCGACGCTGCATCCGAGGAGCGCCTGCACGGCGTCGACGCCGCACGCGTCGTTCTCCGCGATGCAGACGAGTCGCTCGTCCTTTGAAAACGTCAGCCCCAGCAGCTTCGCCGCGTAGAGCGAGGCGCGGAAGCCGATCGTCAGCCCGCCGCATTCGTGGCCGTGGAACGCCACGGCCTTTTCCCAGAGCAGTTTTTCCTCCATTTTTATGACCATTCCTTTCCGCTGCGCTGCAAGGCACCAAAGGGTATGAAACACAGGAGCCTCTAACGCAGCAAGTCGTAATTTGTTAGAATATGCTTGAGGAAGCAGGCACACTACAGAGC
>CALWRP010000135.1 GCA_944383955.1 uncultured Clostridia bacterium
CGGGCCTGGCGCTGCGCCCCACCGAGACGCCTCCCTCGTCCGCGCGGACCGTGACGGGCTGGCCGTCGAGGACGGCGGAGAAGACGCCGGGCACGAGGCCCTCCGTCTCCTGCCTGAGCGTGAGGTAGGCCTCGAGCACGTTCGCAAAGTTAAAAATGCGGAACATCGCGTTCGGCTCGGCGCGGTAGTGTTCCGCGAAGGCGGAGAGACGGCGGTTGAGCTCCGTGTCGTAAGCGGCGGCCGGCACCGAGAGATGCTCCGGCCCGGCGGAGGCAAAGTACGCCTTGAGCGCGGGCTCGAAATCGTTCCAGTCGCGCAGGTTCGCTTCCAGCAGCTCCGAGCCGTCCGCGGAGAGGACGAAGCAGCCCACGGGGCGCGCGAATTTGAGCACCGCGAGGGCGCGCGAGCCGAAGGTGCGCAGCGTGTCGGCGAAGAGCTCCGGCGTGCGCTCCACGCGCACCGGCTGGGCGCGGAAGAGTGAGAGGGCGAGAGACAGAGCCTCCTCCCCCTCGAGCGGGCAGAACGAGAAGGGGGAGCAGTCCACGCCGCGCAGCGCGTGGCGCACGTTCGACGTGTTCACGGAATAGACGAGCTGCACGCCGCCCTTGGCGTAGCCGAAATATGCATAGCGCTGGCGTTGGCCGCCGAGGACGGAGAGATCGCACGTCTCCCGCATCTCCTCCAGCCAGTCGCGCATGAGCGCTTTCATGTGTCCCTCGCCGCGCGCCCGCGGGTGCACGGAAACGCTGCCGATAAAGCCCGCGCGCAGCGTGCGGCTGCCCACAAAAACCGTCTGCGGCAGGCAGCCGATGAGCGCCCGCAGCCGCCCGTTCTCCTCCGCCACGCGGTGGATGGCCGCGTTTTCCTTCCCCGGCCCGTACACTCTGGGGATCATGCGGCTGAAATCGTGCGGCCGGCTTGAGCTGCTGAACACATAGTTCATCAGGTCGATGCAGTCGAGGAATTCCTCCGGCCTTGCTTTGCGGTAGGTAACCATCCTGATATCCTCCCTTGCTCCGGGCAGTTCCCGGATCAACAATGCGCGCCGGGCACGTCCTGGCGCCCGGCTTGGCGTTCCCATAAGCTGTCCCACCCCTGCTCCCGCGGCCTGCGGCGCGATCGGGCGGCAAACAGCTTTTCGTTTTCTTCTTGCCCTCTCCGCACGGGCTGCCATGCACAGGCTCAGACGGCCCTGCCCTGGCAGGTGTCGTGTTCCGCGAGCCAGCGGTCGATGGCGGCGAGAACGGCGCGCTTGCCGCGGCTCCAGCGCGGGGCCAGCAGATATTCTCCGGCTCCGTCGCCCGTGAGCCGCTCGATCACCGTCTCCGGCGGCAGCAGCTCCAGCTGGCGGCAGACGACGCGCACATATTCCTCCCGCCCGAGAGGCCACAGCGCGCCGCGCCGCCAATCGCGCGCAAGGGCCGTGCCCTCGAGCACGTGCAGCAGATGCAGCTTCACCCCGCCGGGGCGCAGCTGTCCCACGGCGCGGGCTGTCTCGAGCATCATGGCCTCCGTCTCGCCCGGCAGGCCGTCGATCAGGTGCACGCACACGCGCACGCCGCGCTCCGTCAGCGCACGGTAGGCGGCGAGGAATTCGGCCGTGCTGTGGCAGCGGTTGATCCGCCGCGCCGTCTCCTCGTGGATCGTCTGCAGTCCGAGCTCAACGGTGAGACAGGTCCTCCGGTTCAGCTCCCCAAGGAGCTGGAGGACGTCCGGCGGCAGGCAGTCGGCGCGCGTGGCGACGCTCAGCCCGCACACACCCGGCACGGCGAGCGCCTCCTCATAGAGGGCGCGCAGGCGATCGGCGGGGGCGTAGGTGTTGGTGTGAGACTGAAAATACGCGATGGCCCCGGCGTCCGGCCATTTGCGGCGGATACGCAGAAGCTCGCGCTCCACCTGCTCCCGCACGGGCAGGGCGCTGCTGCCCGCGAACTCCGTTCCGCCGGAGCGGCAGTAGGAGCAGCCGCCCGTGCCGCGCGTGCCGTCGAGGTTCGGGCAGGTAAAGCCCGCGTCGACGGCGGCCTTGCCCACGCGGCGCTCCGGGAACAGGCGTTTCAGGTGATAATACAGCGTGTGGTAGCGCTTGTTGTCGAGCGAATAGGGAAAAGGGTTCACCATCTGCCGAACTCGGCGAGCTTGAGCTCGGGATTGTGCTCCTCGGCCCAGCGGATGCTCCACTCGTTGGCGAAGATCAGCAGGTAGTTGCCCTTGAGATCCTGAATGCGGCGCGTGTCGGAGGTCAGGTTCAGCTTCTTGGGGTTGAAGTCCTCCTCGCGGTTCTCGATCCAGCGGATGTACTCGTAGGGAAGGCCCTCCATGCGGATGTCGACGTTGTACTCGCTCTTGAGGCGGTACTCGAGCACGTCGAACTGCAGCGTGCCCACCACGCCGACGATGACCTCCTCCATGCCGCCGCCGAGCTCCTGGAAGATCTGGATCGCGCCCTCCTGCGCAATCTGGCTCATGCCCTTGACGAACTGCTTGCGCTTCATCGTGTCCACCTGGTAGACGCGGTTGAAGTGCTCCGGGGCGAACGTGGGGATGCCGCCGAACTGGAATTTCTCGGAACCGGTGCAGATCGTGTCGCCAATGGAGAAGATGCCGGGATCGAACACGCCGATGATGTCGCCCGCATAGGCTTCTTCAATGATCTCGCGCTCCTGCGCCATGAGCTGCTGCGGCTGGGCGAGCTTGATTTTCTTGCCGCCCTGCACGTGGTAGACCTCCATGCCCTTCTCGAAGCGGCCGGAGCAGATGCGCATGAAGGCGATGCGGTCGCGGTGGGCGCGGTTCATGTTGGCCTGGATCTTGAAGACGAAGGCCGAGAAATCCGGGCGGAAGGGATCGATCTCCCCGATATCCGCGGCGCGCGGCAGCGGCGGGGGCGTCAGGTGCAGAAACTCCTTGAGGAAGGGCTCGACGCCGAAGTTCGTCAGCGCGGAGCCGAAGAAGACGGGGGAGAGGCGGCCATGGCGCACGGCCTCCATGTCGAACTCGTAGCCCGCGCCGTCGAGCAGCTCCACGTCGTCGCACAGCGTCTCATAGTGGCTTTGCCCGATCAGCTCCGAGAGGCCGGGGTCGGAGAGATCGGCCTCGATGACGGGCACCTCGCGCTGGCCGTTCGCCAGATCGTCGAGGGCGCGGAAGGCGAGGATCTCGCGCTTCTCGCGGTCGTACACGCCCTGGAACTCCTTGCCGCAGCCGATCGGCCAGTTCATCGGGTAGGTCTTGATGCCGAGCTCATACTCGATCTCGTCGAGCAGGTCATACGGGCTGCGGGCGTCGCGGTCCATCTTGTTGATGAAGGTGAAGATCGGGATATCGCGCAGCAGGCAGACCTTGAAGAGCTTTCTTGTCTGCGGCTCGACGCCCTTGGCCGCGTCGATCACCATCACCGCGGAGTCCGCCGCCATCAGCGTGCGGTACGTATCCTCGGAGAAATCCTGGTGGCCGGGGGTGTCGAGGATGTTGATGCAGTAGCCGTCATAGCGGAACTGCATGACGGAGGAGGTGACGGAGATGCCTCTCTGCTTCTCAATCTCCATCCAGTCGGAGACGGCGTGGCGCGCCGTCTTCTTGCCCTTCACGGAGCCCGCGAGCGCGATCGCGCCTCCGTAGAGCAGCAGCTTCTCCGTCAGCGTCGTCTTGCCGGCGTCCGGGTGCGAGATGATCGCGAAGGTGCGCCGTTTCTCAATTTCGTTTCTGATATCTGCCAAAGCAAAGCCTCCCTGCATGAGCTGAATTCCATCGCCGAAGCGGCGCGCTGCCGCCCCGCGTTCTGATCGGTTCGCAATTCTTTATTATAGCTTATTTTTCCTCCGATTTCCACAGCCGCGATCGATTTGCGGGAAGGATTGTATTGTTGCACAAAGAAACGGGAAAGCCCCGCCCCGGGCTTTCCCGCTCCCGCCAAAACCGGCGCTCAGTATCTCCTGTCAAAATAGAGGTATGCGCCCGCCTTGAGCGCGATGGCCGCGCACAGCAGGCCGAAGGCGGTGTAAAACGCCGCCATGCTGAAGAGCCCCGTCCCGAACACGACGATCGCCGCCAGCACGAGGAAGGCGTCCATCGGCAGGCCGCCGCTCTTGTCGTGGAGGAAGCGGGCGCGCTCGTCGCGCTCGGCCTCCTGCTGCCCGCGCAGGAGCAGGCGGTTTTTCAGCAGCCTTTTGTTGCGGTAAATCCGCACGCCAAGGTAAATCACGCCGCCGAAATAGAGCAGCCGCGTCACAAAGAGGGCTGTTTTCGTCATGACGCGCGAGTCGCCCCCGCCGAGCTCGACCAGCGCGACCATGTAAACCGTCATCAGCACAATGGCCGCCCAGCAGCCCCAGATCCGCAGCCGGATGGTTTTCGAATAAGGCCTGGCTTCAAAGCTTTTCATACTGAGCATCCTCCTGTCTCAGATTCTCGGCCAAACAGTACAGCTCCTCGATGGTCGTGCCGAACTCGAGGGCGAGCCGGTACGCGAGCAGCAGGGAGGGGTTGTACTGCCCCTGCTCGAGAGAGATGATGGTGCGCGACGAGACGTGCACCCGCTCGGCGAGCTGCTGCTGCGTCATCCCCTTGGCCCTGCGCAGCTCGCGGATTCTGTTCTCCAACTGCGCCCCGCCTCCTTTCCCGCAAACAAAAATATGAAGGAAGCTTCATGTGAAGCTACCTTCATATTACACGATCCAGACGGATTTGTCAAGAGCCTGGGCGAACAAGAAGGCGCGCCGGGGCTACGCGTTCCGCGAGAGCCTTTTGAGCTTCGGGAGGCCCTCGACCGGGGAGAACTCGCCGATCTCGTTGCCGTCGAGCCAGAGCTCCGTGAGCCCGGTGAGGCCGGCGAGCGGCGAGACGTCGGTGATCCTGTTGCAGCTGAGGTCGAGCATGGCGAGCTTCGTCAGCCCGGCGAGGGGGGAGACGTCGCGGATCTCGTTTTCGGCGAGGATGAGCGATTGCAGGCCGGTGAGCCCGGCGAGCGGGGCGGCGCTGGAAAGCCCGGCGTCGCGGAGATCGAGCACGGTGAGCTGCGGCAGCGCGGCGAGCGGGGAGAGGTCGGCAAGCTCGAAATCGCTGAGCGTCAGCGACCGCAGCGCCGTGAGTCCGCCGAGCGGGGGAAGCTCGCGCAGCCCCAGCCCGGTCAGGGAGAGCGACGTGCAGCCGCGCAGGAGGGGAAGGTCGGAAAAGCGCAGCGGCCCCAGCGATTCCCGGGCTTCCCCACAAAACGCGCGGAGGAGGCCGGCCCTGCCGTCAAACGGGCAGCCGAACGACTCCTCAAAATCCCTTTCGCTCAGCTGTCCGCTCTCATACCGCTGCATCCACGCTTCAGCGCGCGCCGAGGCGATCGCGAAGACCTCCTCTTCGAGGCTTGCGCTGCGCGTGGTTCCGTCCGCCATGGTCAGCTCCGCCTCCGGGCCCGCCGGCCCCCAGACGAAAAAGCTCCGGATTTCGCCGAGCTCCTCCAGGGTGACGGCTTCCCCCTCCCGCTTTCCGAGCAGCCTGCGCAGCAGCGCCTCGAAGGCCGGCTCGGTGAAGACGGCGGGGGTTCCGGCTCCGATGGCGGCCTCCTTCGCCGCGCTCTTCCGCTCCTCCTGTTCCATGCTGCGGGTGTCCGCGCTGTCGTTCGTCATAATGGGCTCCTCACTTTCGTTTTGAATTTGTGCTTCGCCGGGGAAAAAGCCCGCGCGCCGTCGCTAAAGGCACATTGACGAGAGGCGGAGGGCGAGGGCGTGGAGCTCCTCGCGGCGCTCCCGCCAGCCGGGGATCTGCCGCTCCACGAGCGCCCAGAAGCGCGGCGAGTGGTTGAGCTCGGAGAGGTGGCACAGCTCGTGCACGACGACATAGTCGACGCAGGGCAGCGGGGCGGTCATCAGCCGCCAGGAGAAGGTGACGTCCCCTTCGCTCGTGCAGCAGCCCCAGCTGGTGCGGGCCGCGCCGATTTTGACGCGGTTGGGGGAGAGGCCGGTGAGGGCGGCCCAGTGCGCGGTGATGTCGGGCAGCTCGCGCGCGGCGAGGACGCGGCAGAGGGCGGCGATCTGCGCGCGCGCTTTGGCGGGATCCCCGGTCGTCAGGAGGAACGCGCCGTCCCGCCAGCGGGGGGCGCGCCCGGAGGCGTCCACCAGAACGGGCCGGTCCTCGCCGAGGAGGGGGATCGCCTGCGGGATCTGCCCCCGGGCGCTCGCCTGCTCCTGGGCGTGTTTGCGCAGCAGCGTCTGCTTTTCCGTGATCCAGCCGAGCTTTGAGCGGACGAACTCGTCGATCCGGCTGTCCGGAAGCCGGAGGGGGGCGCGCACCTCGAAGGAGCCGTCGGGGTTCATGCAGATGGCGACGGTTCGCCGCTTCGAGCGCACAATCGGATAATCGGGCATCGGCTCCTCCTTTCCGCGCGCCCGGGCGCGCCGGTTCTGATTTCAGGATAGCACGGCGGCGCGGAGCGGATTGAGCTTTTTTTCGCGGCCGCCGCCTTTATTGTAGCATTGCCGGGGAGAGCGGGCAAGAGCAAATAGGGCTGGCAATTCTGCCGCGGCGGTGCTATAATGGAAAAGCTATCACAGAGGGAAGGGGAGGATTTGCCGTGCTGTTCCACAAGTCCAAAAAGGAATTTTTCGACGAGAAGATCGAGGTGGACTGCTCCTATTGCCGGTTCGGCTCCGATTTCGACGGGGCGGTGGTGTGCAGGGCCGGGCTGGAGCTCAGCACGGACGGCTCCTGCCGCAAGTTTTCCTACGATCCGCTCAAGCGCAAGCCGTTCGCCCCGCCCCCGCTGCGGGAGTACGATCCGGACGAGTTCAAGCTTTGAGGCGGGCGGAGCGCACAGGAGGCGGGCCGTCCGTTTTCTTTTTTCACTCTGTAACATTTCACGCGCCGCCGCGGTGTTCCCGGTAGAACAGGATTCCGCGGCACGGGGAAGGAGGCATCCGCAGCGATGGACCAGCCCTACCGTCCCCCGACGCCGGAGGAGGCTGTCGGGCAGTACGGGGATCTCGTCTATCGTCTGGCCTTTGCCAAAACAGGCAGCCGGTCCGACGCGGACGACATTTACCAGGAGGTTTTTCTGCGCTATCTGCGCAAGCGCCCGGCGCTGGAGAGCGAGGAGCACGCGAAGGCGTGGTTCCTGCGCGTGACGATCAACTGCATGAAGAGCTTTTGGGGATCGTCGTTCCGCCGCCGCAGCGTTCCGCTCGACGAATCGCTGCAAACGGAGGATCACCCCTCCGACGGCACGATGGAATCGTATCTGCGCCGCCTGCCGGAGCAGTACCGCGCCGTCATCCACCTGTTCTATTATGAGGATCTGCCCACCGCCGCGATTGCCAGGGCGCTGGGCCGCCGCGAGGCGACTGTGCGCGTGCAGCTGATGCGCGGGCGGCAGATGCTCAGGGAAATGATGGAAAAGGAGGAGGATCTATGACCGAACGCGAATTTGACGAGCGGCTGCGCCGGGAATACCGCGCCGCCGCATCCTCCTGGACGCCTGAGAGAAAGACGAAAGCCGCCCTGCTGGAAAAGCTGGAGGCAAACGCCGCGCCCCGCAGGAGCGCCGCGCGGGCGCTTCGCCCGGCTGTGGCGCTGTGCTGCTGCGCGCTGATCGCCGCGGCGGCTCTCCTTGTGCTGCGGGAGCAGCCGCAGGCGGAGGATGTGGCCGTGACGGCCATGACGGCCATGACGGCCATGACGGCACAGGGCGAAAGCTCCGAAGCGGCGGCAGCTGCCGCGCCCTCGCAGGGAGACGCTGTCTCCGGGGAAGCGGAGGCCGCGAACGACGCCGATAGCATGGAAAAGGCGCAGGCGCGCGGCGCGCAGAACGGCGCGCAGGCTTTCGCTGAGGCGGCCGACGCCTCCGGCGGCGTGTGGCTGACGCAGGAGGAGATCGACGCGCTGCGCGGGCAGTATCCGATCGTCAATCCCTCCGCCCCCACGGCCATGATAGTGCTGCCGTCTCTGAGTGAGGTGATGGAGCTCGTGGATACCTTTGTCTACGGCGAGGTCGTCGGGCAGGAGACGGTGGAGGTATCGCTCTCCACCGGGGACGAAGCGCTCGACGCCAAGCGGCAGGGGGCCGGCGCCGGCGAGGTGAGCTTCAGCGTGGTCACGCTCCGCGTGATCGAGGATACGGCGGGCCTGTTTGCGGAGGGGGACGAGATCGCCCTGTGGGAGAACGCCGGCCTGGCGGTCGGACCGCAGCTGACAGAGGGGATGCGCGTGGTGCTTCCCGCCGTGGAGAACGACCGTCAGAACCGCTATGACGCCGGCTGCATCGGTTCCTATTACGTCACGCCGGAGGGCTTTGTGCTCTCGGTCTTTGACGAGGAGCAGTGCGGCGGCTCGTGGAACGGCGCTCCGGTGGAGGAGCTTCTGGCCGGCCTGAAGGGCTGATCGGGGACAAAACAAAAAAGGGCGCGGCTCGGCGCTGTCCGGAGGCCGCGCCCTTTTTCACGTGTTCCCTTGCGCCGCTGTATCCTGCTTGCTATAATAAACCTGTCCTGGCCGTTCCTGTTGCCCCGGCACACGGCGGCCTTTTGAAAAAGGCGGGCGTAGTTTTCGTGGTTGCCCTTGGGCAGCTTGTCAGACAAGGGCTGCATGCGGCTGCATCCGGCTGCGGCCGGATGCAGCGTCTGAAGCATCGGTTTGCGGCGCTGCGCACCGGAAACCGACGCTTCAGCGGCTCGGTGCGGAAGGGAAAAAGGCTTCGCGCTTATGGGAACGGATCAGCGGCAGCTGGGTGGTCGGGGCTCTGGTCTCCGCTCCCGCTCCGGTCGGCGCTAATTCGTGTGCCACCGGCACACCGCGCCCCGCGCCCCGCCGGGTCTACGCTGCCGCTCCGGTCGGCGCCTTGTTTGTGTGCCACTGGCACACGGCGGTCTCCGCTCCCGCTCCGGTCGGCGCTAATTCGCGTGCCACTGGCACGCCGCGCCCTTTGAAAAGGCGGGCGAAACTTTTGTGTTTTGCCCTTTATTTGATTGCAGGAGGCGTTTTCATGATATCGTTTTCCGCGCTGCTGCGGGAGGGCCGCGCGCCGACGCGGCGGGAGGCGGTTTCCGCCGTGCTCGCCCTGTCGTGGCCCGCGATTGTGCAGCAGCTGATGCTCACGCTCGTGCAGTATATCGACACGGTGATGGTCGGCTCGCTGGGGCCGAACGCCACGGCCTCCGTGGGCGTCGTCTCGAGCTCGGTGTGGCTCTTCAACGGCCTGCTCGGCGCGGCGGCCACGGGCTTTGCCGTGCAGGTGGCCCAGCATATCGGGGCGAGGGAGACCGAGCGCGCGCGCGAGGTCGTGCGCGAGTCGATGCTGTTCAGCCTGCTCTTCGGCGTGTTCATGGGCAGCGCGGCGGCCGCGCTCTCCTTTCCGCTGCCCGGCCTGCTCGGGGCGGAGGAGGCCATCCGGCCCGACGCCTCGGCGTATTTCCTGATCGTCGGCTGCTCGATGCCGTTTCTCATGGCGATCAACCTCATGTCGTCGCTCCTGCGCTGCATGGGCGACACGCGCACGCCGATGATCTTCAATATCACCCTCAATATCCTCAACACGATCTTCAATTTCCTGCTGATCTATGAGCCGCGCGAGGCGTCGGTCTTCGGGCTGCGCGTGTTCCTGCCCGGCGCGGGGCTCGGCGTGCCGGGGGCGGCGCTCGGCTCGGCGCTCGCGTCGCTGCTGGTGGCCCTGCTCTTCCTGCGGCGCTTCACGGGCCGCGATTTCCCCCTGCGGGTGAGCCTGCGAGACCGCTTCCGCTTCACGCGCGGCTGCCTCTCGGCGATGGTGCGGATCGCCATCCCGCAGGCCATGGCCCACACCGCCTCCTGCGGGGCGCAGATCGCCGTCACCGTCATCGTGGCCGGGCTCGGCACGCAGGCCGTGGCCGCGAACTCGCTGGCCGTCACGGCGGAGGCGCTGTGCTACCAGCCGGGCTATGGCGTCTCCACCGCGGCCACCACGCTCGTGGGCCAGTCGATCGGCGCGGGGCGGCGCGACCTGGCCGTGCGCTTTGCGCGGGTGAGCACGCTGCTCGGCATGCTGCTCATGACGGGCACCGGCCTGCTGATGTTCCTCTTCGCGGAGCCGCTCATCGGCATGTTCACCCCGGACGCGGACGTCATGCGCCTCGGCGCGTCGGTGCTGCGCATCGAGGCCTTCGCGGAGCCGCTCTTTGCCGCCTCCATCGTGGCCTCGGGCGCGTTCTCCGGCGCGGGAGATACGAAATGGTCGTTCGCCGCCAACCTGCTCTCCATGTGGGGCGTGCGCCTGCCGATCGCGCTGCTGCTCATTGGCTCTCTCGGGCTGACGGGCATGTGGATCGCCATGGCCTGCGAGCTCTCGCTCAAGGGGCTCGTCTTTTTGTGGCGGCTCCGGTCGAAAAAATGGCTCGACAGCGGAATGGTGGTGACCCGCGCGTGAGCGGTTCCGGGTCTTGTGCTTTTCCCCTGAATACGATATAATAAGGGCAGCATCGCACATTTCACGCCTGACGGCGCGGGCGGCGTATCGCGCGGGAAAAAGCCCTCTTTTTGCCGCGCCGGACAGAGCCGTTTTGTTTGCGCAATCCGTTTCCCGGAAGCCCGTTCCGGGGATACGCGAAGGAAGGACAGACCATGAACAACCATTCCGATTTTTCCGATCTGGGAAGGGACATCGTGCAGATGGGGCGCGACGTGATGGACGATTTCGCCCGCTCCCGGACATTTGATGAGATCAAGAGGAGCGTCGACGAAATCCGCCGCGGCGTCGACTCTGCCATGAACCAGATCAATACGCCCAAAAATCCGCCGCCGCCCCCGCCGCAGCAGACGGTATTCCAGGCGCAGCCCGTGCAGCCGCGGCAGAACGCCGCGCGCACGGAGTTCACGCCCCGCCGGAAGGAGAAGCCGCGCTTCCGCGTGCCCTCGCAGGCGGGCGCGATGGCCCTGTTTGTGCTCGGCATTGTCTTCGCCTCGATCTTCGGCCTGCTCTGCCTGGCCTTTCTTCTGGCCACCGCCCTCGGGGCCGGCCTGATGCTCGTGCCCACCGTCGTTTTCGGCGCTTTGACCGCCCTCTCCGTGGCCGGCATCATCACCGGCGGCAGCGGGTGCAGCTTTCACAAGCGCTTCCGCATCTACTGCGACTGCCTCGGCAAGGCCGACTTCTGCACCGTGCAGCAGCTGGCCGCCTCTGTGGGCCGCTCGCAGAAGCAGACGCTGCGGGACCTGGAGCGGATGATCGAGCGCGGCTGGTTCCCGAGCGCCCATCTGGACCGCGGCGGCACCACCTTCATGGCCGACGAGGCCACCTATCGCCAGTATCTGCGCGCGGAGCAGTCCCGCATGGAGCGCGAGCGCCGCGAGGCCGCCCGCTCCGCCCCCGTGAACACCGGCAATCAGGAGCTCGACGAGGCGATCGAGGAGGGCCGCTCCTACATCCGCCGCATCAACGAGGCCAACGAGGCGATCCCCGGCGCAGACGTCTCCCGCAAGCTCGACGAGATTGAGGACGTGTGCATCCGCATCTTCGCCGTGGTGGAGCACCACCCCGAAAAGCTGCCGGAGATCCGCCGTTTCATGAATTACTATCTGCCCACCACGCTCAAGCTGCTTGACGCCTACCGCGAGTTCGACCGCCAGCCCGTGCAGGGCGAAACGCTGGCGAGCGCCAAGCGCGAGATCGAGGAGACGCTCGACACGATTGTGCTCGCCTTCCGCAACCTGCTCGACAGCCTCTATGAGAAGGACGCGATGGATATTTCCGCCGATATCTCCGTGCTGCGCGCCATGTTTGCCCGCGAGGGCCTCACCGGCAAGGATTTTCCGAAGAGCGGGAACGGCGGGGACGACCCATCGATCGAGCTCAAGCTGTAAAAAGCGTGAACCGTGAACGAAACGAAATACGGAACGAAGCGGCGCGCCGCGCCGCGGGAGGAGGACTTGCAAGATGGATGACAAAATGCCCCAGGTGACCCTTGAGTTTGACGCCGCCCCCACCCTGACGCTCGAGACGGAGCAGCCGGCCCAGGCGCTGCAGCCTGCCCCGAAGCAGGAGGAGCCCCCCGTGCTCGACGACGCCAACCTCTCCCCCGAGGAGAAGAAAATGGTGGACGACTTTGCCGGCAAGATCGATCTCACGAACACGTCGCTCGTCCTGCAATACGGCGCGGGCGCGCAGAAGAAGATGGCCGATTTCTCCGAGACGGCCCTCAACAACGTGCGCACCAAGGATCTCGGCGAGGTCGGCGAGCTGCTCAGCGGCGTGGTCGGCGAGCTGCGCAATTTCGACGTGGAGGAGGATGAGAAGGGCTTCTTCAGCTTCTTCAAGAAGACCTCCAACAAGCTCAACAACATGCGCGCCAAATATGAGAAGGCCGAGGCCAACATCAGCAAGGTGTGCGAGAGCCTCGAGAGCCATCAGGTGCAGCTCATGAAGGACGTGGCCCTGCTCGACAAGATGTATGAGCTCAACAAGGTCTATTTCAAAGAGCTCTCCATGTACATTCTGGCAGGCAAGAAGAAGCTGCAGAAGGTGCGGCAGGAGGATCTGCCCGCCCTCGCCGCGAAGGCGAAGGCCTCCGGCCTGCCGGAGGACGCCCAGGCCGCCAGCGACCTCTCCTCGATGTGCGACCGCTTCGAGAAAAAGCTGCACGACCTCGAGCTGACCCGCATGGTCTCGATCCAGATGGCCCCGCAGATCCGCCTCGTGCAGAACAACGACACGCTCATGAGCGAGAAGATCCAGTCCACCCTCGTCAACACCATCCCGCTCTGGAAGAGCCAGATGGTGCTCGCGATGGGCATTTCCCACTCGCAGCAGGCTGCCCAGGCCCAGCGCGAGGTGACGGACATGACGAACGAGCTTCTGCGCCGCAACGCCCAGACGCTCAAGATGGCGACGGTCGAGACGGCCAAGGAGTCCGAGCGCGGCATCGTCGACATTGAGACGCTCAAGGCGGCGAACGAGTCGCTCATCTCCACCCTCGACGAGGTCATCCACATCCAGGACGAGGGACGTCAGAAGCGCCGCGAGGCCGAGGCCGAGCTTGGCCGCATCGAGAACGAGCTCAAGCAGAAGCTCCTCGACGTGGCCGTCAACCGCCAGGCGTAAGCCTTGCCCAAAGCACCCCTTCAGACAGACGAAAGCCCCCGGATATCCGGCAAACCGCCGGCGCTCCGGGGGCTGTTTTCATGGCGGCGGGTTTTCACTTATTGCGGGAAGAGCTCCTCCCAGCCGGGCGCGCCGCCTGTCAGCGCATTGACTGTTTCCGGCTCGGGGGAGAGGACGTCTGCCGGAAAAGACGTCATGAAATGTCACAAGATGTCCGTTGATTTTTCGCCGCGAATTCGCTATAATACAAAATGTTCAGATTTTTGAAGCACAGACTACCAGATATTGTGGCGCCTTCGCGCTGAAGCAACAATTCACAGGGCAAGGACGGGAAGACCGGCACGCACGAAGGAAAACGCAGCGGCTCGATGATCCCCCGCGGCCGGGGCTTTTCCCTCCGCGGAGAGAAAAGGGCGGACGGCGCATGCAATTGGCGGCCCGGAAAAGACGCCGCCTGCGATTTTTTTCACGGCCAATGGGAAGCGGGATACCGCAAAACGCAAAAGGAGGAGTTTGCTTTGCTGCACAACGTTTGGGGCTCCGGGATGGAGCTGCGGGAGGAGGAGCTTCTGCGCCGTCAGGAGCGCAACCGCAAATACATGATGGATTTGAAGTCGGAGAATCTGCTGCTGAACTTCAATCTGGAGGCGGGAAGAGTCACCATGCCCTTCCACCCGGAGGGGATCCACGGCGGCTGGGAGGCGCAGACCTGCCAGCTGCGCGGTCATTTCCTCGGCCACTGGCTTTCCGCGGCCGCCATGCGCGTCTACGCCTCGGGCGATATCGAGGTGAAGGCCAAGGCGGACGCCATCGTGCACGAGCTCGCCCTGTGCCAGCAGGAGAACGGAGGCCGCTGGGCGGGCTCCATCCCCGAAAAATACCTCGACTGGATCGCCCGCGGCAAGCAGGTGTGGGCGCCGCACTACTGCCTGCACAAGACGCTGATGGGCCTTGCGGACATGGCCGAGCTCACGGGCAGCCGCGAGGCGCTCGAGGTGGCGGATCGCTTTGCCGACTGGTTCTATGACTGGACGGCGCAGTTCACGCGCGAGCAGCTCGACGACATCCTCGACTTCGAGACGGGCGGCATGCTTGAGATCTGGGCGCAGCTCCTCGCTCTCACGGGGAAGGAAAAATACCGCGTCCTGCTCGAGCGCTACTACCGCGGCCGCCTCTTCAATCCTCTGCTCGAGGGGCGCGACGTGCTCACCAATATGCACGCGAACACGACGATCCCCGAGGTGCTCGGCTGCGCGCGCGCCTATGAGGTCACGGGCGAGCAGCGCTGGCGCGACATCGTGGAGGCGTACTGGAAGCTCGCGGTGGACGAGCGCGGCTCGTACGCGACCGGCGGACAGACGAGCGGGGAGATCTGGTCGGCGAAGCAGTCTCTCGGCGCGCGCCTCGGCGACAAGAACCAGGAATACTGCACGGTGTACAACATGATCCGCCTCGCGGACACGCTGTTTTGCTGGACGAAGGAGGCGAAGTATGCCGATTACATCGAGAAAAACATCTACAACGGCCTAATGGCGCAGGCGTACTGGCAGCGCTTCAGGACGAACGGCCAGCACTACGACAGCCCGGACGAGGGCCTGCTGACGTACTTCCTGCCGCTGGCTCCCGGCTCGAAAAAGGGCTGGGCGAGCGAGACGAACGACTTCTTCTGCTGCCACGGCACGCTCGTGCAGGGCAACGCCGCCTGGGAGCGCGCCATTCTCTATCAGGAGGACGACGAGCTGACCATCGCGCAGTATTTCGATTTCGACGCGCAGGTGCAGGCGGGCGGACGCCCGGTCTCGCTCTCCATGCGGCGCGACACGCTCACCGGCAGCTTCCATCTCTCGAGCACCTCGAGCGCGCGCCAGAACATCCACGAGAACACGGCGAAGTACCCCCACCACCCGGACTGCCGCGCCGAGGTGCTGCGCGTCGGG
>CALWRP010000136.1 GCA_944383955.1 uncultured Clostridia bacterium
CGCCCGCCGCGGTCCGTCCGCGGGGCGCTTCACTTCCTTTCCAAAAAGAGGATCGAGGCTGCGCCGCTTCCCGGTCCGCCGGATCCGCTCCGCGCGGCGGGAATGATGCCATACAGCCTCAAAAAAAACGGGGACGCCCGCGCGGCGTCCCCGAAAAAAGCATACGATATGACTTCCTACGGCGGCATTATCCGCATCAGGTGAAGGGTCGAAGTTGAAAGACTTCCTCTCAGCCTGCTCCACAAGCTCCCCCGTTTTTCACTTTCTCCCCGGAATTCCGGAGATCCTTTGTATTATACCGCGAAGCGCGGCGAATGGCAAGAGGATTTGGGAAAAAGAGGGAATGTGCGCCGCAAAAAACTTGCCCGGCGCCCTGCCGGCAAAGGGCTCCCGTGAATCCTCCCCTCATTCGCTCCGCCCGCCGCCGGGCACGGGAAAGGAGGGCGGGAGCGTGAGGGGGACGCCGGCCTCGCGCAGGCGGCGGTAGATGACGGAGATATCGAGCCCGCAAAGGCGGGCCAGCTCCTGGTTGGAGAGCTTTTTCTGCCTCCAGAGGACGAAGAGCTCCTCGAAATTGTCCGGCAGAGGCTTGGGCGTCTTGCCGAACCGCACGCCCCGCGCCTTGGCCGCGGCGATCCCCTCCGCCTGCCGCTGGTGGATCGACTCGCGCTCCATCTGCGCCACGAAGCTCATCACCTGCAGCGTCAGGTCGGCGACGAACGTGCCGAGCAGATCCTTGCCGTACGTCGTGTCGAGCAGAGGCATGTCCAGCACCTTCACATCCGCCTGCTTTTCCTTGGTGATCACGCGCCACTGCTCGATGATCTCCGTGTAATTGCGGCCGAGGCGGTCGATTGACTTGACATACAGCAGGTCGCCCGGTTTGAGACGCTTGAGCAGGCGCTTGTAGGCGGGACGCTCAAAGTCCTTGCCGCTGCGCTTCTCAATGTAGAGATTCCGCTTGGGAATCCCAAAGGGCGCGAGGGCGTCCAGCTGGCGATCGACGTTCTGCTCCCTGGTGGAGACACGGGCGTACCCAAAAATCTGATGCTCGTTCAACTCTTTTTTCCTCCCTGAAAGGATAATGTTCCTCTCATTGTACGGGAGAAACGGGGGTTTTCCCTCTGTGCGGTGAAAAATTTACACCTGCCGCCGCCCCGAAGAACAAAAAGCGCCCTCCCGGTTTTTCACCGGAGAGGGCGCCGGCTTTATGCCGCTGTTTTGCCGAGAGCCGTCATCGTCACCCCGCCGCCCTGCGTGGAGGCGAGAATGGCGCCGTCCCGATCGGTGCGGAACACCTCGACGCCTGCGGCCTCGAGCTTCTCGAGCGTCACGCTGTCCGGGTGGCCGTAGTCGTTGTCCACGCCGCAGCTGATCACGGCATACTGCGGAGACACGGCCTCGAGAAAGGCCGGGGAGGTCGACGTCTCGCTGCCGTGATGGCCGCACTTGAGCACGGTGGAGGCCAGCTCCAGGCCGCCCGCGAGGATCTCCTGCTCGCTCTCCTCCTCCGCGTCGCCGGTGAAGAGGAAGCTGTCCTCCCCATACGTCAGGCGCAGCACAACGGAGTAATTGTTCAGGTCTCCGTAGTCCTCCCCGTTCGGGGCGAGGACGGTGAGCGTGGCCCCGCCGCCGCTCAGGAGCACCTCGCCCGGCTCGGCGGGCGTGACGGAGAGCCCCTTGTCCGCGATGCTCTCGAGCAGGTTCTCGTATGTTTTCGTCGTGGGCGTGTCGCTCTCCGAGACGCGCGGCATCACCACCTGCTCCACCTCGAGCGCGTCAATCACCGCCGCCATGCCGCCGATGTGATCGGCATGCGGATGCGTGGCCACCACAAGGTCGAGCGTCTCCGCGCCCAGCGAGCGCAGCTCGTCGATCAGCTCGTCCTCCGTGGAGGAGGTGCCGGCGTCGATGAGGATGCTGGTGCCGTCCGGCAGGCGGATCAGCTCGCTGTCGGCCTGGCCGACGTCAAAATACCACACCCGCAGCTCGCCGTCCGGCGCGGTCTCTCCCGCGCTCTGCGCCGCCTGGGAGACGGGCGCGCCTGCCGGCTGCCCCTCCTCGGGCAGAATGCCCAGCGCCCGCGCGCCCCAGAGCGCGGCGGCCGCCGCCACCGCCGCGGCCAGCAGCCACAGCGGCTGCCCCTTCTTCGACCGCTTCGCGTATCGTGTTCCCTTTGCCATAGGTTGCTCCTTTCGCTGCCCGCGGGGGAGAAAAAGAAAAGCACCCCCTCGGCAGCTGGCCGAAGGGATGCCGGAATATCCCCGATGCGGATGATTTGTTTTTTTGACTGGACGGGCGGCCTCACGCTCCGGTCAGAAACCGGAAGGGCTTTCGTGCCGCGGATCGAACGGCGGGGCCTCAGCCCTTGCGCGGATCCTTGCCTCTGTAGAGATTGAAGCGGAACAGAAGCGACTCGTCCTCCTTATTCGAACATTCAATAAAGGCCTCGGCAATCTTGCCGCCCTCGATCAGCTTCGTCAGGCCGACGAGCTGGCACAGCTTGCTCTTGAGATTCAGGCGGTCCCCCTCGCGGGTTACCAGGAAAACGTCTCCCTTGCAGGAATTGAGCGTCTTCAGGAATTCGGGGACATCCACATCGTGCAGTTCCAAAAGATTTGCAGGCATTTTTGTGTCCTCCTTTTCTGCTGCGATTCTCCGCCCGGCAGGGGCGGAGGGTGTTGGGAATTGATTCCTACGGTCTTATTATATCATTCGTTATTGGATTGTCAATCGCGCGCGGGGGGCGAAAACCGCCAAAGATTCCTTCACCGCCGGAGGGAAATTCGTGCTCTTCCTCCCCGCACAGCCGCCCCTCGCGAATGCCGATCCGCCGCCCCGCCTGGGCCGCGAGCGCCATATCGTGCGTGATGAGCACCAGCGTGCGGCCCTCCTCGTTCAGCCTGCGCAAAATCTGCATCACCGCCCTGCCGGAGGAGGGATCGAGGTTGCCCGTGGGCTCGTCGGCCAGGATCACCGGCGGGCGGGCGGCGATGGCCCGCGCCACGGCCACGCGCTGCTGCTGCCCGCCGGAGAGCTGGCCCGGCAGGTGGCCGGTGCGCTCGCCGAGACCCACCAGCGCCAGCGCCTCCTGCGCCAGGGCGCGCCGCTCCCCGGCCGGAACGCCGCGGTAGGCCAGCGGCAGCTCCACGTTTTCCAGGGCCGTGAGCCCGCCGATCAGGTTGAAGCCCTGGAAAACGAAGCCGATCCGCCGGTTTCGGATCTCCGCCAGCTCCCGGCCGCCGAGCTCGCCGACGTTCTCCCCCTCGAAGAGATACTCCCCCTCCGTCGGCGTGTCGAGGCAGCCCATAAGGTTCATCAGCGTCGTCTTGCCCGAGCCGCTGCTGCCGACGACGGCCAGAAATTCCCCCTTCTCCACCGAGAGGGAGACGTTGTCGAGGGCGCGCACCTCCCTTCCGTTCCTCCGGTAGACCTTGGAAACGCCGCGCAGACTGATGACAGGCTCCATGTTTTTTTTCCTCCAAAAATGCTTCACCAAGATTTACAAAGCGATCAATTTGCCGTATAATAAAAGAATCAGACAGACCGCTCCCGGCGCGGGAGCGCTTCGCAGCTGCGTCCCCGCAGCGACAGTATCTTCCCCTCAGAGGGGAAAATTCAGATGGAGGGATCATCCGCTATGTTGGAGATCGACTGGAAACAATTTAAAAGCGGCACGGACATCCGCGGCGTCGCCGTGGAGGGCGTGCCCGGCCAGGAGCTCAACCTGACCGGCACGGCTGTGCGCCGCATGGCCGCCGGCTATCTGCTCTGGCTTTCGGAGAAGACGGGAAAGCCCGCCTCTGAGCTGACGGTGGCCGTGGGCCACGATTCGCGCATTTCCGCCGACCGGATCCAGAAGGCCGTCGTCGACGCGATGCTCTCGGCCGGTGTGCGCGTCCTGGTGTGCGGCCTTGCCTCCACGCCGAGCATGTTCATGATCACGGTGGACTGGGGCTGCGACGGCTCCGTGCAGATCACCGCCAGCCACCATCCCTATTACCGCAACGGCCTGAAGTTCTTCACGAAGGACGGCGGCCTCGACGGCTCCGACATCGACGCCATTCTCGCCTATGCCGCCGAGAACAGAGCTCCCGCCTACGGCAAGGGCGTGGCCGAGATGGTCGACTACATGTCCCGCTACAGCGAGATCCTCCGCGAGAAGATCAAGGAGGGCGTGCAGGCCGAGGACTACGATCACCCGCTTGCGGGCTTCCACATCGTCGTCGACGCAGGCAACGGCGCGGGCGGCTTCTATGCCACCGACGTGCTCGCCCCGCTCGGCGCGGATATCTCCGGCAGCCAGTTCCTCGAGCCGGACGGCATGTTCCCCAACCACATTCCGAACCCGGAGAACGCGGCGGCCATGGAATCCGTCTGCCGCGCGACCGTGCGCGCGAAGGCCGATCTGGGCGTCATCTTCGACACCGACGTCGACCGCGGCGGCGCCGTCGACTCCAGAGGCGACGAGATCAACCGCAACCGCCTTGTGGCCCTGGCCAGCGCCATCGCCCTCGAGGGCAACGAGGGCGGCACCATCGTGACCGACTCGATCACCTCCAGCGGCCTCAAGGAATACATTGAAAAGACGCTCGGCGGCTGCCACCACCGCTTCAAGCGCGGCTACCGCAACGTCATCAACGAGGCGCTGCGCCTCAACGCCGAGGGTGTCAACTGCCCGCTGGCCATCGAGACCTCCGGCCATGCCGCCCTGCGCGAGAACTACTTCCTCGACGACGGCGCCTACCTGGTGACGAAGATCATCATCAAGCTCGCCACCCTGCGCCGCGAGGGCAAGGATCTCGAGATGATGCTCGCCGATCTGCGCGAGCCCGTGGAGGCCACGGAGCTGCGCATGCCGATTGAGGCCGCCGACTTCCGCGCCTGCGGACAGGCCGTCATCGACGGTCTGGAGGCCTGGGCCAGGGATCACGGCTGGCAGATTGCCCCCGACAACCGCGAGGGCATCCGCGTCTCCTTCGGCGAAGGCGAGGGCGACGGCTGGTTCCTGCTCCGCCTGAGCGTGCACGATCCCATCATGCCGCTGAACATCGAGAGCGACACCCACGGCGGCGTGCGCACGATTGCCTCCCGCCTCTATGAGTATCTGCAAACCTGCCAGGGCGTCGACATCTCCCCGGTGGCGAAGTTCCTCGCCTGATTTGATTTTGCCCCCTTCCAAAGGCCGCTCTTCGCGCGTTCTCCGCGCGGGGGGCGGTCTTTTTGCGCTCCTGCGCGGGGAAAGGAGGCTGCGCGCGTCCGTGCTCACCCCTGCGGCACGCTCCGCGCGCCGAGCCGCACCAGATGGGCCACACCCGGGATCGTCTCGCCCTGCTGGCTCGTCGTCAGCGACATCAGCGCTCCGGTGCCCACGAAGAGCACGTCCCCAAGCCGCCCGGCCGCCAGGTCGCCGAGGACGGCCGAGCACAGCACCGCCGCCGAGCAGCCGCAGCCCGAGCCGCCCGCGTGCACGTCCTGCCGCTTTCTGTCGTACAGCATCAGCCCGCCGTCGTTGTGCACGGCGGAGATATCGCAGCCCTCCCGCAGCAGGAGGCCGCGCAGCAGATCGCTGCCCACGGCCCCGAGGTCGCCCGTGAGGATGAGGCCGAAGTCCCGCGGGGAAAGGCCCGTGTCGGCAAAATAGCCGAGCAGCGTCCGGCAGGCGGCGGGAGCCATGGCGGCCCCCATGTTGGCGGCGTCCTTCACGCCCAGATCCACCATGCGGCCGAAGGAGACCTCCCGCACCGAGACGGCGCTCGCGGCCCCCGCCGGCGGCTCCGCCGAGAGCACCACCGCCCCCGCCGCCGTGGCCGTCCACTGGGCCGTGGGCGTGCGCTGGCCGCCGTACTCGAGCGGCAGGCGGAACTGCCGCTCCGCCGAGCAGAAGTGCGACGAGGTGACCGCCAGCGCCCGCCGCGCCGCCCCGCTCTCCACAAACACCGAGGCGGCCCCGATCGTCTGCGCCATCGTGGAGCACGCCCCATACTGGCCGAGATACGGCGCGCCGAGCTCCCGCAGGCCGAACACCGAGGCGGCGCACTGGTTGAGCAGATCCCCGGCGAACACGCAGTCGAGCGATTCCTTCTCCACCCCCGCCTTGCGCAGCGCGAGCGACGCCGCCTCGGCCTGCAGGCGGCTCTCGGCCTGCTCCCAGCTGTCCGCCCCGAGCATGGTGTCCTCGTGGCACTGGTCGAACAGCGCGCCAAGCGGGCCCTCCTTCTCCTTTCTGCCCACGGACGACGCCCAACCGGCCACCCACGGCCCGCGCGCAAAGCGCAGCGTATTTTCCCCGATTCTCGTAATCATCGCGCGTTTCCTCCCCGCCTGTTTTTGCTTATCATGCCTCCCCGTGCGCTCCATTATGCGGCGCGCGCAGCGGCGCCCTCCCTGTTCTTCGGCCCTCCGTCTTCCTTCTCCGGCGAAAGCGCGGGAAAACGCGCGTCGCCGCCCCGTTTTTGCTCGCAAACTGGCAAACCCTCACACCGCAGAGCCGGAAAATTCAGCTGAGTGCACAGAAAGTGTGAATAAATTGTTTCTCAGGAATGAAAAGTTTGTGGAATTAGGCGATTGCTTTCCGGCGTCGAACTTCGTATAATGAAGGGTGTTCGGGGGACAAATGGGGCTTTGCGCCCGTTTTACCGCGCAAAACGCTCAGAGTGCCCCGGAATGCTGTCCGGCATGTGAGTTGACCGGACTTATTTTATTTTATGTTACAGGAGGAATGGAACACATGGCAGGGAACAAGAAAAGTTCCGCCCCGGCGAAGAAGGACTTCTTCGATCTCGCGGGCCATGGAACCAACGTCAAAACCGAAATCATCGCCGGTATCACAACCTTCCTGGCGATGGCCTACATCCTCGCGGTGAACCCGAGCATGCTCGCGGCTGCCGGCATGGATCAGAACGCGGTCTTCGTGGCCACGGCTCTCTCCGCCGCCCTCGCGACCTTCATCATGGGCTTCCTCGCGAATTACCCGGTGGCTCTGGCTTCCGGCATGGGCCTGAACGCCTACTTCACCTACACGGTCTGCATCGGCATGGGCCTGGGCGAGAACGCTTGGAAGATCGCCCTGACTGCCGTTCTCGTCGAGGGCCTCGTCTTCATCGTCCTCTCGGCCTTCAAGTTCCGTGAGAAGATTGTCAACGGCATCCCGGAGAACCTCAAGTATGCCATCACCGCCGGCATCGGCCTGTTCATCACCCTCATCGGCTGCAAGGGCGCCGGCATTGTCGTCTCCACGGGCGCCGATACCCTCGTGGGCCTCGGCAACTTCAAGTCCGCCACCGTCTCCCTGGCCCTGATCGGCCTCGTCATCCTGGCCGCTCTCCATCATTTCCGCGTCAAGGGCGCCATCCTCATCAGCATCCTCGTCACCTGGGGGCTCGGCATCATCGCGGAGCTCGGCGGCTGGTATACGGTTGACATTGAGGCCGGCGTGTTCTCCAACATCCCCTCCTTCGCCAACTACACGCCCTTCCCGTCCCTCGCCCCCACCTTCCTCCAGTTTGATTTCGGCTTCGCCGCCAATCATATCGTCGACTTCCTCGTGGTTGTCTTCGCCTTCCTGTTTGTCGACCTGTTTGACACCGTCGGCACGCTCGTCGGCGTCGCTGCCAAGGGCAACCTCCTCGACAAGGAGGGCAAGCTCCCCCGTGTCGGCAGAGCCCTGATGGCTGACGCCATCGGCACCGTCGTCGGCGCCTGCCTCGGCACCTCGACCGTCACCAGCTACGTCGAGTCCTCCGCGGGCGTTTCCGAGGGCGGCCGCACCGGCCTGACGGCTGTCGTTGCCGGCGTCCTCTTCCTCATCGCCATCCCGCTCTACCCGATCTTCACCGCCATCCAGAGCTTCGCCACCGCGCCGGCCCTCATCTTCGTCGGCCTCCTCATGATGAGCAGTGTTCTCAAGGTGAAGTTCGAGGGCGATATCGCCGATGCTGTCGGCGCCTTCCTCGCCATCTTCATGATGCCCTTCACCTACTCCATTGCCAACGGCATCATGTTCGGTATGCTGGCCTGGGTCATCCTCAAGCTCCTCACCGGCAAGGCCAAGGACATCTCCCCCATCATGTACGGCGTCGGCGCCCTCTTCGTCATCCGCATCATCACCATCATCTGCGGCGTCGCAGGCTAACCAGCTTGAAGCTGGACACAAGTCGCGGACCTGCGGTCAGCAAGTCGCGCACGCCGCGTCCCGCGGCGAACCCTGGTGTAAGAAATCGACCCCTTTGCGGCCAGTACCGCAAAGGGGTCTTGCTATGCGCCCGCGGACCTGCGGTCAGCAAGTCGCGCACGCCGCGTCCCGCGGCGAACCTCGGTGTAAGAAATCGACCCCTTTGCGGCCAGTACCGCAAAGGGGTCTTGCTATG
>CALWRP010000137.1 GCA_944383955.1 uncultured Clostridia bacterium
TCGGCAACTATGAAGGCGAGAGCGACGCCCTGCGGCCGTTTGAGGCGAGAGTGTACCGCGCGGCCGCGGCCGCGAGGGAATAAGGAATAGGTGTGGTGGCGACGCTGCGGCGTCGCGAACAGAAGAAGAGCGCCGTGCCTCTGGCATCCAGCCGGGGCACGGCGCTTTTGTTTCCTTTTTTATTCGCGCAGGAAAAAGAACCTCCGGGCTGTCGAAGCGTTATTTCCCGGCGCCGCGCGCCGCAAAATCATGCTGCGCCTCTTCCCTCTTCCTTCTTCCCTCGCGCGGCCGCAGCCGCGCAGCCACACTTCTTCCCTCTTCCCTCTTCCTTATTACTTCGCGCGGCCGCAGCCGCGCATACTCCCCCTCTCTCCCCGCATATAGATGGGACAAACGACAGTTGGGGAGGCGCTGCCATGAAGGGCATCGTAGAAGAGCGGGCCGTGGAGCTGGGAACCTATATCCGCGAGCACAAGGCCACCGTGCGGGCCGCCGCGAAAAAATTCGGCATCAGCAAGAGCACGGTGCACAAGGACGTGTCTCAGCGGCTCAAAACGATCGATCCGCCGCTGTACCGCGACGTCAAGCGGATTCTCGATGTGAACAAGGCCCAGCGGCACATCCGCGGCGGCCTTGCCACGCGCATGAAATACCAGCGCGAGGCGCAGCGCCGCGGCTGACCGGTTGACCCCTTCCCGAAAGCGGTATATAATGTAAGGAACGCCGCGGCTTTTGGGGAAGGACGTGATACTGTGCCGCCGATCAATCTCTTGATCAAGCCCGCTTCGGGCCAGTGCAACCTGCACTGTCAATACTGCTTTTACTGCGATCTCACAGAGAAGCGCGAGCAGGCCTCCTACGGCATGATGACCGAGGAGACGCTCGACAATCTGATGCGCCGCGTCTTCGCGTTCGCCGAGGACGACGTGACGATCGCCTACCAGGGAGGCGAGCCGACGCTGCGCGGCCTCGATTTCTTCCGCCTCTCGGTGGAGCTGCAAAACAAATACAACACCCGCCGCCTGCCGATCCACAACGCCCTGCAGACGAACGGCACCCTCCTCACAAAGGAGTGGGCCGCCTTCTTCCGCGAGAACCGGTTCCTCGTGGGCGTGTCGCTGGACGGCACCAAGGAGACGAACGACGCCTTCCGCCTCACAAAGGCCGGAAAGAGCTCCTACCCCGCCGTGCTGCGCGGGATCGATCTGCTCGAGAGCGAGGGCGTGGAGTTCAACATCCTCACCGTGGTGCACGCGCGCACCGCCCGGAACATCAACAAGGTCTACGGCGCGTTCCGCCGCCGGGGGCTGCGCTATCTGCAGTTCATCCCCTGCCTCGATCCCCTGGGCGAGACGCCCGGCGCGCACCCGTATTCCCTCACCCCGAAGGCCTACGGAGACTTCCTCTGCCGCCTCTTCGACTGCTGGTGGCAGGATCTCGAGAAGGGCGAGACGGTGAGCATCCGCCAGTTTGACAACTATGTGCAGATGCTGCTCGGCATCCCGCCGGAGTCGTGCGGCATGTCCGGCGTGTGCAGCCTGCAGAACGTCGTCGAGGCCGACGGCGGCGTCTATCCGTGCGATTTCTATGTCACCGACCGCTATCTGCTGGGGAACGTCAACCACAATTCCTTCGAGGAAATCTACCAAAAGCGCCAGGAGCTGCGCTTCATCGAGGAGTCCATGACGCCGGACCCCGCGTGCGCCGCCTGCCGCTGGCGTCCGCTCTGCGGCAACGGCTGCAAGCGCTACCGCGAGCCGCGTCTTGCGGACGGCACGTTCCAGCGCAACTTCTTCTGCGAGTCCTATCTCCGCTTCTTCGAGTACGCCTACCCCCGCCTGTGCCGCGTCGCAGAGTTTGTCTCCCGGACCTGCGGACCTGCGGTCGGCAATGCCCGCGCGGAAGCCGTGAAAAAACAGTGACCTGCGCGGCGCGGGACGGTTCCAACTCGCTCCCGGACCTGCGGTCGGCAATGCCCGCGCGGAACGCGCCCTTTGAAAAGGCGGGCGAAACTTTTTACGTTTTGCCCTTTGGCAGCTCGCTCGTCACCGCGGACCGCAATCTCCCCCGGAGATTGCGGTCCGTTTTTTGCGCCCTCCATCGAAAGCCCTCAAAAAAAATTTTTTGGAAAGTTTTTCCTCCTTCCCCTCTCTCCCCCGCGCTGTGGAAAAGTTTTTGAGCCGGGAAGCGGCCTTCGGGGCTGTTTCAACTTTTCAACCGGTTTTCAACATCTTGTTGTCCGGCTTTTGCGGCATTGACATGAACAACTAGATGTTGTACAATCATATGCAGTTCGTTTTTTTAGGAACAGCAAATCCCCCGCCGCGCGCCGCGCGGTGAACGGCGGGAAGGGAAGGAGCATCGCACGGATGCCGAGACAAATCCGCAAGCGCAACGGCGTTGTAGTGCAGTTCGACGCCTCGAAGATTTTCGGCGCGATCCGCAAGGCCAATCAGGCCGTGGGCGAGGAAGCCATGACGCCGGAAATGATAGACGTGCTCACGAAGAAGGTGGCCGCCAGCGTGGAGGGGAACGACATCCCCACCGTGGAGCAGGTGCAGGACCGCGTGGAGGAGCAGCTGATCGCCTTCGGCTACGCCAAAACAGCCAAGGCCTATATCCTCTACCGCGCCGAGCACGCCAAGATCCGCCAGGCCGAGAGCAGCCTGATGGATATTTACAAGGAGCTCACCTTCCGCGACGCGAAGGACGCCGACATCAAGCGCGAAAACGCCAACATCGACGCCGACACCGCCATGGGCACCATGCTCAAGTATGGCTCGGAGGGCAGCAAGTACTTCATCAACAATCATGTCCTGCCGAAGGATATCGCCGCCGCCCACATCAACGGCGATATCCATATCCACGACGAGGACTTCTACATGCTCACAGAGACGTGCTGCCAGATCGACCTCATCCGCCTGTTCTCCGGCGGCTTCTGCACAGGCCACGGCTTTTTGCGCGAGCCCAAGGACATCCGCAGCTATGCGGCGCTCGCCTGCATCGCGATCCAGGCCAACCAGAACGAGATGCACGGCGGCCAGAGCGTGCCGAATTTCGACTACGCGATGGCCGGCGGCGTGCGCAAGACGTTCCGCAAGGCGTATTTCAAGGCGCTGGCCCAGTATTTCGAGGTCTCCCACGGCATGAGCCGCGGGGACGCCAGGGCCCTGGTGAGCGCCGTGCGCGAGAGCGTAGGCAGCGAGCCGACGCTCCAGCGTGGCGAGGCCTTCGGCCAGGCGCTCAGCGAGTGGCTGCCCGCCCACCAGAGGGAGAACGGCTTCGAGGCGATCTCCGCGCAGGAGGCGCTGGCCGCCCACGCCTACGCGATGCGCACCGCCGAGGCGGACACGGACGACGCCACCTTCCAGGCCATGGAGGCCCTGGTGCACAACCTCAACACCATGAATTCCCGCGCGGGCGCGCAGGTGCCCTTCTCCTCGATCAACTACGGCACCGACACCTCCCCCGAGGCGCGCATGGTGATCCGCAACCTGCTCCTCGCCACAGAGGACGGCCTCGGCGACGGCGAGACGCCCATCTTCCCGGTGCAGATCTTCAAGATCAAGGAGGGCGTCAACTTCAATCCCGGCGACCCGAACTATGATCTGTTCCAGCTTGCCATTCGCACGTCGGCGAAGCGCCTCTTCCCGAATTTCAGCTTCCTCGACGCGCCGTTTAATCTGCAATACTACAAGCCCGGCGATTACGACACCGAGGTGGCCTACATGGGCTGCCGCACCCGCGTGATGGGCAACGTGCACGACCCGGACCGCCAGGTGACCTGCGGCCGCGGCAATCTGAGCTTCACCAGCATCAACCTGCCGCGCATCGCCATCGAGGCGAAGGGCGATCTGAAAAAGTTCTATAAAACGCTCGACGACCGCATCGATCTGGTGATCCGCCAGCTGCTGCACCGCTTCCAGATCCAGTGCGGCAAGAAGGTGTATAACTACCCCTTCCTCATGGGACAGGGCGTGTGGCTCGATTCCGACAAGCTCGGGCCAGATGAGAGTGTGGCCGAGGTGCTGCGCCACGGCACGCTGAGCGTGGGCTTCATCGGCCTGGCGGAGACGCTCAAGGCCCTCACCGGCAAGCACCACGGCGAAAGCGCCGAGAGCCAGAAGCTGGGCCTCCAGATCATCGGCCACATGCGCGAGCGCATGGATGAGGAGAGCCGCCAGACCGGCCTCAACTTCACCCTCCTGGCCACCCCGGCCGAGGGCCTCTCCGGCCGCTTCCTGCGCATCGACCAGAAGAAATACGGCAAGCTTCCCGGCATCACTGACCGCGACTATTACACGAACTCATTCCACATCCCGGTGTATTACCCGATCAGCGCCTTCAAAAAGATTGAGCTCGAGGCCCCCTATCACGCGCTGACGAACGCGGGCCACATCAGCTATGTGGAGCTCGACGGCGACGTTTGCCGCAACCTCGAGGCCTTCGAGAGCGTGATCCGCTGGATGCAGAAGTGCGGCGTGGGCTACGGCAGCGTGAACCACCCCGTGGACCGCGACCCCGTGTGCGGCTACACCGGCGTCATCGGCGACGTGTGCCCGCGCTGCGGCCGCCGCGAGGGCGAGGGCGTGAGCATCGAGAAGCTGCGCGAGCTGAGAAAGAAATATCCCTCCATGCCCCGCTTTGTGGGCCTGGAGTGAGCTGCCGGGGGCCATTCCCCGCGGCGTCTATATCATTTGAAACAGCAGACGGCGATCGCATCGCCGCATGAGAAAGGGAGAACAAGAGCCATGACACAGAAGACTACGGCAGCAAACGAGACGATGATGGTGGGCGAGGGCGTCGGTTTTGCCCGCATTCGCCGGATCACCGGCTATCTGGTGGGAACGCTCGACCGCTTCAACAACGCCAAGCGCGCCGAGGAAAACGACCGCGTCAAGCACGGCCTGTGAGGCGGAACCGATGAAGCTGCGCATTGCCGGGGTGGTCGGCGATTCAATCGTCGACGGCCCCGGCCTTCGCCTGACGGTATTCACCCAGGGCTGCCCGCACCGCTGCCCCGGCTGCCACAACCCGCAGACGCACGACTTCGCGGGCGGCTACGACGCGGAGGTGGAGGAGCTCTTTGAGCAGTACCGTGAGAACCCGCTCCTGCGCGGGGTGACGCTCTCCGGCGGGGAGCCGTTCTGCCAGCCGGAGCCGCTTGCCGAGCTGGCGCGCCTCGTTCACGGGGCGGGGGGAGACGTCTTCTGCTACACGGGCTACACCTACGAGCAGCTCCTCGACCTGGACGACCCGGCCGTCGCCGCCCTCCTGCGCGAGGTGGACGTGCTCATCGACGGCCCCTATCTCGAGGCGCAGCGCGACCTCACGCTCCTCTTCCGCGGCAGCGCGAACCAGCGCCTCCTCGATCTGCCCCGCACCCGCGCCGAGGGCCGCCCCGTCCTCTGGGCAGACTGAACCCGCGCGGAGTTTGAACGCAAAGCGCCCCCGGATCCCAACCGGATCCGGGGGCGCTTTGCGCATCCCTGTGTGCGCCTCGCTCAGACGCACAGAACGGCGGCGACGTCCTCCTCCTGCTCCACAAGCAGGGCGGGGCCTTCCTCGTCGCTGCGAAGAATCACAAGGCTCGGCGTGTCCGACGCCTGCGGGGAGGACCCCGTCTGCGCCACGGTGGACACGAGGAGCACCGCCGCCATCGAGACGAACAGCAGAGCGGCAAAGATCGCGCCGTATATCAGAATCTGCCGTTTGAGCTGTGCCATGAGAACTCCCCCTCTTCTGCGCTCCCGTGTGGAACGCCTTCTATAGAGATAGACGAAAAAAGGGGTGGTTTTGTTTCATCAAATATAAAAATTTTTTCTGTTTGTTGTCATTTTTTTGCAGGGAAGCATACGATAGGAGCAGCACCGCCCCGCGGGGAGGCGCGCCCTGCCCCCGGTTTGGCTTCGCGCGGCCCTCCGCCCGGCGGAAACCACCCGCAAGGAGGAACAGCGAAGATGAAACGAACGGTATTCCGCGGGAGCGCGGCGTCCCTCGTCACCCCCATGCGGCGGGACGGCTCCCTCGACTTCGAAGCCCTCGCCGCCCTGGCCGACGCCCACGAGGCCGCCGGGACGGACGCCCTGGCCGTGGCCGCCCACACCGGGGAGGGAGATCTCCTCACCGCCGGGGAGCGCCTGGAGGCCGTGGCCTGCTGCCGGCGTCGGACAAGGGGGCGGCTGCCCATCCTCGCGGGCGTCTCCGGCCCGGACGCCATGGAGCTCGCCGCCTGGGCGCGGGCCGCGGGGGCAGACGCCGTCCTCCTCGAGCCGCCCGCCTCCCTCTCCTCTCAGGAGGAGCTCTTCCGCTTCCTGGCCGCGGCGGCGGACGCGGCCGCCCTGCCCGTCCTCGTGCAGGGGGGAGGACGGCCCGGCCGGCGGATCTCCCCGCGCACCTACCGCCGCCTCGCCGCCCTGCCGAACGTCTGCGGGGCCGTCGAGGACGGAACGGACATCGCCCGCATTGCCGACATCCGCGCCGCCTGCGGCTCCTCTCTCGCCCTCTATGCCTCCGGCGACGGGGAGACGGCGGCCGTGCTGGCCCTGGGCGGCAAGGGCGTGGTCTCCTCCCTCGCCAACCTTGTGCCCGAGGAGGTGCACCGCCTGTGCTTTGCCTTCTTCCGCGGGGACGCCGCCCTCTGCCAGCAGGATCAGCTCTACTGGCTGCCCCTCATCCGCGCCCTCGGCCGCTCGCCCGCCCTTGTCAAGGAGGCGCTGCGCCTGTGCGGACGAAGCGCCGGGCCATGCCGTGCCGCCGCGCCTCTCCCGGCCTCCGCCCGCTCCCGGCTGCGCCGCGCCCTCGCCGCCGCCTCCCTCCTCCCCCGCTGAGCCGTCCTCGCCCGCGCGCCGCCGCCTCCCCTCCCCCCGCTGAGCCGTCCCGGCCCGCGCACGACGCCTTGAGCGTTTTCCCTGCCGCAACCCGTTGCAGGGGGATTCTTTTTGTGCTAAAATACAGATACAACCGCCCGCGTCGGGCGGGAGACGGCGCGGCAGACCTGCGCGGCTCCCTCCCGCAGCGGGCCTGTCACAGCCCGCCGCGAGGCGGACGCAACGGCCGATTGGGGAGACGGAAATGAAAAAATCGTATGAGATCGATATGGTAAACGGCCCCCTTCTGGGGAAGATGCTGCTCTTTGCCGTCCCGCTGATGCTCTCGGGCATTCTGCAGCTTTTGTTCAACGCCGCCGACATCATTGTGGTCGGCCAGTTCTCCGGCAGCCAGGCGCTGGCCGCCGTGGGCTCGACCTCGGCGCTGATCAACCTGCTGGTGAACGTCTTCATGGGCCTCTCGATCGGCGCGAACGTGCTCACCGCCCGCTTTGTCGGCGCGCGCGACGAGGCCGAGCTGAGCGACACCGTGCACACCTCCATCACGGTGAGCCTCGTCTCCGGCGTGGCCCTCATTCTCATTGGCGTGCTGCTCGCGGAGCCGCTGCTCCTGCTCATGGGCACCCCGGAGGACGTCATCGGCCAGGCCACGCTCTACATGCAGATCTATTTCGCCGGCATGCCGGTCATCATGCTCTATAACTTCGGCTCGGCCATCCTGCGCGCCGTGGGCGACACCAAGCGCCCGCTCTACTTTTTGCTCATCGCGGGCTGCGTCAACGTGGTGCTCAACCTCTTCTTCGTCATCGTGCTGCACATGGACGTGGCGGGCGTGGCCCTGGCCACCGTGATCTCCCAGTGCGTCTCGGCGGGCCTTGTGCTGCTCTGCCTCATGCACGCAGAGGGCCCCTACCGCGTGGACCTGCGCCGCCTGCGCATCAACCGCATGAAGCTGCTGCAGATCATGCGCGTCGGCCTGCCCGCCGGCATCCAGGGCGCGATCTTCTCCATCTCCAACGTCCTGATTCAGTCCTCGATCAACTCCTTCGGCTCGGTGGCCATGGCGGGCAACTCCGCCGCCTCGAACCTCGAGGGCTTCATCTACACCTCGATGAACGCCGTCTACCAGACGTCGCTCAACTTCACGAGCCAGAACCTCGGCGCGGGCAAGCGCAGCCGCCTGATGCCGATCCTCCTGCGCTGCCTCGGCGTTGTCTTCGGCGTGGGTGCGGCCCTCGGCCTCATCTTCTATCTGCTGCGCTATCCGCTGCTCAGCGTCTACACCTCGGATCCGGAGGTCGTCTCCTTCGGCATTCTGCGCCTGGAGCTCATCTGCGGCACCTATTTCCTCTGCGGCATGATGGAGGTGTGCTGCGGCAGCCTGCGCGGCCTCGGCTACTCCGTGCTGCCCACCGTCGTCTCCCTCACGGGCGCGTGCGGCCTGCGCGTGGTGTGGATCTTCACCGTCTTCGCCCTCGACCACTCGCTCTGGACGCTCTACCTCTCCTACCCCGTCTCCTGGGGCCTGACGGCGCTCGCCCACTTCATCTGCTTCCTGGTGGTCATGAAGCGGCAGGGAGGCTCCGCGGACGTGCCCCCGCCCCAGCCCGCGGCGGCAAAATAGAGAGAGCGCGGCGGCGAAGCCCCTCTGCGGGACAAGCCCTCCTCCGCCCCGAAAAAACGGTTCTTGCGCCTGCCCCGAAAGGGGAGTATACTGAAAGAGAACGGATCAACAGCGCGCGTTTCGGCGCGCCGGAAGGAGAGAAATGACTATGGCAAACATCTGGCACGATATCGACCCGAAGCGCATCCGCCCCGAGGATTACATGTGCGTGATCGAGATCTCCAAGGGCAGCAAGAACAAATATGAGCTCGACAAGGAGACCGGCCTGCTCAAGCTCGACCGCATCCTCTACACCTCCACGCACTACCCGGCGAACTACGGCTTCATCCCCCGCACCTTCGGCGACGATCTCGACCCGCTGGACGTGCTTCTCCTCTGCTCGGAGCCCGTCGCCCCCATGACGCTCGTCCACGCCTACCCGATCGGCATGATCTCCATGCTCGACAACGGCCGCCGCGACGAGAAGATCATCTCCATCCCCTTCGACGACCCCACCTACAACGTCTATCAGGATATCAGCGAGCTGCCCACCCACATTTTCGACGAGATGAAGCATTTCTTCAGCGTCTACAAGGCCCTCGAGGCCAAGGAGACCGTCGTCAACGAGGTCAGCGGCCGCGACCGCGCCATCGAGGTCATCCAGCAGTCCATCGAAAACTATATCGAGCGCTTCTGCAAGTAACCGGCGGGGCGCCGCGCCCGCCTGCTGAAAAAACCGGAGCCGTTCTGAGCGGTATCGCTCAAAACGGCTCCGGTTTTCTGTTTGCTGTGGGGTCAGCCTGCCCGTTCCCGCCGCCGGCGGGGAGACGGCAAACCGCCGCGTTATTCGGAGACGACGCCCTTCTTCAAAATCACGTTCGCGTAGAGCGCGGCCTCGCTGGTGGTGACGACGGCATAGGCCTTTTTGGCGCGCTCGTAAAACTCGAACTTGTTAATAGCCAGCTCGCGCAGGCCGTCCTTCTCATACTTTTGGCCGATCTCCCGGTAGACGGGCCAGATCTCGGGCTTGTAGGGATCGTCCGGGAGGACCTCCATGAAGATCGTCGGATGCTCGACGTAGGGGTCGAGGGGCATGAATTTCAGAATCGCGTCGAGGATCTCCGGGATGCCGTGGCCGTCGAGGCGGATGACGTTCGCCGGGTGGGCGAACTTGGGGAAATTGCCGTCCGCGAGGACGAGCTCGTCGCCGTGGCCCATCTCCATGAGCACCTTGAGCAGCTCGGGAGAGAGAATCGAGGGAATTCCTTTGAGCATTGCGCTTCCTCCTTACTGTGCAATCACGCCGTCCTCGTCCCAGAGCGCGCGCCAGTCGGTCGCGCCGGGCCACAGGAACACCTGGCCCTTGACAAGACGGCAGTTCTCATCGGCGAGGCGGATGGCCTCCATCTCCGCGTCGGTGAGCGGATCCTCCGTCACGCACTGGAGATTGCCGACATAGTTCTTCTCATGCACCGAGAACGGGATCGGAATCTGCCCGCGCTGCGCCGCCCATTTGAGGCAGACGAGCGCCGGATGAATGCCGTGCGCCTTCGCGGCGGCCTCCACGGCGGGCATCGCCGTGTCGACCACATCGCCCTCGGCCTTGTCGCGGTCGGGGCGGTTGGGGCTGCCGATGGGGCAGAAGCCGACGGGCTGCATCCCGCGCGCGACGCAGTAGTCGTACAGCTCGGGCTGCTGGAAGGCCGGGTGCAGCTCCATCTCGATGAGGGTGGGCTTCACGCGGCACAGGGGCAGCACGGCCTCGAGCTTCGGAATCGTCATGTTCGACATGCCGAGGTTGCGCACCAGGCCCATGTCATACAGGCGCTCCATCTGCCGCCACGCGACCATGAAGTCGTCCACATAAAACGGCTTGGAATCGGGGTTGCGGGAGTCGCCGTCGCAGCCGGGGGCGTGGTAGTTGGCGAAGGGCCAGTGCACGAAGTAGGCGTCGAGGAAGTCGAGCTGCAGATCCTTGAGCGTCTTCGCGCAGGAGAGCAGAATGTCGCCCTTGCCGTGCATGTCGTTCCACACCTTCGAGATGATGAAGAGCTCCTCGCGCTTGACGGCGCCCTCCGCGAACGCCTCGGCAAACACCTTGCCGATGAGGTCCTCGTTGCCGTAAACCGAGGCGCAGTCAAACATGCGGTAGCCGCAGCGGATTGCGCCCGCCACCGCCGCGGAAACCTCCTCGGCGCCGTAGCGGTCCGAGCCGAAGGTGCCCATGCCGATGCAGGGGATCTTCTCGCCGGTCGAGAGCGTCCTCGTGGGGACGCGGTTGGGATCGATCACTGTCATTTCGTTGCGCTTCCTTTCCTTATATAAATCTCTCCGCCCTCCTCCCCGGGGGCGGGAAACAGCGTCAGGCGCGGGAAATCCGCTCCACACGGATCTCGGGCAGAAGCCGGTCGAGATCCTCCCTGCGGTAATAACCGGTCTCCTTTGTCAGGGCGTTCGCCGTGGAGACGGCCACCGCGAAGCGGATCGCCTCCTCGAGCGGCTTGCCGCGCGCCAGGCTCACCGCGAACCCGGCCACCATGCTGTCGCCGCAGCCCACGGTGTTGACGACCGGCACGTCCGGCGTCAGCCCGCGGAACACGCCCTCGCCGGAGACGACGAGCACGCCGTCCCTGCCGAGGGAGACGGCCACGGTCTCCGCCCCGGCCTCGCGCAGCTGCCGCGCCGCGGCGGCGCAGCTCTCCATGGAGGAGACGTCCGCGCCGGTGAGCTGGCCGAGCTCGTCGGTGTTCGGCTTGATGAGCGTGGGCCCGGCGGGGATCGTCTCGCGCAGGGCCGTCCCGCTGGTGTCCACAAGAATCGGCTTGCCGAGGGCGCGAGCCTCGCGCACAAGCCCGGCGTAAAATCCGGAGGGCACGCCCGCGGGCATGCTGCCGGAGATCGTCACCACGTCCGCCTTCGGCAGCTCGCGGCGGAAATCCGCGAGGAAGGCGTCGAGCTCCTGCGCCGTCACGGGGCAGCCGGGCTCGAGGAATTCGGTGCTGCGGTTCGTCTTTTTGTCCCGCACGTTGACGCAGCATCTCGTCTCCCCCGCCGTCTCGGTGAACGCGGGGGTGATATTGGGCTCGCGGATGAGGCTGCGGAACAGCTGCCCCGTGTAGCCGCCCGCGAAGCCCATCGCCGTGACCGCCTCGCCGGAGAGCGCGGCCACGCGAGAGACATTCATGCCCTTGCCGCCCGCCGTGTTGACCACCTCGCGCACACGGCCCACCTCGAAGGGGAGCAGCTCATCGACGAGGTAGAGCTTGTCGATCGCCGTGTTGAGCGTTACCGTCACAATCATGCTTCATTCACCAGCATAATCTTTCCGTGCACCTGCTCCGGATGATGGAAGAGGGCGAAGGCCTCGGCGGCCTGGGACATGGGGAACTTTTTGAAGAGGAACTCGGGGTCGAACTTGAGCTGGCCTGTCGCGAAGTAGTGCGCCGTGAGCTCCCACTCCTTGCCCGGGAAGGGGGCCGAGTAGCTCATCCAGCTGCCGGTGAGGCGGAACTCCTTGCGGTTCATGTTCTCCCACTCCGCGGGGGTGAAGCTCATGTCGACGTGCGGCGTGCCGATGAAGCAGACGTGCGCCTTGTTGGCCGCCGCCTCGAAGGCCATATGCATCGTGACGGGGTTGCCCGCCGCCTCGAAGACGTAGTCGAAGCCGTGGCCTCCGGTGAGCGCCTTCGCGCGCTCCATGAAGCCCTCCTCCTTCGTGTTGATCGTCACGTCAGCGCCCATGCGGCGGGCGAGGGCGAGACGGCCCTCGTCGATGTCGAACACGACGACGCGGCGGCTGCCGAAGATCTTGACCCACTGCAGCGTGAAGATGCCGATGGTGCCGCAGCCGAAGACGGCGACGTCGCCGCCGCCCTGATAGTCGTTGCAGAGCACGCCGTGCAGCGCGACCGTCGACGGCTCAAACATGGCGGCCTGCTCATACGGGATGGACGGGTCGTACTTGACCGCGTTCTGGGCGGGCATCACGACATAGTCCGCAAAGCTGCCCTGCTGGCGGCTGCCGATGAAGCTGTAATGCTTGCAGAGCGAGAAGTTGCCCTGCTGGCAGTCGGCGCACTTCATGCACGGCAGAAGCGGCGCGCCGGAGACGGTATCCCCGACCTTGAGCCCCTCGACTCCCTCGCCGACCTCGACGACGTCGCCCGCGAACTCGTGGCCGAGCACAACGGGATAGAAATGCGCGCCGTGGTGCAGCACGCGCGGCACGTCGCTGCCGCAGATGCCCGTCGCCCGCACGCGCACCTTCACCGTCCCGGGAAGGGTTTCCGGGGTGGGAAATTCCTCATAGCGAATGTCTTCGTTTCCATGCAGTACCGCTGCTTTCATTGCGCGTCCTCCTTCATCAAATCCTTTAAGCTCTCATACAGACGAAGATATGTCCGATAACCCTTTTCATACGCCTCATGCGCCGCGGCGTCCGGCTCGTGCGTCCGCCGGATGCGCACCGTGCTCCGCACGGCCTCCTCGAAGTCCTCGTAGACGCCCGCGCCGACGCCCGCGAGAATCGCCGCGCCGAGGGACGTCGCCGTGTCGGAGCCCGGCACCTCGATGCGGCAGCCGGTCACGTCCGCCTTCATTTGCGTCCACAGGCGGCTGTTGGCGGAGCCGCCCATCGCGCGGAGCACGCCCGCCGAAGCGCCCGCCTCGCGCGCCGCCTCCAGGTTGTGGCGCAGCGAGTAGGCCACGCCCTCCATGCAGGCGCGCGCGAAGTGCGCCCGCGTCTTCGAGAACGTCACGCCGTACCAGACGCCCTTTGCGTGCACGTCCCAGATGGGGCTTCTCTCGCCCGCGAGGTACGGCAGAAATACAAGGCCTTCGCTGCCGGGCGGGAGCTGCGCGGCCTCGCGGTCGATCTCCGCGAACGACGACAGGCCGCTCGTCTCCGCGAGCCGGCGCTCCGCCGCGCCGAACTCGCGCTCAAACCAGTTCATCGCGCCGCCGCCTCCCACGGTGCCGCCCTGCAGCAGCCACAGCCCCGGAACGACGTGCGCGCCGAGAATCAAACGGCGGTCGGCGCGGCAGACGTCCATGCAGATGCTCATGCCGCCCGCCTGACCGCCCTGCTCCTGCGTCTCGCCCGGGCGGATGACGCCCGCGCCGAGCGTGCCGCACGCGGCGTCGAGGCCGCCCGCGACGACAGGCGTCCCCTCGCGCAGGCCGGTCTGCCGCGCGGCCGCCGCCGTCACACGGCCGACGACCTCGCTGCACGCCGCAAGGGGCGGAAGCAGCTCCGGGCGCAGCCCCGCTTCGCGGCAGAGTGCCTCGTCCCACGCGCCGCGCGCCATGTCAAAGCACGCCCAGCCGTAGCCCTGGCTCACGTCCTGCGAAATTTCGCCCGTGAGGCGAAACGCGATAAAGCTGTTCGACTGCAGGATTTTGTCCGCCTCCGCGTACACTCCGGGGAGCTGCTCCTTGTACCAGAGCACCTTCGGCATGGTGTACGACGGGGAGAGCGGGTTGCCGGAGACGGAGAAGAAGCGCTCCTCCCCGTACCTGCCGCGCAGGCTGTCGCAGATTCCCTGCGCCCTCGTGTCCATCCAGATCGGCGTCGGGCAGAGCACGCGGCCCGCCCGGTCGACGGCGATGGCGCTCCAGCTCTGTCCGTCGACGCCGACACCCGCGATCTCGTCCGCGGAAAAGCGGCCCTCGTCCGTCAAACGGCGGAGGGCGGCGCAGACGGCCTGCCACCACAGCTCGGGATCCTGCTCCGCCCAGCCGGGCTTCGGATAGCTGACGGGGTACTCCTCCGCCGTCTGGGCGACGACCTCCCCGTTCCTGCCGAACACGGCGGCCTTACAGGCCGAGGTGCCGATGTCAATGCCAAGCAGAAGCTCGCGCATACCCTTACGCCTTTCCGTCGCAGCCGCAGACGAGCATACGGCTCTTGACAAGCTCCTTAACCGCCTCGCGGCCCGCCTTGCCGTACGCCTTCGGGTCGATGACGGCCTCGTCGGCGAGCACCTCGCGCACGGCCTTCGTGTAGGCGGCGCGCAGCTCGGTAGCGAAGTTGACCTTGCAGATGCCGCGGGCGATGCAGTCGCGGACGTCGTCGTCGGAGAGGCCGGAAGCGCCGTGGAGCACCATCGGGGCGGTCAGCATTCCGCGCAGCGTGGTGATCAGCTCCTTGTTGAGGACGGGAGCCACCTTATAGAAGCCGTGCGCCGTGCCGACGCCGACGGCCATCGAGAAAAGGCCGCTCTCCTTCTCAAAGCGGACGGCCTCCTCGGGGATCGTGTAGCCGCCCTCGTCCTCGAGGTCGTCCTCCTTGCCTCCGACGCGGCCAATCTCGCCCTCGACCGGCACGCCGACCGCGGCGCACATCTCCGCCACGCGGCGGGTGAAGGCGATGTTCTCCTCGAGCGGAAGCTTGCTGCCGTCGATCATCACGCTCGTGTACCCGGCGCGCAGGGCGCTCACGCACAGCTCGTAGCTGCTGCCGTGGTCGAGGTGCATCGCGACCGGGACGCTCGCCTCGCGGGCCAGCGCAGCGACGTTCGCGAGGTACAGCGCGGTGCTCGCGTACTTCACGGTGGAGGGCGTCGTCTGCAGAATCACCGGGGCGCGCAGCTCCTCCGCCGCTGCGATGATGGCCTGCGCCATCTCCATATTCTCCACATTGAACGCGCCCACCGCGTAGCGCCCCTCCTGCGCACGGCGCAGCATCCCGACCGTCGTCGTCAAAGCCATAGTTACACGCTTCCTTTCTCGTTATCAACAGCTCGTTTCGCGTCAAATAAACGAAACGTTTCGTTTTCTTTACAGTACCATGCGCGGCGCGATTTGTCAAGAGGGGAGTTTCGATGGGAAGCGGGCGCTTTTTCGCGGATTCTTCGTCGATCCGCTCAAAAATCAAAAGCTTTCTCTGCGCAGGGACGGCTGTTTTCCCGGAAAGCGCCCCGCGGGCACGGATATTCGCAAAATGCTGCCGGGCGCCGAGAAATTGTTTGACATTGGGAAAAGACTGTGTTATTCTAGCATTGAAATGAGAAACGTTTCGGTTTTGGATCGGAGGGAACGCCATGGCCGCCACCATCAAGGATATTGCGCGGGAGACGGGGCTGAGCCTCGCGACCATCTCGAAATATCTCAACGGCGGCGTTCTGCGCGAAAAGAACCGCGCGGCGATTGAGCGGGCCATCGAGAAGCTCGACTACCACGTCAACGAGTACGCGCGCGGGCTGAAATCGAACCGGAGCCGCACTGTCGGCGTCGTCATTCCCGAGCTGAGCAATCTGTTCGTCACCCAGATCATTTCCGTCGTCGAGGGCGTTCTGCAGGAGCAGGGCTACAGCGTCGTGATCTGCGACTGCCGCACCGACGAGGAGCGCGAATGCCGCGCCGTGCGCTTTCTGCTCGACAAGCGCGTGGACGGCATCATCAATATGCCCGTCTGCGCGGACGGGCGCCACCTGCGCCCCGCCGTGGAGCGCGGCATCCCGATTCTGCTGCTCGACAGGCCGCTCGACGCGCTCGGCGGCGTGGCCAGCTGCGTCCTGCTCAACAACGAAAACGCCGCCCGCATGGCGACGCGCCGCCTGCTCGAGCTCGGACACCGGCGCATCGGCATCCTTGTCGGGCCGAAGGACGTCTACACCTCGCGGATGCGCCTGAAGGGCTACCGCGCCGCGCTCGAGGAGTACGGCGTCGCGCCCGCGGAGGAGCTGATCGCGTACGGCGACTACACGCTCGAGGGCGGCCACCGCCAGATCTGCCGCCTGCTCGAGGAGGCCGAGGGCATGACCGCGGCGTTCGTCACCAACTATGAGATGACGCTCGGCACGCTGATCGC
>CALWRP010000138.1 GCA_944383955.1 uncultured Clostridia bacterium
GCCAGCCGCTGGTGCTCACCAACAATAACGAGAAGTTCGACATCGTCTGCCGCGTCGCCGGCGGCGGCGTCACCGGCCAGGCCGGCGCGATCCGTCACGGCATCGCCCGCGCCCTGCTGCAGGTCGATTCCGAGAACCTGCGCCCCGTCCTCAAGAAGGCCGGATTCCTCACCCGCGATCCGAGAATGAAGGAGCGCAAGAAGTACGGCCTCAAAGCCGCTCGTCGCGCTCCGCAGTTCTCCAAGAGATAATCAGCTCTGTTTTTGGCCTTTACAGGAGGATGCTCCCGGCTGCGGGAAGCATCCTCCTTTTCTGTCACGGGCGGGCCGGGTTCTTTCGGGGGCGCGGCCCGTCTCCGCGCGGCGGCGCGTTCCGCCCGCGGGAAAGGAGAGAGATCGGATGAAGAAAACGCTGCAATACGTGCTCGCTGTCTGCCTCTTTTTTGTGCTCACGGCGGTTCAGCTGCCGGGGAACGTTTTTGCGGATGCAGATACATGCACGCTTCGCATCGTGCACACAAACGATACCCACGGCCGCTACGCAGCCGGGGAGGACACCGTGGGCTATGCCGCCCTGCAGACCATTGTGAACGGGGAGGGGCAGAGGGCCGACCTCATTCTCGACGCGGGAGACGCCTTTCACGGCCTGCCGTTTGCCACGGTGGAGCGCGGCGGAGCGATCGCCGAGCTGTTCAAGAGCGTCGGCTACACAGCCATGACGCCCGGCAACCACGATTTCAACTATGGCTATTCCCATTTGGCGGAGCTCGGCACAGACAGCGGCACGCCGATCCTCAGCTGCAACATACTCTATGAGGACAGCGAGCAGCCGGTTTTCACGCCCTCGGTGGGCATTACCGTGCAGGGGCTTCGCGTGGGCCTCATCGGGGTGACGAGCCCTGACATTTACGGCGACACGGCTCCCGCGAACGTGGAGGGCCTCGTCTTCGCGGATCCGGTTTCCTGCGTGCAGAAGGAGATCGACCGGCTGCAGAGCGAGGGCTGCACGCTGATCGTGGTGCTCGCCCATATGGGCGATTCCCCGGCGCTCGACTGGACGAGCGAGCGCCTCGTCTCTGAGACGACGGGCATTGACGTGCTGATTGACGGCCACACGCACGACGTGGAGAACCGCCTTGCCGTCTGGAAGGACGGCGAGGGAGAGGCGCTGTGCGTGCAGACGGGGGCCTATTTTGCGAACGTGGGCGTGCTTACGCTGACAATCGACCGCGCGACGGGCCGCCCCGTGGAGCTCTCCACAGACTGCGAGACGCTGGTGAGCGCCGCCGACGCGGCGGAGCTGGAGCCGGACGCCGGCGTGGCCGGGCTGGTGAGCGCGATTGAGCAGCGGCAGAGCGTGATTCTCGGCACGGTGATTGCCTCCTCGCCGGAGGAGGTTCCCTACAGCTGGGAGGAGGTGCGCTGCGCTCAGACCGCGATCGGCACGGTGATCGCCGACGCCTACCTGGCGGAGACGGAGGCCGACGTGGCCTGCGAGAACACGGGCGGCATCCGCGGGGGCCTGCCGGAGGGCGACGTGACGACCGGCGACGTGATCGCCATCGCGCCGTTCGGCAACTATGTGGTGACGAAGGAGGTCACGGGGCAGACGATCCTCGACCTGGTGGAGAGCTCGCTCTCTCTGGGCCTGCGCAATCAGGCGGCATGGGAGGCAGGCGACGGCACCGCATGGCCGGAGGAGTCCGGCTCGTTCCTGCAGTGGAGCGGGCTGTCCGTCACCTGGGACCCGGCTGCGGCGGACGGTGCGCGCGTGACGGAGCTGCGCATCGGCGGGCGCGCGATCGACGTGGAGAAGACGTACATTCTGGCGACGAACAATTTCGTCGCGGCCAGCGAAGACTATCCGGCGCTGGCGGCAGCGGCGGAGCTGCACCAATACGGGGCATGCGACGAGCTGCTCAAGCGCTATCTCTCCGGGGAGACGGGGGAGGACTGGACCGATTCGCTGACCCGCACGGTATTCACCGCCGGGGAGGAGGAGACGGTATCGGAGGCTCCGTCCTCCGCGGAGCCGGCATCCTCGGCGGCAGTGTCGGAGGCGGTCTCCTCGGCTGCGGCGTCGTCTCAGGCTGCTGAGACCGAGAGCGGCGGGGCGGGGCCATGGATTGCGATTGCGGTGGTGATCCTGGCGGCCGTGGGCGGAAGCGCGGCTTACACGCGCCGCCGCGGGGCAGGAGAGGACAAGGAATAAAGGGTCAGACTGTCGAAAAGCTGCCAAAGAGCGAAACGTAAAGTTTTCGCCCGCCTTTTTCAAAAGGCGGCGGGGCGCGGGGCGCCGTGTGCCGGTGGCACACAAACAAGGCGCCGACCGGAGCGGAAGCGGAGACCAGAGCCCCGACCACCGAGCCGCCAGTAAGTCGACCTTATCAAGCGAAGCACTTTTCCCTCCAGCACCGAGCCGCTGAAGCGTCGGTTTCCGGTGTCGCGCACCGCAAACCGATGCTTCAGACGCTGCATCCGGTCTCGCCGGATGCAGCCAAAACAGCACGAAGCGTCTTTTTCCGGACGGCGGCGCACCGCGGCGCTTTCCCGCACGCAGCCCCTCCCTGCAAGCTAAAACTTTGCAGCCGGATGCAGCCAAACACCCCGAAGCGTCTTTTTCCGGACGGCGGCGCACTGCGGCACTTTCCCGCACGCAGCCCTTGCCTGCAAGCTAAAACTCCGCAGCCGGACGCAGCCCAAACGGATAACAGCACGTTTTCCGGACGGCGGCGCACTCCGGCGCTTTCCCGCACGCAGCCCCTCCCTGCAAGCTAAAACTTTGCAGCCGGATGCAGCCCCTCCCTGCAAGCAGCACAGAAGGCCCCGCAGACGCGGGGCCTTCTGTGCTGCTTGCCGCCGCTGTGGTTCCGACACCGGAGACGGAAGCGCCTGCCGAGCCGCCCAAAAGCTCAATCGCGGGGCGGGGCTGCGGGAGGGGAGGCGGGAGGAGAGAGCGCAATCACACGCTTTCCCTGCCGCCGGGCGAGGGCGGCATACCGGGCCGCGCCGCCGCCGGAGCGGCAAACATACGTCACGACGCAGTCGCTGTGTGCGAGCATCCAGCGATTGCGCCAGTCGATGGCGAAGCGGGGCGGGACAAGCTCGATGCCCTCCGGGAACAGGTGGGTGCGCCAGTCGGCCTCCTCCCGCGGCGGGTAGGCGAGGACGACCGCGAAGCGGATGGGCAGGCGCTGGGAGAGCTCGCGGAGCACGCCGGCAGCCAGCGCGTCGAACGCGCCCTGATGGCCGACGTAGAACTGTGTGACGTCCTCCCGGCAGACGAGCTCCTCCACGGTGCGGAGCAGCGGCTCGCGGAGCTGGGGAGGCGCGTCGCGGTGGCCGAAGAACGTGCAGGCGGGCATGGGAGGCCTCCTTTCGATTACCCGAATTCGGGTAATTTAATCATAGCAAAAGAAAAGTTCAAAAGTCAACCCAAATTCGGGTAGGTTCCCCTGTTTTGTCTGGTATCATCAAAAGTATCTGAAAACGAGTGATACTTGCGATGAGGTCAGAGAGATGGAATATGGAGAGCTGTATGTAAATCGAATCCGGTCGCTGTGCAAGGAGCGCGGGATTTCTATCAATAAGCTGGCGGACATGAGCGGAGTGAAACAGTCTACACTTGACAACGTTGTTCGTGGGCTGACAAAGAATCCCGGTGTTCTCACGCTGCATAGAATTGCACTGGCTTTTGGCATGACGCTATCGGAGTTTCTTGATTTTCCGGAGCTGAACAGCTATTCCTTTGAGGATTCAAAAAGAGTGTGACAAAAAGGGGATAGCTTTGGCAAACCTTTTGCTTTGTTTTTT
>CALWRP010000139.1 GCA_944383955.1 uncultured Clostridia bacterium
AGCACCTGGGGCGATTCCGTCATCCCGCCGAGCACCCAGTTCACCGTCATGGCGATGGCCCCGGAGCAGTACAGCTCGAGGAGGAAGGCCTGGTCGGGATCGGGGTCGCGCCCCGTTTTTTTGCGGATGAGATCGGTGAAAAAGCGCAGAATGAGCTCGAGGTCGTGGTCGCGCAGCGAGTTCTGGGCGTTGGAGCGGAAGGCGGCGCGGAAAAAGACGCTCTCCTGGCGGATGAACTCGAACTTGCGCTCGTAGCCCTCGCGGACGGTGCGCCCGCTGCCCATGTGCTCGAAGGACTCGAGGAGGAGCTTGTCGAAATACCAGTTCACGAGATCGTATTTGTCCACGAAATGGCGGTAGAAGGTCTGCCGCGTCACCCCCGCCTCCCGCGCGATGCGGCTCACCGTCAGGCTGTCGACGGAGCCCTCGCGCAGGCTGCGCTTTGCCGCGTCCGCGAGCCGGTATCGGATTTCATCGGAGCGCTGCTCCGTCACGGCGATCCCTCCTCTCCCCTTGCAGGGGCGTTTTTCGTCTGCCGGACAGGGAACGCGCAAAACGCCTGCCGTTTCCTGTCCGGCCGTTTTCCTCTTGTCTATTAAGGTATCACAGGCGGACGAAAAAGGCAAGAAAAAGGAAAGTAGCCGGGAGTGTTCCGCTGTGCCGGGGGTCTCCGGGCCAGAAGCGTTCCGCCGGGCCGGGAGGTACTTCTCCGGGCCGGGAACATTCCGGCGGGTCGGGGAGCACTTCTCCGGGCCTGGGAACACTTCGCCGGGCGGAGAGCGTTTCACCGGGCCGGAAGGTACTTCACCGGGCCGGGCGGCCGGTTGACATTGCCGGGAAATCGCGCTATCATCAAAACAGGCGCACGCCGCGCGGGCTCTTCGCGCCGAAGCCCTCCGCCGTGCGGAAAGCGGCCCTCTCCGGGCCGGGAAAGGACGATTGCCATGGCGTTGATCCACGTCAACTTTTTTTCTGAGACGCTCGGGATGAGCTCACAGCTCGAGGTTGTGCTGCCGCAGCGCGCCGCGGGCCAGATCGGCGTCGGCCAGGCGGAGGAGAGCCGGGAGATCCCCGTGCTCTACCTGCTGCACGGCATGACGGACAACCACACCACCTGGGGGAGAAACACCTGCATCGAGCGGTACGCCTCCGAGCTCGGCTTTGCCGTCGTGATGCCGAACGGCCACCTCGGCTGGTACACCGACATGAAAAACGGCTATGACTATTACACTTATATCGCGCACGAGGTTCCCGCCGTCTGCGAGCGCTTTTTCCCGCGCCTGTCGAGGCGGCGCGAGGGCCGCTTCGTCGCCGGAAACTCAATGGGAGGCTACGGCGCGGTGAAGCTCGCCCTGAGCCGTCCCGACTTTTTCCGCGCTGCGGCGAGCCTTTCCGGCGGCCTCGACGTGTCGGACACCGTCCGCCGCAGGGAGAGCGGCTTCCGCGCGAACCTCTGGGAGGACATCTTCGGCCCGGCGGACGAGGTGGCGGGCAGCGAAAACGATCTGTTTGCCCTCGCCGAAAAAATCGCGCGGGAGGACCGCGTGCAGGACGCGCCGAAGCTCTGGCTCTGGTGCGGCACGGAGGATTTTCTCTATCATCAGAATACAAAAATGCGCGACCATCTGAACGCGCTCGGCTTTGCTCCCGTCTGGCGCGAGGAGCCGGGCGACCACAGCTGGCGATGCTGGGAGCCGCAGCTTCCCGCGATGCTCGGCTGGATGAACGCCATTTGGAAGGGGGAATGAGCCGTGGCGTTTTTACAGATTGAATGCTTCAGCGAAACGCTGAGCATGGCCGTCTCCGTCAGCGTGGTGCTTCCGCAGCCCGCGCAGCGTGAGATCGGCATGAACGCCGCCGCGTCCGGGGAGGAACACCCCGTACTCTGGCTGCTGCACGGCGCGTCGGACGATCACACCACCTGGCTGCGCCGCACGTCGATCGAGCGGTACGCCAGCGAGCGCGGCCTTGCCGTCGTGATGCCGAACGCGCACCTGAGCTCCTACGCCAACATGGCGCACGGCGGCCGGTTTTACGATTTCGTCAGCGACGAGCTGCCCCGTCTCATGCGCGAATTCCTGCCTTTGTCGGCGAAGCGGGAGGATAACTTTATCGCGGGCAACTCCATGGGCGGCTACGGCGCGATGAAGATCGGCGTCAACCATCCGGACCGGTACGCGGCGATCGGCTGCTTCTCCGCGGGCGTCAACCGTCCCGGCGCGCCGCGCTCCTCCGTCATCCCGGAGGACGAGTGGAAACGCCGCCAGAAGCTGCTCTACGACGGGCAGGACATCACGGGCACGCTCGAGGACACGCTGGCCATGGTGAAGAAGAACAGCACGCTGCCTGTTCTGCCGCGCGTCTACCATACCTGCGGCACGCAGGACTTTCTCCTCGACCGCGCCCGCGAGACGCGCGATCTCTTCCTTTCCCTCCCCGGCAACCCTTACGGCTACGTCTACGAGGAGCACGAGGGTGTCCACGACTGGGACTACTGGGATCGGTACATTTGTGATTTTTTGCAATTCACGGCGAAGCCGTGAATTGCGTTCGAAGCATCGGTTTGCGGCGCTTTGCGCCGGAAATCGACGCTTCGACGGCCCGGCGGGGATTTTTCCTGTGTGCGTTGGGAATCGGCGCTTCGGCAGCCCGGTGGGGAATTTTCCCTGTGTGCGGCGGAGCTGACGTGATTTCCTTGACGCATCCGCCGCCGGCGTGGTATGATTTTCCCAGAGAGAACAAAGGGCCGCTGCCCCGGTTTCGGGACGGCGGCCCTTTCGGCGCAGGCGGGGAAGCGGCCTTTCTTCCGGCGCGAAGGAAAGCCTCGCTTTCCCGCCTGCGGAAAGGAGATTCCGGCATGACCCTCAGGGAATTTTTTCAGGAACACAACCGCGCCGCCCTGGCCTTTTCGGGCGGGACGGACTCGGCGCTGCTGCTGTGGGCAGCGGCACAATACGGGGCGCAGGTGCAAGCCTACTTCGTCAAGACGCCGTTTCAGCCTGCGTTTGCGCTGCGCGATGCACGACGGCTCGCGGGCGAGCTTTCCATGCCGCTCACGGTGATCGAATTCGACGTGCTCTCCGTGCCGGGCGCGGCAGAGAACGGGCCGGAGCGCTGCTACCACTGCAAGCGCGCGCTGTTCACCCGCCTGATCGAGGCCGCGCGGGCAGACGGCTTCTCCCTCCTGCTTGACGGGACGAACGCCTCCGACGATGCGGGCGACCGTCCCGGCATGCGAGCGCTCCGGGAGCTCTCCGTGCGCTCGCCGCTGCGCGAGTGCGCGCTCACAAAGGAGGACGTGCGCCGTCTCTCCCGTGAGGCCGGGCTGTTCACGTGGGACAAGCCCGCCTATGCCTGCCTCGCGACGCGCATTCCCACGGGGACAGCCATTTCCCGGGACATGCTGGAGCATGTGGAGCAGGCCGAGGACGCGCTCGCCGGGATGGGCTACCGCGATTTCCGCGTGCGGGTGTGCGGGGGAGCCGCACGGCTTCAGCTCACCGGAGAGGAGCTTACCCGCGCGTTTGGCCAGAGGGAGGAAATCACCCGGGCGCTCCGGCCGTGGTTCCCCGCCGTCCTGCTCGATCTGGAGCCGCGCCAGCCTTCGCGGTGAAGGAGGATATCACCGCAGGAAGAGTTCCCTTCATCTGCAGGAGAAAAAACTCCGCTGTTTTTCCATTCCCGTCTATTCGCTGCGCAGCGCGTCGATCGGGTTGAGCCGCGCGGCGCGGCGGGCCGGCATATAGCCGAAGAGCACGCCGATCCCGGCAGAGACGAGGAATGACAGGAGAATTGCCGTCATGGAGGGCGGAGCGTCGAAGCCGATGAGCGAGGAAGCGATCACCGTGAGCCCGCTGCCGAGGGCAATGCCGAGCAGGCCGCCGATGGAGCTCTGCAGTCCCGCCTCGATGATAAACTGACGCAGAATCACCCGCTGGCGTGCGCCGAGCGATTTGCGGATGCCGATTTCGCGCGTGCGCTCCGAGACGGAGACAAGCTGAATGTTCATAATGCCGATGCCCGCCACGAGGAGCGAGATGGCGGCGATGCCGACCAGCAGGGCCGTCATCATGCCGGTGATCGATTCGACCGTCTCAAGCATTTCGGAGAGCGTCGTGACCGTATAGAAATCCTCGCTCAGGAAAATCTCATACAAAGCGCTCTCAATTACGGCCTGCGCCTGCTCGATGCGATCGCTGTCGACGGTGAAGATGTAGCTTGTGATATCGCTGCTCATGGAAAGCTTCGCGGCGCTCGTGTAGGGCAGGTAAATTGCGTCGTCGGAGGAGCCTTCCTCCGAGCCGGCCTTCTCCGCGAGCACACCGACAACGGTGTACGGCTCGCCGTTGAGCTTGA
>CALWRP010000140.1 GCA_944383955.1 uncultured Clostridia bacterium
AAAAACAAAATAGTTTTCCACATTTGACGCTGGGAACGCCCCAGGGTCTGGTGATTTGCGCCCTTTTTTGTGGAAAACTCTGCCTTTTTCTTCCTGTTCCCGGTCTCCGGCTTCCCTCTGAAAAACAAAAAAGGGAGCGCTGCAGTTTTTTATTCTGCAACGCGCCCTTGTTTGTCTGTGGTGACCGTTTTGACTGGCGGCCCCGGCGCGAGCGGCGGAGGCCATGTAAAGCAAAAAGAGTCCGGACGCGAAGTGCGTCCAGACTCAGTCTGGTGGAGGAGGGTGGATTCGCGAGCCGCGCACTGAAAAACAGTCCACCGGACTGTTTTTCCCCGCCTGCGGGCGGGACGTGCTGTTCTCATCTCACCCTCCTGAGCCACAAACGAAAAACCTCTGTCGGGAGACGACAGAGGTTTTTGTTTGGTGGAGGAGGGTGGATTCGAACCACCGAAGCAAGAAGCAGCAGATTTACAGTCTGTCCCCTTTGGCCACTCGGGAACTCCTCCATATTAAGCTGTAGCACTCTGTCCACAGCTCCTTTGGAGCTGGTGAACGGACTTGAACCCCTGACCTGCTGATTACAAATCAGCTGCTCTACCAACTGAGCTACACCAGCATATGTCTTAATTTCGAGTGCTTAAATACTATACCATGACAAAAAAGAATTGTCAAGAACTTTTTTGCAGGACTTCTCTCCTTTTTTCCGCACGCGCGCCGCGGATCTTTTCCTTCCGTTTTCCCCCGCGCCGCTCCGGCACGGAGCCCCCCGTGAAAAGGAGAGGCCGAAAGGGCGGCGGCCCTTCGCTCCGGGCGGTTTTGCCAGATTTCTGAGAAAGGAATTGAAAAAACAGGGAAAAACGATTATGATTAGAAAAGGAGCACGGCGCGCCGTCCGGCGGACAGCCCGCACGGCCCCGCTTTTGCGAATCTGGACGCAGGGAGGGCTTTCCATGTGTTTTGTGATTGGAATTGACGTGGGCGGAAGCACCACGAAAATTGTCGGCATCAGCGACGAGGGTGTGCAGAAGCCGCTCTTTGTGCGGGCGGCGGACCCGGTCGCTTCCCTGTTCGGCGCGCTGGGCAAGTATACGTATGACAACGACATCCCGCTGGACTCCATCGAGAAGATTGTGCTCACCGGCGTCGGCAGCGCCTATATCAAGCAGCCGCTCTACGGCATCCCCACCGCCAAGGCGGACGAGTTTCTCGCAGACGGCCTCGGGGCCACATACCACACCGAGCTCAAAGAGACGATCGTTGTGAGCATGGGCACAGGCACCTCGCTGGTGCGTGTCTCGGAGGACAAAATCACCCACATCGGCGGCGTGGGCATCGGCGGCGGCACCATTGTCGGCCTGTCGAACCTGCTGCTCAAAACCTCCGATATCTGGGAGGTGATCGAGCTCGCCAAGCGCGGGAACCTCGAGAACATCGACCTGCAGATTCAGGATATCACCACCGCCCCGCTCGAAGGGCTGCCGCTGCACGCCACCGCCTCCAATTTCGGCAAGGTGCGCGGCGCCGTCTCCCCGGAGGACACCGCCCTCGGCATCCTCAACATGGTGCTGCAGTGCATCGGCAAGAGCGCCATTCTCTCCGCCCTCAACACCTCGATCCGCGATTTCGTCCTCATCGGCAACCTCACGCAGCTGCCCCAGTGCAGAGAGGTCTTCCCTGTGCTGGAGAAAATGTTCGGCGTGCGCTTCCTCATCCCGCAGTACGCCGAATACCGCACCGCCGTGGGAGCCGCTCTGGCCTTCATCCTCGGCCATCCCGTGACAGAGGTCTGAGAGCGCGCGGCCGCTCCCCCCTCAACTTCAACCGGAAAGGAACCATGCTCTATGCTGACAGAAGAATTCACACGCGCCCTGAAGGACTGGGCGCTCTCGGATCCCGCCATGGAGGCTCTGCTCGTCGTCGGCTCGCACGCGCGCGGGGCGGCCCGCGCGGACTCCGACCTCGACCTGGTCGTGATCACCACCCGCAAGGCGGAAATGCTCGCCGACCAGAGCTTCACCGCCCTCTTCGGCGAGGTGGAACGGCAGCAGACCGAGGAATACGGGGCGTGCACCTCGGTGCGCGCCTGGTATCGGGACGGAAAAGAGATCGAGTTCGGCCTCGTTGAGCCGTCCTGGATCAGCCTCCCGCTGGATCCGGGCACGGAGGGCGTCCTGCGGGACGGCCACCTGGTGCTCGTGGACAAGCGCGGCGCGTTTGCCTCGCTGCCGCTGTAAGAATGCAGAAAAGGCCGGAAGCTTCCCGATGGCTTCCGGCCTTCAGCTTGTCGAAAAAAGGGCGCGCGGGAACATGCCGCGGGCGCGCCGCGGGGAAAACGCGCCTTACGGTTTGGGCTCCTCCGGATCCGCCGCGGAGGCGGACTCCTCCTGCGCAGCCGCTTCCTCCGGGGCGGGCGCGGGGGAACGGGGCTGCGCGTCCTCTGCGGCTGCCTGCGCGGACTCCCAGGCAGCCTCGGCCTCCGGCACGGCGTCGACCACAGGCGACTTCCCATGGCGCACGAAGGTGAGGTCGGCGAGCTTTTTCGGGTGCAGAATTTTCTCCGCGGAGATCCCGCGCCTGCGCAGGCGAAGGAGCACATAGTGGCGCAGCAGCGTGTAGGCCACGGAGCACAGGGGAATGAAGATCAGCATGCCGACAATGCCCATGACACTGCCGCCGATGGTGACGGCCGCCAGCACCCACAGCGAGGGCAGGCCCACGGAGCTGCCGACGACATGCGGGTAAATGAGATTGCCCTCCACCTGCTGCAGAATGAGAAACAGGATAATAAACCAGAAGGCCTGCATCGGATCGACCGTGAGAATGAGGAAGGCCCCCACAATGCAGCCGATAAAGGCGCCGAAGATGGGGATCAGGGCCGTGACGGTGATGAGGACGCTGATCGTAAGCGCGTAGGGGAAGCGCAGAATGCTCATGGTGAGGAAGAACATGCAGCCGAGGATCACGGCCTCGATGCACTGGCCGGAGAGAAAGCCCGAGAAGGTGCGGAAGGAGAGCGTGCCAACCTCCACAATGCGGTCGGCGTGCTTTTCCGGCAGAAAGGCATAGAGCAGCTGGCGGAATTGCCGCCCGAGGCGCTCCTTCTGCAAAAGGACGTAGGCCGCGAAGACGACGGCCACCACGCTGCCGATCACGCCGCCGATGATGGACGAGGCGATGTCGAGCGTGGAGTTGAGAACGCCGCTCATGCTGTTCTGGGCAAAATTCATCAGGCCCTGGCTGATCTTCTCCCAGTCGATGGAAATGCGGCTGATCTCGTCGACAATCTCCGGGTATTTCGCCATCAGCGTTTCCGCCCATTCCTGCGTCTGCTGGGCAAAGATCGGGATCCGGTCGATGAAGCTCTGCAGCGTGCGCCCGATCTCCGGCAGAATCAGAAAGAAAACAATGGCCATCAGGCCCCCGAGCAGCAGCAGCGTGATGACGAAGCTGATTGGCCGCTTGGCGCGGCGCAGGCGGCCGGGCCTTTTGTCGGGGGGAAGCTCCGGAAAGAGGCGGTTCTCCACCTGGCGCATCGGCACGTTAATCACAAAGGCGATGGCGGCGCCCGCGAGGAACGGCGCAATCAGGCCCAAAAAGAGATACAGCACGCGGGCGGCCAGATCCAGGTGCTGCACAACGGCGTTGAGCAGCACGCCGGCCGCGATGAGCAGCAAGAGCTTTTTCATGTTTTCCTTTGAAAGATTCAAGGCTTTTCTCCCTCCCGGGCCGCGCGTCCGCGTCCCCTGTAGTTCCCCCCCGCGCGGGGAAACGCCGCCACCCGGGCGGCGGCGGGCCGGAAAGCGGGAAACCGGTCTCCCCCGCCCTGCCCTGCTACGCTTATGATAGCATGTTTTCCCCCGTTTTACCAGAAGCAAGTGAAGCGCGTGTGCAGCGGCTGTGAAGAATTTGCAAAGGATGGCCCTCTTTGTTTTTCCCGATATTACAGATTGTATAATTTTTTGAAAGGAGCAGGAAAAATTCGCTTTTCCCTCTTGACAAACCGGGGGGCCGATGCTAGTATGATACTAACAGCAAAATAGTCCAAAGCGTTGAGAAGGAGTTTCCGACTCACCTGTTCGTTTCAGAGACTCTGTGCCACGGGCTGGAAGCACGGAGAACGGACGAATCTGAAATACCGCCTTTGAGTGCGCGCCGAAATAAGGCGCGACGCTTTGCCCACGTTACGGGCAGCTATGAGAGAGTTTTGTTATACATGGTTTTCCCTGTTTAGCAATTCGGAAAATAGGGTGGAACCGCAAGCTAAGCCTTGCCCCTTACCAGGAGGGGCAAGGCTTTTTGTTTGTGCCGAAAGCAATTCCCGCCGGCCGACGGCGGGGGCTGTTTTTCATATGAAATATCACGAAAGGGGACTGTCACGCATGATTCAAGTAATGCTGAAGGGCGACGCAAAGGAGTTCGAGGCAGGGATCACCGCCGCCGAAATCGCCAAATCGATCGGCGCGGGCCTGTACAAGGCCGCCTGTGCCTGCAAAATTGACGGGGAGGCCGCGGATCTGCGCACGCCTCTGACAAAGGACTGCACCCTCGAAATTCTGACCTTCGATTCCGCCGAAGGCAAGCACGCCTACTGGCACACCACCGCCCACATCATGGCCCAGGCCATCGGGAGACTGTATCCCGGCGCGAAGTTCGCCATTGGCCCGGCGATTGAGAACGGCTTCTACTACGACGTCGATCTTGAGCAGACGCTCACCCCGGAGGACCTCGTGAAGATCGAGGCCGAGATGAAGAAGATCATCAAGGAGGACCTGCCGCTCGAGCGATTCGAGCTCGCCCCCGAGGACGCTGTGAAGCTGATGGAGGAAAAGAAGCAGGACTACAAGCTCGAGCTCATCGCCGAGCACTCCGGCAAGGGCGAAAAGATCAGCTTCTACCGGCAGGGCGAGTATATCGACCTGTGCGCCGGCCCGCACCTGATGAGCACCGGCCACGTCAAAGCCGTGAAGCTGACGAACTGCACCGGCGCTTACTGGCGCGCCGACGCGAACAACAAGATGCTCCAGCGCGTCTACGGCATCTCCTTCCCGAAGGCCGCCGACCTCGACGCCTACGTCACGATGCTGGAGGAGGCCAAGAAGCGCGACCACCGCAAGCTCGGCCGCGACCTCGAGCTCTTCACCATCATGGAGGAGGGCCCCGGCTTCCCGTTCTTCCTGCCCAAGGGCATGATTTTGAAGAACCTGCTCATCGACTACTGGCGCGAGATCCACCGCAAGGCGGGCTATCAGGAGATCTCCACCCCGATGATGCTCAACCGCGCCCTCTGGGAGCGCAGCGGCCACTGGGATCACTACAAGCAGAACATGTACACCACCGTCATCGACGAGCAGGACTTCGCGATTAAGCCCATGAACTGCCCCGGCGGCATGCTCGTCTACAAGACGAAGCTGCACTCCTACCGCGACCTGCCGCTGCGCGTGGGCGAGCTGGGCCTGGTGCACCGCCACGAGCTCTCCGGCGCCCTGCACGGCCTGATGCGCGTGCGCTGCTTCACTCAGGACGACGCCCACATCTTCATGACAAGAGAGCAGATCAAGGACGAGATCAAGGGTGTTGTCAACCTGATTGATTCCGTCTACAAGACCTTCGGCTTCCAGTATCACATTGAGCTCTCCACGATGCCCGAGGACCACATGGGCGCGCAGGAGGACTGGGACAGCGCGACCGAGGCGCTGCGCGCGGCCATCACCGAGCTCGGCTATGACTACGAGGTCAACGAGGGCGACGGCGCGTTCTACGGCCCGAAGCTCGACTTCCACCTGACCGACTGCCTGGGACGCACCTGGCAGTGCGGCACCATCCAGCTCGACTTCCAGCTGCCTGAGCGCTTTGAGCTCGAATACACCGGCGAGGACGGCGCGAAGCACCGCCCGATCATGATTCACCGCGTCGTGTTCGGCAGCATCGAGCGCTTCATCGGCATCCTCACCGAGCACTTTGCCGGCGCGTTCCCGCTGTGGCTCTCCCCCGTGCAGGTCAAGGTCCTGCCGATCTCCGAGCGCCACCACGAGTACGCCCAGAAGATCGCCGCCGAGCTCGAGGCCGCCGGCCTGCGCGTGGAGGCGGACCTGCGCAACGAGAAGATCGGCTACAAGATCCGCGAGGCGCAGCTGCAGAAGACCCCGTATATGCTTGTCGTCGGCGACAAGGAGGCGGAGACCGGCACAGTTTCCGTCCGCGGCCGCAAGGACGGCGACCTGGGCGCGATGGCCGTCGCGGAGTTTGCCGCGAAGGCTGTCGAGCAGGATAAATCCCGCGCCATGGATTGAGGCCGGGCGATTCAGAGATTTGTTTCCCATAAAGAACGCCGCCGCGTGCTGTACACAGTGCGCGGCGGCGTTTTGCCGTTTTTATCTTGATTGGAAAAAGCTTCAAAGCTCCCAGGGCTCTGCCTGATTGCACCGGTTGACATACTTCTCCTGATAGGCCGCGAGCTGCGGGCAGGGATATTCCGGACAGGCGGCGCAGGCGTCGATCCCGCGCTCCCGGCAGCAGAGGGCAAACGGGCACTCCCGGCACAGGGCGAAGACCTCCTGCGACCGTCCGCCGCCGCACCGGCAACCGGCAAGCGGGACCGCAAGGC
>CALWRP010000141.1 GCA_944383955.1 uncultured Clostridia bacterium
GATAGGAATCAGATAGGAATCAGCATTTTCATCATTATAGGTTCCCCACAGCGTGCCGTTTTGTACCGCCGTATCTGTGATTGTAAAGTTAAAGTTAAACCAACTCCCAACCGCATTCTGAACGGTAAAATCGGGGTTCAGAATTACCAGCTTTGACGTAAAAAAGGAATGATCACAGCTCAGTCCATAAATAGTGCCGTTGATTATTTCCAGTCCGAGTAATGAATCGTCATAATCGGCAATTTCGGTATAGTCTGACTGATTAGTTGTGCTGACGCCTATGATCTGTGCGCTGCTCTTATACCCGAAGATAAACAGATCTGTTTCCTCCGCAAACACCGCCGCGGGCAGCATTCCCGCAAGCAGGCACAGGGTGAGCAGCAAAGCGGTGAGCCTTGCGAATCGGGATGCGTGTGTTCTTTTCATGCTGAATTCCCTCCTTTTGCTTTCATCAGAGCCGAAAGCTTCAGCTCGTTTTCCAACAGCTGTTCCACACGGTCCGCCAGATAATCTGCGGCGCGGAGCTGGCCCTGGCCTGAGAGACCCTCGCAGGGATCGCTTATGCGCACCGTCAGCACGGTGACCGGCGGCACCTCGGACACGGACAGAAGAAAGCCGCTCCGGTTCCCGTAAACCGTCGCGCTCGCGGCGATCTCTCCGTCCTCCGCCTTGTCATACTCGCTCTCCTCCGCATCCAGAACGTCATACAGCGCATACAGCACCAGCTGCTTCGTGTATGGGAGGAACCTTTGAGTCATTTTCATGCAACCGCCTCCTTTTTTCGCGTTTCGTTCCTCTCCTCTTCCCCTCCTCCGGCCAGGACCTCCGGCGCGCCGCCGGCCTTTTCGCTGCGCTCCGCGTTCGAGGAGGAGGGGGAGTTTATACTTCCATCATACACGTTTCAGGCGAGGTTTTGCAGTTCGTATGTGCGCCAATCGTCCCCGAGAGGGGGTTCGTATGTGCGCCATTGTGAAAAACGGGCATAAAAAAGCCGCTTTCCTTGCGGAAAGCGGCGAGGGAAGAGCGATTCACTTTCCCTGATCCCTCATAAAGCTTTGGAGCAGCCCAAGCCGTGATTTTGTCTCGGTTTTCTCATAGATGGAGGTCACATACCGCTGCACCATCCGCCGTGAGATAAACAGATTGTCGGCGATCCCCTGCAGGTCGTCGTCGGTGGTCAGCAGCCGCTCGAGCACCTCGGTTTCCCGAGGCGTCAGAGAACAGCGGCGCGCATAGCGCTCCAGCCGTTCCTGCGGCGAGAGCTCCCGCTGCCCGGCGGATTCCTCACTGTCCCGCTCGGGGACGGCCACCGCGCCGCCGATGTGCGGCAGCAGGACCAGCAGGATCCCAATCGAAGCCAGGCAGCTTCCGGCCGCCAGCGCCGCGCTGCCCAGGACGTCATAGAGGAAGAGGGCGGGAAGGACGGTCGCAGCCACCGTGAAGCTGCGCAGAATCCGCCCCATGCCGGCCCACAGCTCCGGGCGGCCGCTTTTGGGGGCGAAGTCGAGGAACATCACGGTGAAGAAGAGCACATAAAAGCCGCTGTACAGGTACATCAGCGCGGTGCCGGCAAAGTAGCCGACCTCCTCGGAGAGAAAGAACATGCAGATGGACGAGAGCAGCATCGCGCACACCGTGGCCAGCGGAAAACAGCGCCGCTCCCGGAAATCCGCAAGGAAGCTCGCCAGAGCCAGCCCGAACGCGTAGAACAGCCGCACGCCGCTGTACACGTCGCACGCCTGCTCCGCGTGAAAGGCGGTCAGCACGCTGTCGATCATCCCTGAGACAAGGCTCATCAGCACGACGGCGGCTATGAGAGCGGCCATTGTCTTCGCGTCCCCCCGCTTTTCGGAGGAATACGGAAGCGGATTCTCAAGAATCCAGTCCTTCGGCGCGCGGATGATAAAATACATCACGAAGGCCACGCTCAGCAGGAGGCTGGCAATGAAGACGAGCGACTGCGCGGCCAGCTCCTGCACGACGAATTGCAGGAGGATCGCCGCGCCCATTCCGACGCCGATCACTCTCCCCGTGTACCGGCTCCCGGCAAAATACATCGCCGTGTTGTAATACACGCAGCCGCCGATGTGGCCGGTCAGCAGCAGGGCGGCGGCGGAGCTTGCCAGAAACAGAACCGGCCGGTCCGAAAGCAGTAACGCGGCGGCGGACGCAAGGCAGAGCGCCCCCGCGAGAAGCAGCGCCGCTTTTCGCGAGCCCTCGGCCCTGCAGATGTTGCGGACCAGGGAAAAGGAGAGAAATCCCAGGCCCGTACAGACAAGGCCGAAGGCGTACAGGAGATTGACGGCGCGGCTTCCCAGAAGAAGCGCGCCGCGCTCGTTGACAACCGCCTCGGTCAGCATGAACGCGAAGAAGCACAGAGAGAAGCAGATTCCGCAAAGAAGCCTGGATGGAAGATGCGCTTCCGCCTGCTTTTTTGTCATTGCCCGCCCTCCTTTGCCGGTTTCACCGCGGCGCGGTCCCGCGGTGAGTCGGGAAGCCTCAGCCCCCGTAATCTTGCACAACCTCGCGGCTCTGTGTGCTCCTTTTTTCATATAATATCACATACAGGTTCCCAAATGCAAGAATGAGCACGAAAAAACATGCCGATTGCGGCCGCAAGCGCGGCCAGACGCGGAGACGGTGCGCGAAAAAGGGAGGCTCCCTCCCCGAGTGCTTCCGGATTGAGAACCTCCCTGCTGCGGAAGCCGACGCTTCCGACTGGGTGGGAATGAAAAGACCTTGCAGGTCAAGGCTCGACCATGTAGATAATCCCGAGCGTGCCCGGGCCGCAGTGCACGGACACGGAGCAGCCCGTGCCGTTGACGTTGATCTCGCGGAAATCGGCAAGCTCGCGGATCTTCTTCTGCGCCGACGCGAGCACCTTGTCGCCCGCGTCGTAGTGGGCGATCATGATGCGCGAAGGATTGAGCTTCTCGCCGTTGGTGAGCTTGTCCTGGATCATCTGGCAGACGACGTTCTCCAGATTGCCGCGGTACTTCTTCGTCACGCCCATCTTGCCGTCCTGCACCTCGATGCACGGCTTGAGGTTGAGCAGGTTCGCGCCGAGCATCTGCACGCCCGTGCAGCGGCCTCCCTTATACATATAAAGCAGCGTGCTGAT
>CALWRP010000142.1 GCA_944383955.1 uncultured Clostridia bacterium
AGCTCGCACGAGCCGGATACTATGACTTTCCGGCCCAATACGAGCAGATTCGTAGCTTGCACTTATGCGGTTGAACCGCCGTGTACCGAACGGTACGCACGGTGGTGTGAGAGGTCGGCTACTCAACTAATGGGTAGCCTCCTACTCGATCGATCCCGGAGCACACGGGGAAGAGAAGGCCCCGCCCCATCCGCGCGCAGGCCCCGCAGAAGGGGCGTTCCCTATCCTATTGATAGAAGCAAAGGAGCTTTGATGACAATGCTGTTTACGCAGGGCAATTTTTCCCGAACCTATCGCGCTCTGCCGCAGGCCAACCCCGGCGTCGAGTGGCGCGAGGGCATGGTGAGCGGCAACGGCGAGGAGGGCTATGTCACCTCCGGCGCGCCGTATGACGACACGTTCATTATTCAGAACATGTGGTTCAATTTCCCCTCGCCGCACCCGCGCTTTATCCCCCCGGAGCTGCCCGGCCAGCTGGACGAGGCGCGCCAGGCCGTGCTGCGCCTCGACGACACGTGGGATATCCCCGAGGCGCTGCCGGACGGCTCGACCCGCCGCCGCGTGCGCACCTTCTATTACAGCTTCCACCCCGGCATGCAGCTGCGCATCGGCATGGAGCGCAGAAAGCCGCGCGATTATGTCCGCTGGACGAACTATGAGACGGCGGAGACGGGCGTGCGCTTTGAGGACGGGGCGTTCAATACGTGGACGCGCACGGCCTTCACCTCCCGCGCGGACGGCGTGACCGTGATCCGCCTGCAAAGCGCGCCGGACGGCGAAAGGCTGCGGGCGGTGCTCTCCATCGACTGTGTTTCCACCATGTCGAAGGCCTTCGACGGGGCGACAACCGTCTCGGCCCTGCGGTATTACCACCTCGCGCAGCAGGAGCATCCGTATCTCGCGCAGATCGCGCACTATCCGGCGTACGAGGGCAGCGAGCTGGCCCGCGGCGGCTACGCCTGCGCGGCCCGGGTGCTGATCCGGGGCGGCTGCGTCACCCGCGCGCCAATGCCGTGCAAGCCGGAGGTCATGCGTCTCGGCGAAACGGAAAACCCCTTCCTGCTGCTCGAGGACGTGCAGGAGGCCATCCTGCTGGTGGCGAGCGCGCGCACCCATGAGATGGGCACAATGGAGGAGTTTGAGCGCGCGCAGTCGTTCCCGCTTGTGGAGGAGCTGCTCGCGCGGCTCGACAAGGTCGCGGCCCGGTATGAGGAGGACGGCTTCTTCTCGTATGAAAAGGCGCTCGCGGCGCATGAGGTCCTGCACCGCCGGGAGTGGGAGAAGGCGTCGATCCGTCTCGCGGAGCCCTCGCCGCTGCCGAACGAGGACCTGCTGCGGATGCAGAGAAATCAGAAGGACCGGTTCCTGCCAGAATTGCTCCAGCGGGTCTGGGAGCAGGCGCGCTTCGCGCAGATCTGCTGCTCCGGCACAAGCGCCCCGCGTCTGTGCGGTATGTGGACGGGCGAGTGGCAGCCCGGCTGGCGCGGCATCTATACGCTCGACGCGAACGTGAATCTGCAGGTGTCGGGGATGAATGTCGGCCATCTGGAGTACGCCGCGCTCGGGTATGCGCTTTTCCTCCTGCGCAACACGCCGGACTGGGCGGAGAACGCAAAAATGGCGTACGGCATCGATCGGGCCATCCAGGTTTCCGTCAACTCGGATATTGACCGCGGCATGCACGTCGAATACGACAACGACTTCCCGTTTGAGTACTGGAACGCGGGGGCAAGCTGGTGCCTGCTGCCGCTTTATGAGTTCTGGCAGTGCTTCGGCGACTGCGAGCTCCCCCTCGACGATCGCATGCGCCTGCCGGAGGCGTACGCCGCCCTCGGCGTGCCGCGGGAGAGGCTGGACGAGGCGCTCGCCCGCGGGTCTCTGCGCCTGCTCGGGGACGTGCTGCTGCCGCTGCTGCGCGCGCAGGCGAACTTCTGGCGCGGCCTGTGCACGCCGGAGTATTTCACCGACGCCGGGGGGAACGCGCGGTATGAGAAGGGCAAGAAGGCGCTGCTCCCCGGCGAGCGGTATCTGCTCATCCCCGGCTATTCCCCGGAAAATCATCCGATCGGCTATTCGAGCACGCTCACGGCGAACGCGACGATGGACATTTCCGCGGCGCGCGACGGCCTGCGCATGACGATCGCCGCCGAGCGCGCGGCGGGAGAGCCGGGCTTTGAGGAGCGCTGCGCCGAATGGGAGGCGCTCATGGGCCTGCTGCCCGCGTATCAGCTCGACGAGACGGGCGCGCTGCGCGAGTGGGCGATGAAGGAGTATGAGGAGAACAACAACCACCGCCACGTCAGCCACCTCTACCCCGCCTGGCCGGCATACGAGACGAAGGCCGATCCGGCCCTCGCAGAGGCGGCGGAGCAGGCGCTCCAAAACCGCGCCCAGTGCAACGTGGACGACGACACCGCAGGCCACGGCTGGACGCACCGCGCCCTCGTCGAGGCGCGTCTCGGCCATGGGGACAAGGCGGAGCAGGCGCTGCTCGCGATGGCCGCGAACCGGGCGTATTACAGCTCGCTGATGACGGACCACGACACGAACCGCCGCATG
>CALWRP010000143.1 GCA_944383955.1 uncultured Clostridia bacterium
GTGGTGAATGATCTCCACGCGCTCGCCCTCCTCCGCGGCTCGGCTGCGCACCGCCGCCAGCAGCCGCTCCGCCGCGGCATCCGGAAAATCGCTGAGCTCGGCCACGTTCGCGAGCGGGCCGAAGCTCTGCCCGCACAGGTCCACGTAGCCCGCGGAGCTGTTGGCGTCGATAAAATAATGGATGGCATCGTTCCTCTCCATCCGAATCCCTCCTTCAGTGAACAAAATCATGTGTGCGGAAAACCCGATCCCAGTATACGGAGCAGCGCCCCGCCTTATGACTGTATGCTCCCGGACGTTCGCGCGGCGCGGAGAAAGCCCGGCAGCGGGGACGAGCACGCAGAGGGACAGGCGAAAGCCGCGGCCCTTGCAGCCCTCCTTCCTCCGCGCGGCGGGCGCGGGATTCGGTTTCCGCACATCCCCGCCGCAAAAGCGGGGAACAAGACCGGGCAAGCGGAGAAAAGAAAAAGGGATCGAGGCGGGAGGCTTCCCGCTTCGATCCCCAAAGTGCGCAGGCGCTCAGTGCGCAAACTGACTGTTGTAGAGCTCGGCGTAGAAGCCGCCCTTTTGAAGCAGGCTTTCGTGGTTGCCCTGCTCGACGATGTTGCCGTCGCGCATGACGAGAATCACGTCCGCCTCGCGGATGGTGGACAGGCGGTGGGCGACGATGAAGCTCGTGCGGCCCTGCATCAGGCGGGCGAAGGCCTCCTGCACCTTGAGCTCGGTTCTGGTATCGATCGAGGAGGTTGCCTCGTCGAGAATGAGCATCGGCGGGCGGCAGAGCATGACGCGGGCAATGCAGAGAAGCTGCTTCTGGCCCTGCGAGAGGCTGCCGCCGTCCTCGGTGATGACGGTGTCGTAGCCCTGGGGCAGGCGGCGGATGAAGCCGTGGGCGTGGCTCGCCTTCGCGGCGGCGATCATCTCCTCCTCCGTGGCGTCGGGGCGGCCCATCAGGATGTTCTCGCGGATGGTCCCGGCCTTGAGCCACGTCTCCTGGAGAACCATGCCGTAGCCGCTGCGCAGGCTTCTGCGCGTGACCTCGCGGATGTCCTCGCCCTCCACGCGGATGCAGCCGCCCTGCACGTCGTAAAAGCGCATGAGCAGGTTGATGACGGTCGTCTTGCCGCAGCCCGTGGGGCCGACGATGGCGACGCGCTGGCCGGGCTTGACGGAGAGGTTGAAATCGCGGATCAGGGGACGCTTCGGATCGTAGGAGAACTCGACGTCCGTGAGGGAAACGTTGCCCTTAACATCCGCCAGCACAACAGCGTTCTCCTTCTCCGGGATCTGGGACTCCTCCTCGATGAGCTCGAAGATGCGGCCCGCGCAGGCCAGAGCGTTCTGCAGCTCGGTGACGACGCCGGAGATCTCGTTGAAGGGCTTCGTGTACTGGTTCGCGTAGCTGAGAAGGCAGGTCAGGTCGCCGACGGTGATGGCCCCGGCGATCGCCACCAGCGCGCCGGTGAGGCCGACGCCCGCGTAGACGACGCTGTTGACAAAGCGCGTGGCCGGGTTGGTGATCGAGGAGAAGAACGTCGCGCGCAGCGAATACTTCGTGAGCTGCTCGTTGATCTCGTCGAACTTCTCAAGCGACTCCGCCTCGTGGGAGAAGGCCTGCACCACCTTCTGGTTGCCGATCATCTCGTCGATGAGGGCCGTCTGCGCGCCGCGCGTCTCCGACTGAAGCTTGAACATCGCGTAGGTGCGGCGGGCGATAAAGCTCGCCACGAAGAGGGAGATCGGGGTGAGCAGGACGACCACGAGGGTAATCCCCGCGTGGATCGAGAGCATGAAGCAGAGCGTGCCGAGAATGGTGAGCACGCCGGTGAAGAGCTGGGTAAAGCCCATCAGCAGGCCGTCGGCGAACTGGTCGACGTCGGCGATGACGCGGCTGACGATCTCGCCGTGGGAGTGCGCGTCGAGGTACTTGAGCGGCAGGATCTGCAGCTTGCGGAAGGCCTCCGAGCGCACGTCGCGCACGACCTGGAAGGTGATTTTATTGTTGATCGTGTTCATCAGCCACTGCAGCAGGGCCGTGACGCCCACGATCACCGCGATCTGCACCAGCAGGGCGGCAATGCAGACGAAATCCACCTGCCCGGGACCGACGATGAGATCGATCGCGTCGCCGACGAGCACGGGCACATAGAGGGTGAGGCCGACCGTGGCGGCGGCGAACAGAATGGAGAGGGCGATGAGGATGCGGTACTTTTTCAGGCGGTGCAGCACCTTGCGCAGCGCTTCCCGCTGAACATAGGGGTTGTTCTCCATCTCACGCATCCTCCTTTCGGAACTGGGAATTGTAAATTTCCTGGTAGACCGGGCAGGTCGCCAGGAGCTCCTCGTGCTTGCCGATGCCGACCGCCTCGCCGTCGTCGAGGACGACGATCCGGTCCGCATACTGGATGGACGAGGCGCGCTGGGAGACAAGGAAGACCGTCGGCGAGTAAGGCAGCTCACGGATCGACTTGCGCAGGGCGGCGTCGGTCGCGAAGTCGAGCGCGGAGGAGCTGTCGTCGAGGATCAGGATGCGCGGGCGGCGCACCAGGGCGCGGGCGATGGTGAGGCGCTGGCGCTGGCCGCCGGAGAGGTTCCGGCCCGCCTGCTCAATCTCGAAGTCGAGGCCGCCCTGCTTGCTCTCCACCACCTCCTGCGCCTGCGCGGACGCGAGAGCGTCCCACAGCTCGTCGTCGGTGGCGTCCGGGTTGCCCCACTTGAGATTGTCGCGCACCGTACCCTGGAAGAGAACGGCCTTCTGCGGCACCACGCCGACCATGCCGCGCAGCTCCCCGAGCGGGTAGTCCTGCACGTCGGCGCCCTGCACGAGCACCTGGCCGCCCGTGGCGTCATAGAAGCGCGGGATCAGGTTGACAAGCGACGTCTTGCCGGAGCCCGTGCCGCCGATGACGCCGATCGTCTCGCCGGGCATGGCGGAAAAGCTCAGGCCGGAGAGGGAATCCTCGCCCGCCCCCTTGTACTGCAGGGAGACGCTGCGGAACTCAACCTCGGGGGCGTCCTTCCGCTTCTCCGGCGAGGAGGACGACTGCTTCTGGCTGGAGGTGATCTCGAAGACGGCGGCGATGCGGTTGCCGCAGGCCACGGCCTTGGTGATGTTGATGATGAGGTTCGCCATCTTGACGAGCTCGACCAGAATCTGCGACATATAGTTGTAGAGCGCGATCACCATGCCCTGGGTGAGGATGCCGGTTTCCACGCGGATGGCGCCCGTCCAGATGAGGGCCACGACGGCGAGGTTGACGATGATGTACGTCACCGGGTTCATCAGGGCGGAGATACGGCCCACAAATTTCTGCACAGCCGTCAGATCCTCGTTGCGCTGCTCAAACTCCGCAATCTCCTCCTCCTCCTTGCAGAAGGCGCGCAGCACGCGCACGCCGGTGAGGTTTTCGCGGGTGATGCCGAGCAGGCGATCGAGCCTGGCCTGCACCTTGCGGTAGAGCGGGATGGAGACGAGCATGATGCCGAAGACCACGATGCACAGAAGCGGGATCGTGACGACAAACACCATGGCGGCCTGCCAGTCGATGGTGAAGGCCATCACCATCGCGCCAAAGACGACGAACGGCGAGCGCAGCAGCAGGCGCAGCGTCAGGTTGGTGCCGTTCTGCACCTGGTTGACGTCGCTCGTCATGCGCGTGATCATCGTGGAAGCGCCGAGCGTGTCGAGCTCGGTGTAGGAAAGGCTCTGGATGTGGCGGAACAGAGCGTGGCGGATCTTCTTGACGAAGCCCACCGCGGCCTTGGCCGCGAAGTACTGGGCGGTGATGGAGCAGACGAGGCCGATCACGCCCAGAGCGATGAGGATGAGGCACATGCGGATGATGTAGCCCGTGTCCTGCGTCTTGATGCCCACGTCGATCATGGAGGCCACGACGAGCGGGACAAAGAGCTCGAAGGAGGCCTCGAGGAGCTTGAAGAGCGGGCCGAGGATCGTCTCCTTCTTGTATTCCTTCAAATAGACAAACAGCTTATTCACGTTATTCCCCCGTCTGCCGGGCAGCGCGTGCGAATTCGATGAAGCTTCCCTGATTCGCCGCCCGGCGGTTGATGGTTGCGGGTTCCGGATGCCTTCAGCAGCCGAGCGCCTCGAGGCTCGTGCGGATGAGGGCGATGTGCTCCTTGAGGCGGGCGGCGTTCTGGCGCACGCCCTCGACGACGTTCGCGGGCGCCTTGCCGGTGAACTTCTCGTTGGAGAGCTTGGCCTCGGCGGTGGCCAGCTGCTTCTCGGCGCTCTCGAGCTCCTTGGTCAGGCGGGCGATCTCCGCAGCCTTGTCCACAAGCTCGTCCATCTGGATATAGATTCTGGCGTCCGGCGTGACGATGGTGACGGCTCCCTCGAGCGTGAAGGAATCGGCCACCTCGATCTCGGTGGCGTAGGCCAGACGCTGGAAGACGGGCGTGCCCTCCTCGAAGACGCCGGGCTTCGCGGTGGCGATGTGCAGCTTCGTGCGGCGGCCGGGCGCAACGTTCATCTCGCTTCTGCGGTTTCTCACGGCGCGCACGGCGGCCATCACGCTCTCCATGCGGGCGGAGGCCTCCGGGAACTCGAGAGCCGGATCGTAAGACGGGTATGCGTCCACGATCAGCGCCTCGCCGTCATGCGGCATCGTCTGCCAGATCTCCTCCGTGATATACGGCATGAAGGGGTGCAGCATGGCGAGCGTACGGGTCATCACCCACACAAGCACCTGGCGAACCTCCTGCGCGGCCTGCTCGTCGCTGCCGGTCAGGCGGATCTTCGCAATCTCAATGAACCAGTCGCAGAACTGATCCCAGAGGAAGTCATAGAGCTTCTGGGCGGCGATGCCGAGCTCGAACTTTTCGAGGTTCTCGTTGACCTCCTTCGCCACGCGGTTGAAGGCGGAGAGAATCCACTTGTCCTCGGTGGCAAGGCGCTCGGGCAGCTCGTTTTTGACGTCCTTGCCCTCGATGTTCATGAGGATAAAGCGCGAGGCGTTCCACAGCTTGTTCGCGAAGTTGCGGCTGGCCTCCACGCGCTCGGTGGAGAAGCGGGTGTCGTTGCCGGGGCTGATGCCCGTCACAAGCGTGAAGCGCAGCGCGTCCGCGCCGTACTGGGCGATGACCTCGAGCGGATCGATGCCGTTGCCGAGCGATTTGCTCATCTTGCGGCCCTGGGCGTCGCGGACAAGGCCGTGGAAGAAGACCGTCTTGAACGGAACCTCCTTCATGTGCTCGAGGCCGGAGAAGATCATGCGGGCCACCCAGAAGAAGATGATATCGTAGCCGGTGACGAGGGTATCCGTCGGGTAGAAATACTCGAGCTCCTTCGTCTTCTCCGGCCAGCCGAGCGTGGAGAACGGCCACAGCGCGGAGCTGAACCAGGTGTCGAGCGTGTCCTCGTCCTGGTGCAGATTCGTGCAGCCGCACTTCGGGCAGGCGTGGGGCGTCTCGCGGGCGACGATCATCTCGCCGCAGTCGGGGCAGTACCACGCCGGGATGCGGTGGCCCCACCAGAGCTGGCGGGAGATGCACCAGTCCTTGATGTTCTCCATCCAGTTGTAATACGTCTTGTTCATGCGCTCCGGGATGAACTGGATGCGGCCGTCGCGCACGCACTCGACGGCGGGCTCGGCGAGCGGCTTCATTTTCACAAACCACTGCTTGGAGACGCGCGGCTCGACGACGGTGCCGCAGCGGTAGCAGGTGCCGACATTGTGCTTGATGTCCTCGATGCCGACGAGGAAGCCCTGCTCCTCGAGGTCGCGGACAATCGCGCGTCTGGCGTCAAGACCGCTCATGCCGCAGTACTTGCCGCCGTTCTCGTTGATGCTGCCGTCATCGTTCATCACGTTGATAACCTCGAGGTTGTGGCGCAGGCCGACCTCAAAGTCGTTCGGGTCGTGGGCGGGGGTGATCTTCACAACGCCCGTGCCGAAATCCTTCTCGACATACGTGTCGGCGACAACCGGGATCTCGCGGCCGACCAGCGGGAGGATGAGCGTCTTGCCGATGGCGTCCCGATAGCGCTCGTCGTCCGGGTGAACGGCCACGGCGGTATCGCCGAGCATCGTCTCCGGGCGGGTGGTGGCCAGCTCGAGGTAGCCGGAGCCGTCCTTGAACGGATAGCGCAGGTGCCAGAAGTGGCCGGCCTTCTCCTCGAACTCAACCTCGGCGTCGGAGATGGAGGTTCTGCAGTGCGGGCACCAGTTGATGATGCGCTCGCCGCGGTAAATCAGACCCTGCTCATAGAGGCGGACAAACACCTCGCGCACGGCCTTGGAGCAGCCCTCGTCGAGGGTGAAGCGCTCGCGCTCCCAGTCGCAGGAGGAACCGAGCTTTTTGAGCTGCTCAACGATGCGGCCGCCGTACTGGCGCTTCCAGTCCCAGGCGCGCTCGAGGAAGGCCTCGCGGCCGATCTCCTCCTTCGTCACGCCCTCCTTGCGCATGGCCTCCACGATCTTGGCCTCCGTGGCGATGGAGGCGTGGTCCGTGCCCGGCAGCCACAGGGCGCAGTAGCCCTGCATGCGGCGCCAGCGGATCAGGATATCCTGCAGCGTCTCATCGAGGGCGTGGCCCATGTGCAGCTGGCCGGTGATGTTCGGCGGCGGGATCACAATGGTGTACGGCTTCTTCTTTGGGTCCGGCTCGGCGTGGAAATAGTTGCCCTTGGTCCAGAATTCATAGATTCTGTCCTCCACCTCGCGGGGCTCGTAGGTTTTCGCAAGCTCCTTGCTCATGCTGTCTGGATTCCTCTCTTTCGCATTCTTGTCGGAGAGCGGGGCTCCCCCGCTCTCTGCCCTGCCGCGCCCATGCGCCGGGGCAAAAAAAGCCCCGGACACGGCGCGACGCCATATCCGGGGCGAATGAACTCATCCGCGGTACCACCCGTATTCGGCCGCTGACGCGGCCCTCAGCCTGCTGACACAGGACGGCCTTAACGCGGCCACACGTCCGCCCTTACGAAGCTCCGGTTCGGGGCGGCGGCTCCGGGGCGACTCATGCACAGCGCGCTTCCTCCGGCTTGCACCAGCCGCCGGCTCTCTCTGCGAAGCGTTTCGCCGTCTTTTTCCCCATCGCTGCCTTTGGCAGGATGTCTCCTGATTCACCGATTATTATAACCGCAACCAAAGCCGTTTGTCAAGCGCAGAAAGCGGGAATTCCGCGCCCCGCAGCGCAATCAAGGGCCGCCTTTCGCGGGACACAGGGAACAGCCGCGGCGGGGCCCGCCTCAATTCGACAGGCCGACGCAGGGAGCCGGCAGCGGGCTGCGCGGCGTACTGTCCACAACGGCGGCGATGCACAGGCAGAGGGCGTCCTCTTCGCCGGACGTCTCCACGCAGACGCGCTCCTGTCCGCCGAACCAGCACAGGCCGTGCGTCATCATCACCCGGCCGTCGCCGTCGACGACGTCGAAGCTGCCGGAAAAGCAATCCCCGCGGAATCTCCAGTCGATGGCATAGAGGCGGTATGGCAGCCTGGGCGCGGCGAGGTTCCGCGTGAGCACGGCGCGCCTGCGCTCGGCCTCCCAGATGGTGTGATAGGAAAGCGCCGGCGTGCCGACGCGCAGCACGCGGGCCAGCTCGCGGCCGCCGCCGTCCATCAGGGCGAGCTTGCCGGTGAAGGGATTCTTTTCCCCGATAATCCGGAAGACGGGCGTGCCGTCCTGGCGTGCGACGGTAAAATACGGAACGACGCCGTTTCGCACCGGTCCGGTCTCTCGCAGCATGAGATAGCGCAACGTCCTTCCTCCTCTCTGTCGCGCCGCCTTAGGGCGTCTGAAAACCGTTTTTTCTCCTCAGCAGCAGCCGTCCGCGCCAAAAGCACCCGGAGCCCGGCAGCTGCTCCTTCCCCACAAGCCTTTGGCGGCGCCATTTTGCCGCCGTTCTTATTCTAATGAAAAGAAAGGAAAAAATCAATGGAAAGCAGTCAAAAACAGCCTTCAAATTTGTGAACTTTTCCTGAATTGCAGCTTACATGTATTTTCAAATCGGAGAGCAGCTCAGGAACAATGCAAATGAAAAAAGCGTCCCGCCGCGGCTCTGAAAAACCGCAAACGGACGCTTTTCCGCCGAACGGCGGCGAACATGCGCCGGGTATGGGCTCCTGTTCGGCAAAGGCTGCTTCTCCGCGGCGCGCCGCCCGCTCACATGCAGAGGGAGAGATGGCTGTACTCCTGCATGTGGTCGCGCTGCCGTTTCCTGCCGAGGAGGGACAGCGGCACCGGATCCTTCATCGCTTCGGAGAGGGCGAACAGCCGATCGAGCGGGAGCGCGTAGCGGCTGCTGTTCCAAATCTCCTCGGCCCGGCTTTCGCTGGGGAACAGACGGCGCAGGGGCTCAGGCAGCTCCCCCTCGCCGGAGCGGCTGAGCGTGCCCGCGCCGCCGGTCTCGTCGCCGTAGGCCAGCGTGAGACTGTCGCCCCCGCACTCGTCATAGAGGAGGACGGGCCGCCGCCAGATTTCGGCCAGCCGCTGCGCGAGCTCCGCCGTCGCCTGCGGGCTGCTGTCGCCGCAGTCGACGCCCAGCCACGGCCTCTCCGGGTGCAGCCAGACGTTCAGCGTGCTCCCGCAGCCGCGGAGCTGCTCGGCCGTGTCGAGCATGCAGAACAGGATCTCCTCCTCCGGCATGCGCTTCTCGAGATAGACGAGACAATTGGTGCGCACCACATTCTTCTCCACAAGACGTCCCTCCTGTGTCCGGGGCTTCGCGCCCTTTTCTTCCACCCTGTATGATAGGAGCCTTTCCCGGGGCTATAATGCCGCAAAGGAAATAAAACGCGACTTTACGCAAACTTTACCGAAACTTTACACGCAGAAAACCGGCTGCGAAGCTGAAAACGATCTTGTCCCCCGCGCCTCGCGGTTGTATAATCGAACCAATCCCCCGCGCCGGCGAACGCCGTATTCCGCCGGGGCTCATCCGTTCACCCCGTTCACCAAGGAGGCGTCCCATGAAACCAACCTCTTCCCCCCGCGGCAGCCGAAGGCTGTGGCTTCTCCTGCTGCTCTGCTACCCTGTATCCATCCTTCTTCTGCTGCTCGCGTGGTACGCGCCCGGCTTTGCCGAGTGGTATGCCACCGGGCCCTACGCCGCCCTCTCCCGGGCGGGAAATTTCCTCAGCGGCCTGCTGCCCTTCTCGCTGGCGGAAGTGATTGTCGTGGTCTGCCCCTTCCTCGCCGTTGCCTGGCTGGCCGTGCAGATCCTCCGCGTCGTGCGAAGCAAAAACGAACGCGGGCGGACGGCCGCGGGCTCCCTGCTGCGGCTGCTCTGCGCAGGGGGCGTGGTCCTGCTGCTCTTCACGACAAACTGCGGTGTCAATTACTCGCGCGCCACCTTCGCCGAGACATGCGGCCTGCCGGTTCAGGATTCCTCCGTGGAGGAGCTCGAAACGCTGTGCGTCTCGCTCACGGAGCGGCTCAACGAGCTGCGGCCTCTCGTCTCTGAGGATGAAGCCGGCACGATGACGCTCTCGTCGTCCTTCTCTGCGCTCGGCGGCGACGCGCGGGAGGCCTTCGACGCCCTCTCCGCCGACTACCCCCTGCTCACCGGCGGCTACAGCAGGCCGAAGGAGGTGCTGCTCTCGCGGCTGATGTCGTGGTGCAACATCACCGGCGTCTTCTTCCCCTTCACCTTTGAGGCCAACGTCAACAGCGACGTGCCGGATTACTCGATCCCCTCCACCATGTGCCACGAGCTCTCGCATCTGCGCGGCTTCATGCGGGAGGACGAGGCAAACTTCATCGGCTATCTGGCCTGCTGCCGCAGCGAAAACGCGGACCTGCGCTATTCCGGCTATATGCTGGCCTTCATTCACGCAAACAACGCGCTCTATTCCGTGGACCGGGAGAGCGCTTCCGCCATCTATGCCCGGCTCAGCGAGACCGTGCAGCGCGATCTCGCCGCCAACAGCGCCTACTGGAAGCAATTCGAGGGACCGGTGGCCGAGGTCTCCACCGCGGTGAACAACGCCTATCTGCAGGCAAACGGCCAGGTGGAGGGCGTGAAGAGCTACGGCCGCATGGTCGACCTGCTGCTGGCGGAGCAGCGCGCGGGCCGTCAGGCAAGCGCCGGATAAGCCGCCCGCACAACCGCACGGCGCTCATTGCCGTCATTCAGTTCAGGAAAGAATCGAGGGTATATTCGCAATGGCAACCGTTTTTCTTCTCATCATCTATCTCGCCTTCATCAGCCTCGGCCTGCCGGACTCCATTCTGGGGGCGGCGTGGCCCGTCATGCGGCCGGAGCTCGGCGCTCCGCTCTCCGCAGCGGGCCTCATCTCCATGGTCGTCTCGGCGAGCACCATCGTCTCCAGCCTCAACAGCAGCCGCCTGCTGCGGCGGTTCGGCACCGGCATGGTGTCCTTTCTGAGCACGCTGCTCACGGCGGCCGCCCTGCTCGGCTTCTCGTTCTCGCAGTCGGTTGTCTTCCTCGTCGTTCTGGCCGTTCCGCTCGGCCTCGGCGCGGGCGCGATCGACGCCGGGCTGAACAATTATGTGGCTCTGCACTATCAGGCGCGCCACATGAACTGGCTGCACTGCTTCTGGGGCATCGGCGCGACGCTCGGCCCCGCCATCCTCTCCGCCTTTCTGCACGGCGGAAGCTGGCGCGGCGGCTACCGCGTGATCGCCGGGCTGCAGTTTCTGCTCGTGCTCGTGCTGCTCGCGGCTTTGCCGATGTGGAGAAGGTATGAGCGGGCGGAGCAGGCCGCGCTGGGGGAGGAAAGCGCGCCGCGCGATCTCACCGTCCGCCAGCTGCTCTCCCTTCCCGGCGCGCGCCCGGCCATGACGGCCTTCTTTTTCTACTGCGCGTCGGAGATCACGCTCGGCCTGTGGGGCAGCAGCTTTCTGGTGGAGGTGCGCGGCATTCCGGCGGCGCAGGCGGCGCTGTGGGTATCCGTGTACTATGGCGGCATCACCATCGGCCGCGGAATCGCCGGGTTTGTGACGATGAAGCTCTCGAACCGCCAGCTCATCCGCGCAGGGCAGCTCATCGCCCTCTTCGGGGCTGTGCTGCTCCTGCTGCCGCTGCCGGAGACTGTCAGCTGCGCGTCCTTCCTTCTGATCGGCATGGGCTACGCGCCGATTTATCCCGCCATGCTGCACGAAACGCCGGTGCGCTTCGGCCGCGCGAATTCGGGGCAGCTCATGGGCATGCAGATGGCGCTGGCCTACACCGGCAGCACGCTCGCCCCCTCCCTCGTCGGCGCGGCGGCGGGGCTCACCTCCATCTCCATCCTCCCCTTTTTCCTCGCGGGCGCTTCCCTGGTGATGCTGCTCTGCTGCGAGCGCGTGAACCGCCTGCTCGCGGCGGGAAAAATGGGCGGGCGCTAAACGGCCCTTGACTTCCCTGCCAATTCATGGTATTTTATAGTAATAAGCTACAAAAATTCTTTCACATCTCCCCTTGGTTTTTCGATACATTGCGGCAATTTTAATAAAAAAACAGCACAGAGCAATCTGTGCCGGAAAGGGTTGGAGCTATGCTGGCAGAGGACAGGCGCAGTTATATTCTCAACTTGCTGGAAACCCGGTCCTCCGTGACGGTGGCGGAGCTGAGCGCGGCGTTCGGCCTCTCGGAGGTGTCCGTGCGCAAGCTGCTCTCGAGCATGGAGCAGGAGGGTCTGATCAAGCGCACCTGGGGAGGGGCGGTGAGCGCCTACGGCTCCCTGCGCGAATTCTCGCACAAGGAAAAGGAGCCCGTACGCATGGCGGAAAAGCTCTCGATCGCGAGGGCGGCCTACGCCTGCATCGCCGACGGAGACGCCGTCTTCCTCGACTGCGGCACAACGACCGTCCATCTTGCGCGGCTGATCCGCTCCGGCAAAAAGCGCAACCTCATGGTCGCCACCACCGGCCTGAATGTGGCGATGGAGCTGGCCGACGCGGACGATATCTCCGTGATTGTGATTGGCGGAGAGCTGCGGCACAACACGCTCTCGTGCACCGGCACGTTTGCCGAGAACATGCTCAAGACAATGTTCTTCGACAAGGGCTTCATCGGCGGCAACCACCTGACGCTCGAGCACGGCTTCACCACCCCCAACGTGCAGGAGGCAAAGCTTAAGCGCATGATTATGGACAATTGCAAGGAGCACTATATCGTGCTCGACTACAGCAAGTTCGGAGACGACTCCCTGAGCCTGATCGCCTCGGCGTCTGAGCTCGACAACCTCATCACCGACTGGCGGGCTCCCGCGGAGACTGTCGCGGGTTTGCAGGAGCTCGGCGTGCATGTGATCCAGAGCGAGGAGGAGAAGCTCTGAGGGAATTGCATGTCAAATAAAGCAGCAAAGCAGCGAAGGCACATGCCGGGATTTCGGCGAGCGCCTTCGCTGCTTTTTGTCTGCCGCTTTTTCTCACTTCTTTGCGCCATCGTCCCTCCCCCTCCTGTCATATTGCAGGTTGTTCATGATTGTCTGCAGCAGGAAGGACAGGTTGAACCTGTGAATGTCGTCGATGAGGAGCGAGCAGGTGTACCAGTCGTTCCAGATGAAGACGGCCACAAAGAGGCCGATCGTCGCCAGGATGGGCTTGGCCAGCGGCATCACGATGGTGAAGAGGATGCGCAGCTCCCCCGCCCCGTCGATGCGGGCCGCCTCGATCAGGGAACGCGGCACCGTGGTGAAGAAATTGCGCATGAGCAGCGTGTAGGTGGAGGAGACAATGTAGGGCACGATGAGAGCCCACACGCTGTTCTTGAGGTGCAGAAGCTGGGTGAGCACCAGATACCACGGCACAAGACCGCCGCCGAAGAGCAGAGGGAACGTCACATAGAAGGACAGGGCGCGGCGGTATTTGAGCTCCTGCCGCGAGAGCGGGTAGGCCAGCATGGAGGTGACGAGCAGATGGAGAAACGTTGTCATCACGGTGGCGAAGACGGTGACGCCGTAGGCGCTCAGCAGCGGGGACGAGCCGGAGAAAATATACTGATAGGCCTGCAGGTTCAGGCCCTGCGGCAGCAGACTGTAGCCGTTCATGAAGATGAGATCCTCCTCCGACAGGGAGACGGAGAAAATGAGGAGGAACGGGATGATGATCACGGCGCTGTAGCAGAGAAAAACCAGATGGATGACGATGCTGCCCGCGGTGACGGGGCGGCGCAGTTTCGAACGCATGGCGGCTGCCTCCTTTCAGAAAATGGCCGACTCTTTGTCGTACCGCCTCACCGCCCAGTTGGAGACGAGCACCAGCACGCAGCCGACGACGGACTGATACAGACCGACGGCGGTGGACATGCCGAAGTCGTTCATCTTGCGCAGGGAGTTGTAGACATAGGTGTCGATGACGTCGGTGGCCGTGTAGAGCACGCCGGACTGCGTGGGCTAAAAGAAGAAAAGGCGCCAGTCTCAGAAGGCCGCGAAGAAGATCTTGCCCGCCTGCAGCAGGAAGAGCGTGAGCACGAGCGGCATCAGCGACGGGACGGTGATCGAGACCATCTGCCGAAGCTTGCCCGCCCCGTCGACCTCCGCGGCCTCGTAGAGATCCATGGAGATGCCGGTGATGCCGGCATAGAAAATGACGGCGAAGTAGCCCGCGTTTTTCCACACATAGGCAAGCGGCAGAATCACATACCAATAGCCCGCCACGGAATACCACTGCACAGGCTGACCGCCGAACCACTCCTCAATCATCCAGTTGAGGATGCCCTTATCGACGCTGAGAATGGCGAAGAGCAGGTAGGCGGCCACCACCCAGGAGATGAGATACGGCAGAAAGATGACGCTCTTGTAGAAGGCTGCCGCCCGTTTCTGCTGCAGCTGGCTGATGAGAATGGCGCTGAACATGCCAAGGCCGATCCCCAGCACCATGAACAGCAGATTATAGCAGATGGTGTTGACGGTGACGGTGACGGCAGAGTTGGACTCGAAGAAAAAGCGGAAGTTCTCAAACCCGTTGAACTCGCTGCCGAAGATGCCCTGCACGGGGTTGTAATCCTGAAAGGCGATGACCGCGCCTCCCATCGGGATGTAGTTGATGATGAAAAATCCCAGAAGGCCCGGCAGCATCATCGCGTACAGCGCGCGGCGGCGGCTGAGCTCCCGGAGAACTCCCCTGCGCCCCTGCGAGCGCTGCTTCGCCGCAGGCGCGGGGACTGCTTTTGTTCCGGCTGTCATCATGGCTCCCTCCTCGTTTGTTTCGTCCGGCGTCTCCCGCCGGGCCGGCTTCTGGCGTCAGAATAGCATGGGAGGGCGGCCTCTTCAACAATAAAAACTGTACATCTCTTCAAAAAATGGAGGTTTTCCGCTATAAAATGTGCACGCTCCACCGTTTTGTGGAGAGAAAGGCGCAAAAAGAGCGGGACGCGCTCCCGCAGGGGAACCGTCCCGCCCGGTGTTCAGGCTTTTTGTTTGATGCCGCCGCGCTTCCCG
>CALWRP010000144.1 GCA_944383955.1 uncultured Clostridia bacterium
TCGAGGGATTGCACGGACAGTTTCCCACCGCGTCCATATTGATTGTGAATAACACGGTCCGGCACCCCAACCGCGCCGCCGCGAGCCCCGCCTCAATCCCGGCGTGCCCTGCGCCAATCACCGCCACATCGCACGATCCAGCCCTGTACTTCATCTTTCTCATCCTTTGACTATATTTTGAATTGGAAATTTTTCCTGATAAATTATTTTTTAATCATTTATATTTTTAAGATTATTTTATCTTGAAAAGAATTTTTTTCTTCACTGCACAACTATTCTCTGCGCGTAAGGAGGTTACGGCCATCACTCGGCTTTTCATAGATCGCTGAGCTACAGCTCCGCCCGTTCCAAGGCTCCCTCTTGAGGGAGCTGGCGCCGCCCGCAGGCGGCGCCTGAGGGAGTAAGCTTCCGGAAGCACCGCGCCTTCCTCTGAGGCAGCACGGCTGCGACCGCCTTGCCTGTCAGCCTGACGGCCGACTCGCTGCGCGAGTGCAAGAGAAAAACAATGCTTCCTAATTTATGGCCCGCAGGGCATCGGCCGCAAGGCCGATTCGCAAGGGAGCGATAGCGACCGTAGCTCCCTCCGCGAGGGAGCTGGCTTGACGGCGCGTCAGCGGCGGCAAGCCTGAAGGAGTTCTCTGCGCTGCGACGCCTGAGTAACCTTCCTCTAAGACGCCGCGCCTTCCTCTGAGACGCCGCGCCCCAGCTCCTCCCCACTCCCAAAATTTCAAGTCCCAATTCTGTTTTGTGTGTTTCAGCCTTGCAGATTAGCTTGAGCACCAGGAAAATCTTTGAACACGGGAACACAAAACGAAATTGAGAGAATTTCAAAACATCTGGTATAATTCACCAACCAAACAACAAACAGGACGCGCTTTTTGGAAGAGATCAGCCCCTCTTCCCCTACTTTCCCACACAAAAACGCTCAAACACCTGATCCACGACGGCCTCCGTGACTCTCTCCCCTGTCAGCTCCAGGAGCGCCGCGACCGCGCCCTCGAGCGACACCGTCACGGCGTCGAGCGTCATGCCAATCCGCAGCGCCCGCGCCGCCTCCTCGACGGACTCCTTCGCCCGCCGCGCGGCGTCGCGCTGCCGCTCCGTGAACAGCATGCCCTCGTTGGGATCGATCTCCGCCGTGTGCAGCACCTTCGCGATTGCCCGAGAGAGCTCCTCGAGACCCTCGCCGCTCTTGGCGGAAATCACTACGATATGTTTAAAATACCGCTGAATATACGAATAGTCAATCTTCGTTTCCAGATCGCTCTTGTTCACCACCGCCACGGCGGGCACATCCCTGCAGGCGTGTGCGAGGCGGCAGTCCTCCTCCCCCAGCCTGCGGGAGGAATCGAAAACCGCCAGCACCAGCTGCGCGGAGCGAATGCGCTTTTTGGCGCGCTCCACGCCAATTCTCTCCACGGCGTCCTGGGTCTCGCGCAGGCCGGCCGTGTCGGCAAGGCGCAGCGGCACGCCGCCCACGAGCACCGTCTCCTCCACAATGTCGCGCGTCGTGCCGGCAACCTCCGTCACAATCGAGCGCTCGCACCCCGCGAGGAGATTCATCAGCGTCGATTTTCCCGCGTTCGGCTTTCCGGCAATCACCGTGTCGACGCCCTCGCGCAGCGCGCGGCCCGCGTCGAACTCATTGAGCAGCCGGTCGAGCTCCCGCTCCGCGTCGAAAAAGAGACGGCGCAGCTCGCCCTCGCTCACCTCGGGGATGTCCTCCTCCGGGTAGTCGGCCCACGCCTCCAGGTGCGCCGCAGCGGAGACAAGGCGCTCGCGGATGGCGGAGATGCGCCGCTCGAGCGCGCCGTCGTGGCTGGCGAAAGCCGCGCGGGCCGCCTGCTCGCCGCGCGCCCCGATCAGCTCCATCACGGACTCCGCCTCCGTGAGGCCGAGCTTGCCGTTGAGAAACGCCCGCCGCGTGAACTCGCCCGGAGCGGCAGGGCGCGCCCCCGCCTCATACAATGCGCGCAGCGTGCGGCGCAGCAGATAGAGCCCGCCATGGCAGGAGAGCTCCGCCACGTTTTCGCCCGTGAAGCTCGCGGGCGCGCGGTAGTTGATGGCGATTGCCTCATCGATGGGGCCCTCCCCGTCGTGCACGCGGCCATAGTGGACCGTGTAGCCCTTCTCCTCTGCAAGGCGTTTGCCGCTTTTGGCCGTAAACACCTGGTCTGCGATCTCCTGGGCGCGCGGCCCTGAAATGCGGATCAGTCCGATCCCGCCCGGGGCCTGCGCCGTCGAGATAGCCGCGATGGTATCCTGTGCCATGTGATTCGCTCTCCTTTCCGCTGTTGTCCGCGCCGCTTTCCGCGGCATGTTTTCCGGTATTTGTCAGAGGGATTTTTCCTCGGTTTTTCAGGGTATTATTCCTTGGTGCTTTTTCTACGATGCTTTTTCCGTGGTGCTTTTCTGCGGCGCTTTTCAATGAAAAAGGCTGCCGCGGAAGCGGCAGCCTGAGCTTGTCAAAAACGGTTAAGTGGGGAAAAGTACCGGTGTGCGCCGCCGTCCGGAAAAAGACGCTTCGTGCTGTTTTGGCTGTATCCGGCGAGACCGGATACAGCGTCTGAAGCATCAGTTTACGGTGCTCCGCACCGGAAACCGACGCTTCAGCGGCTCGGTGCTGGAGAGAAAATGGTTTCGCATGATGGGAACGGATCAGCGGCAGCTGAGTGGTCGGGGCTCTGGTCTCCGCTCCCGCTCCGGTCGGCGCTAATTCGCGTGCACCGGCACGCCGCGCCCTTTGAAAAGGCGGACGAAACTTTTATGTTTACTCTTCGGCAGCCTCAACGTATCCAGTCAATATTTTGGCGCACCCTGTCACTTCTTCACATCAATCCGTCCGTAGAGCGGTGCGGCGGAGTCGTCGCGGCGCTGGGCGGGCTGCTGCGGAGCAGCCTGCGAACGCGGAGCGGCCGGCTGGTCGCGGCGCGGCGGACGGCTGCCGGAGCCTCCGCGGGGCGGTCTTCCCCCCTGCGGCTTTCCGCCCTTGCCGTCGGGACGGCGTCCCTTCGGACGGCGCTGCGGCTGCGGACGCTCGCCCTCAATCGGGCCGATCACAACGTGGCGGGCCAAATCCTCGCCCTCGCTCCACGACTTCGCGCCCTCCACCGTCTGCACGGCGGTGTGAATGATGCGCCTCTCATACGGGTTCATCGGCTCAAGCGACGTGTTGCGCCCCGTGCGGACCGCCTTGGCCGCAATCTTCTTGCCGAGCACCTCCAGCGTCTCGCGGCGCTTCTCGCGGTAGTTGCCGATATCAAGCGTCACGCGGTAATACGAATTGTCAACATGGTTGGAGACGAGACCGGCCAGATACTGCAGCGCGTCAAGCGTCTCGCCGCGGTGGCCGATGATGAAGCCGACGTCCTCGCCGGAAATGGAAATCAGCGCGCCGTTCTCCTCCTCCTTGACGGTGAAGGTCGCGTCGTTCACGCCCATGCGGCCGAGAATCGTCCTGAGGTAATCGACCGCGGCGTCTGCGGGGCTGGTGCGGATAAACGCGCGCACCTTGGCGGGGCTGCCGCCGAAGAGACCGAAGGTTTTCTTGACAGGAAGCTGCAGAACCTCAAATTCCGCCTCGTAGGACTCCACGCCCAACTCGCGGCAGGCCGCTTCCTTCGCCTGCTCAATGGTGTCGCCGGTTGCGATTGCTTCTCTCAACATAATGGGACCAACCTCCTTACCCTGCTATCGGGAACGGCTTCGTGTGACCCTCTCTTCTCCCCCCGCCGTGTGCAGGAGCGCGGCCCGGGGAAGCTCCCCCTGCCGCGTGAAGCGCCGGGCCCTTTTACTTTTTCTGCCCTAAATAATCAGAACCGCCGCGGCCTGTCTTGGCCTTGCCCTTTTGCGAGCCGCTCTTTTTCTCCGCCGGGAGCTGCTTTTTCTCTCCCTTTTCCTTGGCGGAGGTTTTGCCGCCGGTCGAAGCCGATAGCTTCGCCTCGAGCGTTCTGCGGATCTCAATCTGCTGGTTGAGCGGAATCTCCTTGACCTTCGCCTCCTCGAGCTCGCGGCGCGCCACGCGCGCGGCCTCGGCGCGGGCGACGAGATCCATCTGGCCGAAGAACTTCATGGTGATGAACGACTGGCCGATGCCGAGCACGTTCTGAATGGCCCAGTAGAAGCCGACGGCGCCGGGCATGGTGAAGGCCAGATACGCCGTGAAGAGCGACATGCCGTAGAGCATGTACTTCATGCAGCCCTGCTGCTGCTGCGAGGCCGAGGCCGGCTGCATTTTGGTCGTCACCAGCTGCATGAGCAGAGAGGTGACAAGGCAGATCGCCGGGATCAGCCACATCATGGAGGAAAACGAGCTGGACTGCGGCGTCGCCAGCAGGTCCAGGCCGAGAAACTTGAAGCCATGGCTGAACGACTCGATCTTGTCCACGTCCTCGGCGGAGAACATGGTCAGGTAGTCGCGCAGCGAATCAAAGTGCTTGATGATCTCAATCTCCGCGTAATGGGAGGCAAAGGTCGAGCTCACGCCGGGGATCTTGCTGAGCATCTGCGTGGCCTGGTTGACGACGTCCGCGTCAATGTGCAGGGCGTTGCGCAGCGGGTAAATCACCGAGTAGTAGATACCGAAGAGGATCGGCAGCGGAATCAGCATCGGCAGGCAGCCGCCCGTCATGCTGACGCCCTCCTTCTGGTAGAGCTTCTGCGTCTCCTCGTTGAGCTTCATTTTGTCGTTGGCGTAGATTTTCTGGAGCTCGCGCACCTTTTTCTGCACCTTCGCCTGCGAAGCCATGGATTTCTGCTGCTTGACGGAGAAGGGGAAAACCAGAGCCTTCACCACAATGGTGAACAGAATGATCGCCACGCCGTAATTCTGCACGATCTCATAGAGAAACCACAGCAGATATCCGAGCAGGCTTCCAAACCAATTAAAAATATCCATAGGCGCAAAACTCCTCTATCGTGGTGAACGCTTCTCCTTCTTCTCGGGCACGGGATCGTAGCCGCCGCGCGAGAAGGGATTGCAGCGCAGAATGCGGTAGGCCGCCAGGAAAAAACCCTTGACAGCGCCAAAACGCTCGAACGCCTCAATGGCGTAGTTCGAGCAGGTAGGAATATATTTGCAGCAGGAGCCTCCCTTATAGGGGGAGATCGCCCGCTGATAAAAGCGAACCAGCGCAATGAGCACGCGCTTCACAGCAGCACCCCCGCCTCTTTGAGCTGGGCCATCATGGCGCGGTGCACCTGCGTGCTCTTGAGAAAGGCCGTTTTGCCGCGCGCGACAAAGACAAAATCATAGCCCGGCCGCACGCGCGGATACGCCTGGCGGAAGGCCTCCCGGATCACGCGGCGCGCGCGGCTGCGCGTGACGGCGTTGCCGATCTTCTTGCTTGTCGTGATGCCCACGCGGATCCCGCCGGTTCTGTTCCTCATCACATACGTGACGAGCGCAGGGCCGACGAAGGACCTGCCGCGGCTGTAAAGGCGGCGGAAATCCCTGTTCTCCTTGAGCGAAACAATAACGTCCATCTATTTGAAAACACACTCCCCTCTCACCGGCCCGAAAAGCGCAGGCAGAGGGGCCTGTGCCCGTGCATACAAAGAAAGGCCACGCAAAGGTGGCCCTGCACTCAGTAGGTTAAGCGTGCTCTGCCCTTCGCACGGCGGCGGGCCAAAACCTTGCGGCCGTTGCTGGTGGACATTCTCTTGCGGAAGCCGTGCTCCTTTTTTCTGTGGAGCTTCTTCGGCTGATACGTTCTCAGCATGGAAAACCCTCCTTTCGGGCGTTTTACCGTGAACCGGAATGTTCCCGCGAAGCGCGCCCCTCGTGGGCGGAACCGGCCCGAAGACCGCCGGAAAACGCTTGCGCGGACAGACTCTGAAGTTCAACCTTGCAATTTAGCATTATATCGTATTCTCCCCGCGCCTGTCAACCTATTTTTGCGGCTGGACCGCGAAAAATACAGGTTTTTCCGCATCCCTTCAAAATACGCCGCGCTATGGGCAAAAAGCGCCTCTCTTTTTCCCCGTTTCTCCCGTTTTCTGACACAAAACGCACGAAAACTGTCCCGTTTTTTGTCCGCAAAGCATTTGTCAAAGAGAGCGGAATGTGCTATTATAAGTTATATAATGCCTATTAGCGCCCAAAAATCCGTCAAGGGATCCACGGGCCTGTGTGGAAAGTACAATTGGAAAGGTAGTTAAAGCGTATGGAATCCTTTACCGAAGCCTGGAACCTGATCTGCGATTTCTGCAAAAACCGCATCACGGAAGTGGCCTTCACCACCTGGATCAGCAGGATTGAGCCCGTCACCCTCGACTTCACGCAGGGGACCGCCATCCTGAAGGTCCCCAACGACTTCCACCGCCAGACGCTCGAGCGCTGCTACACCTCCCTCCTCACGGAGGCCCTCGACGAGGTGTTCGGCCCGGGGCTGACGGTCAAGTTCGTCATCCCCGAGGATCTCGGGCAGCAGAAGGAGGAGCGCTTCCAGAGCGACACCGACTACGACTACACGTTCGACACCTTTATCGTGGGCCCGTCGAACAAATTCGCGCACGCCGCGGCGAGCGCCGTCGCCTCGAAGCCGGCCATCAACTACAACCCCCTCTTCATCTACGGCAACTCGGGCCTCGGCAAGACGCACCTGCTCTACGCCATCTGCAACGAGATCGCCTCGCGCTACCCGCAGATGAACATCATCTACATCAAGGGCGACGAATTCACCAACGAAATGATCGAGGCCATCCGCCACGGCACCACGCAGGAATTCCGCCAGCGCTACCGCAACGCGGATATCCTCCTCGTGGACGATATCCAGTTCATCGCCGGCAAGGAATCGACGCAGGAGGAATTCTTCCACACCTTCAACTCGCTCTATGAGTCGAAGCGGCAGATCGTCCTCACCTCAGACCGCCCGCCCAAGGATATCGCCACGCTCGAGGAGCGCCTGCTCACCCGCTTCGAGTGGGGCCTCACCGCGGATATCCAGCCCCCGGACTTCGAGACGCGCCTGGCCATCATCCGCAGGAAGGCCGAGCTGCTCGATATCCAGATCCCACAGGACGTCTGCGAGTACATCGCCAACCACCTCAAGAACAACATCCGCCAGCTCGAGGGCACCGTCAAAAAAATGAAGGCCTACCACCTGCTCAACGGCCAGGCGCCCAGCATCAACACGGCCAAGGACGCGATCAGCGATATCATCAACAACGAGCAGCCCACGCCGTTCACCGTGGAGAAGATCATTGAGGAGGTCGCGCGCACCTTCGGCGTCACCGCGGACGAGATCCGCTCCGCGAAGCGCTCCTCCGCCATCTCCAACGCGCGCCAGATGTCCATGTATGTCGTGCGCGAGATCACCCAGCTCTCCACCGAGGCCATCGGCAAGGAGTTCGGCGGGCGCGATCACTCCACCGTCGTCTACGCTCTGCAGAAAATGGAAAAGAACCTGCAGAAGGACAGCAAAATCAGGGCCACAGCCGAGGATATCATCAAAAATATCCGCGATCGCTGAATCCCTCTCTCCCCCTTTGCACCCCATTTTTTTCCCCGCTCCGGGAGGCCCGAACATGACTCGACATTCTTCACAAGTTTTCCACTTTCCCCACAGGGTTTTCCACAACACAGTGGACAAAACCAACACTCTCCACCAGATCACAAATTTTCCACCCGCCGATCTGGAAAACTTTTCGCCTCCCAAACCGCGCTCCCATCGCCACTTTCCAGCTTTTCCACTTTTCAGCGCCCCCTACTACCCCTACTAAAAAGATCCCTATCCTAACAGATCTATTTTGTCTTTCGCCGGCAAGCGTCGAAAGACGGCAAACAGAAAAGAGGCTCCGCCGAAAGCGCGGAAGGAGCTCCGCCGTCTTCTCCCACCCCGGCAAAAGGCAGACAGGAAAGGCCAGGTAATCCATATGAAAATCAATTGCAGCCGCCAGCAGCTCGTGGAGGCCGTCACAAACGTGCAGCGCGCCGTCTCCACCAAATCCTCCGTTCCCGCCCTCGAGGGCATCCTTCTGCGATCGTCCGGCGGCAGCGTGACGCTGTGCGGCTATGATCTCGAGCTCGGCATGACCACCTATCTCGAGGCCACCGTGGAGGAGGCCGGATCGGTCGTGCTGAGCGCCCGCCTCTTCGGCGACATTGTGCGCCGCCTGCCCGGCGAGAGCGTAAGCCTTGCCGTGGACGAAAAAAATATCACCACCATCAAAAGCGGGGCCAGCGAATTCTCCATTGTAGGCATCCCGGCGGACGAGTACCCCGATCTCCCCATGCTCGGCGAGGACAAAAGCGTCACCCTCAGCCAGAGCCTGCTCAAGGGCATGATCCGGCAGACCATTTTCGCCGTGGCGGAGTCGGATGCCAAGCCGATCCACACCGGCACCCTCTTCGAGATTGGCGACGACAGGCTGCGCCTCGTCTCCGTGGACGGCTACCGCCTGGCGCTGCGCGAGGAGATCGTCCCCTGCCAGGAGGCCATGAGCTTTGTCGTGCCGGGCAAAACGCTGAGCGAGGCCTCCAAGCTGCTGAGCGACGAGGGCGACGAGACGCTCGAGCTCCGCGTCGGCCGGCGCCACATTCAGCTGCGGATCGGCTCCTACTGCGTGACGTCCCGGCTGCTCGAGGGCGAGTTCCTCGACTACCGCGCCGCGATCCCGAAGACGAGCGCCACCGAGATCGTCGTCAGCACGCGCGAATTCATCAGCAGCGTGGAGCGCGTGTCGCTGCTCATCACCGACCGCCTCAAGAGCCCGCTGCGCTGCCGCTTTGAGAACAACGAGATCCATCTCTCGTGCTCCACGGCGATCGGCCGCGCCAGCGACTCCTTCACCGCCGCCATTCTCGGCGACGACGTGGAGATGGGCTTCAATAACCGCTACCTGCTCGACGCGCTGCGCAACTCCGAGGGCGACGAGGTCCGCCTCCAGCTCAACGGCCCGCTCAGCCCGATGAAGGTTCTCCCCCGCGAGGGCGAGGATTATCTCTTCCTGGTCCTCCCGGTCCGCCTGAAATCCGAATGATTCGCCGTCTTGCCGGACGCCCAGCGCGCCCGGCAAGATGTTTCATGTGAAACATTGATTTGAAACCTCCCCCGCCCGGTTTTCCCTCCCTCCCGCTCCTTAAAAATCCAGGCCTCAAGCGCTCTCCAGCCCTCTCAAGAGACCTGATGGGACGATCTTCACATTTCGAAACATATCGAAACTTTTCCTATGAAATTTCTGTAAAATTCCTCCCTCTCCCCGCAAGAATCGCCTTGTTTTTATTCCCGTGAGAGAGGAAATGTGGTATAATAGAAGCGCAGCCGTGCTGCGCTTCTAAAGGAAAAGGTAATAGGGAATAGGGAAGAAGCAGCGCGCTGCCGCGCGAGGGAAGAAGGAAGAGGGAATAGGGAAGAAGTGTGGTGGCGCGGCGGAGCCGCGCGAATTGATGGGGAACGGCTCAGCTCAAACTCAGCGCTCTAAGGCTCTGCCGCGGTCACGGAAGCTTACTCCTCTCCGTCTGCAAGCTATGGCTTGCGACCGAAGCATCAATTGACGGGTAGCGTCCCGTCAATCGACGCTTCGGCGGCTTGCTGCGGCCGCCTTGCCTGTCAGCCTGACGGCTGACTCGCTGCGCGAGTGCAGGAGGGAAGCATGGCTTCCGGATTTATGGCCCGTAGGGCATCGGCCGCGAGGCCGATTCGCAAGGGAGCGAATAGCGACCGTAGCTCCCTCCGTGAGGGAGCTGGCTTGACGGCGCGTAAGCGACGGCACGTCTGAGGGAGTTCTCCGCGCTGCGACGCCGGAGCAGCCTGCCTTTGAGGCACGCCGCCCATAAGCATGCGGGGCCAGGACCTCAAAAAAAGAGGCCCCGCGCAGGGGCGGGGAAAATAATACAAATAGTATAATAGATATTATATAGTACAAAAGATCTTCTGTACTATCAGGAAGATACTAAATATGGTTGCTGATGAAGTCTTCTTACGGAAACAGCTCCTCATAAGTTACGGAAAGGATCTCTTTGAGCGCTTTGATTTCATCAGGGTAAATATGGCGCTGTCCGACTTCCATTTTGGCAAGAGCGCTGCGTGTGACATCGCAGCCGCGTACTTGAAGCTGAGCCGCAACTTGTTCCTGCGAAAAGCCGCAGCGGCGTCTCAGCTCGCGGATCCGGCAGCCAAGCGCTTTTTCATACGCAGGATTCAACGTCAACACACCTTTCGCGTTTATTTTTGCGCGGTATGTGTTGATCTTATGCGACAAAAGAGTTATAATTGCACTTAAATAGGTGCACAATGAAAGAAGTGAAAAGGGAATGGAGCGGGTGTCGGGAGGAAAGAGGCTGAGCCGGGTGGACAAGGCCAGAAGGATTCAGATTCCGAAGGAGCTGTGCGAGCAGATGGACATTCGCGCGGGGGATGAGATTGAGATTGCGCTGCGCGGGGGCAGGATGGAGCTGCGCAAGGTGGAGACGCGGTGCATTTACTGCTCGGCGGAGGAGGATCTGGTGAAGACGGGTCAAAATCCGGTGTGCAGGGCCTGCTATGAGAAGCTGACACGACGGAATCAAGCATGAAAAAAGGGGAACGGTACCCAGGAAGCTTCCTGAGAACCGTTCCCCTCCATTATATCGCAGCCCGCGACCCATACCTAACGCCGCCTCCTTAGCATAAGCAGCAACGCGGGCACAAAGAATATT
>CALWRP010000145.1 GCA_944383955.1 uncultured Clostridia bacterium
GGAGACGCCGCGGGCGGGGCGGCCGCCCGTCGAGGCGCAGGAGCCGTCCTCCTGCAGGAGGCCCTCGGCGCACAGCACGCGCAGATTCTGCGCCCCGGTGGGCCGGCTCAGGCCCAGGCGCGCGGCCAGCTCCTGCTGGGAGACGCGGCCCGACTCATAGACGGCGCGGAAAATGCGGTTGCGGTTCAGGCGGCGCAGCTCCAGCCCGTTGCGCGGGGAGGCGCTCATCGCTCCTCTTCCCCGATCCGCATGCCGTCCCACGCCACCGTCACCGGGCAGGGGAAGCTCCTCTGTGCAAACCAGGCGGTCAGCTCCGCGCCGGTGGAGGCGTGGTGATTGATGTGCGTGAGGTAGACGCGGGAGGAGGCCGTGAGCGTGCCCTGCTCAAAGAGGGCGTGGATCAGCCGCTCGCAGGCAAAGGCGTCGAGATGGCCCTCCGGCTGTTCGCCGCGGTCGGGCGTCAGGCCGTAGGTGCACTCGGAGACGAGCAGGTCGAGGGCGCGGCCGCGCAGGGCCTCGAAGGTCTCCGGCAGATACCAGCCGGTGTCCAGGCCGTAGTAGAGCGTGCGGCCGTCCGGCAGCTCCAGCAGATAGTTGGCGCTGTTCTCGCCGATCTGGCCCCTGTGGTTGCCGCGCAGCGGGGTGACGCGCACGCCGGCCACCGTCTCCGTTTTTCCATACTCCAGGCGGCGGAACTCCATCGCGCCCTTTTTCAGCAGGCGATCGGTTTCCGCGCCGAGGAACTCGCTCGTGCGGAAGCATTCCACAGCGCGGAAGGCCTCGTCGGTGAGCCAGAAAACAAGCGGCTCCTGCGCGTCGAGCGACATCGAGCGCACCTCCATCATGTCGTAAGAAAAGTGATCGAGGTGGGTGTGGGTGACGAGAACGTGGCGCAGCTTCGTCAGGTCGCCGAAGCGCATGGCGCGCAGCACGGCGTCCGGGCCGAGGTCGAGGCTCAGCTCGTCCGACACACGCAGCATGGAGCGGGCGCGCTCCTCCCGCCCGCCGTGCTCGCGGGCAAACCGGCAAACACGGCAGGAGCAGAACGGGCTGGGGATCGCCTCCGCCGCACCGGTGCCGTAAAACACGAGATTGTTGTTCATGAGAATAACCGCCTCCCGAATCGTTATGTTCTCATGATACGGGATTTTGCGGGGAAAAGCAAGCCTTTGCAGGGCGCGAAAAGGAAATTGTCAACCGTGCCCGGGCATGCTACAATAGAAGGAAACAAGGGTCCTTCATGGGTCGGGGAGGCGAGACGGCGTGCTCGATTTTCAGGAGCTCGGCAAATACAGGGAAAACAACCGCATCGAGGCGAAGCGGGCTGTGGGCGGCCTGCCGCACAGCATCTGGGAGACATATTCCGCCTTCGCCAACACCGTGGGCGGGGTGATCCTCCTGGGCGTGGAGGAGGGACCGGACAAGACGCTGCGCACCGTGCGCCTGCCGGACCCGGAGGCGCTGGCGGAGGAATTTCTCCTGCTGGTGAACAACCCGGCGGTGGCCAGCGTGAACATCCTCTCCCCGATGAACGTGTGCATTCTTGAGGCGCAGGGAAACCGGATCGTCGTCATTGAGGTGCCGCGCGCCGACCGGCGCGACCGGCCCGTCTATGTGGGCGGCGACCCGCTCAAGGGCACCTACCGCAGAAACGGCGAGGGCGACTACCACTGCACGCCGGAGGAGATCCGCGCCATGCAGCGCGACAGCCTGGAGGGGACGCTTGACGGCAGGCTGCTGGACGCGCTCGGGCCCTCCGCCCTGAACACGGACACCGTGGAGCGCTACCGCGGCCGGCTGGCCGCCGCGCACCCGCAGCACCCGTGGCTCGCGCTGGCGCCCGCGGAGCTGTGCGCGAAGCTGGGGGCTTTGGCCCGCGGCGAGGATCGCGCCATGCACCCCACGGCGGCGGGGCTGCTGCTCTTCGGCCGCGAAAGCAGCATCGTCTCCGTCTTCCCGCATTACGCGCCGGACTATCAGGAGCGGCCCTCCCGCACCGCCCGCTGGACCTTTCGCCTGCGCCTGGGGGACGGCTCGTGGAGCGGAAACCTCTTTGATTTTTACGAGCTGGTTTCCCGCAGGCTGCAGGAAACCCTGCCGCCGGGGGAAGAGAGCCGGGAGACAGCCGCCGCTCTCGGGGAGGCGCTCGTCAATGCCATCGTCCACGCGGACTATCAGGGCGCGCGCAGCCTGTCTGTGGTGCGCACGCCGCAGGAGGTCGTCTTCTCCAACCCCGGCGGGCTGCGCCCCTCCCTGCCGGAGGCGCTGGGCGGCGTGGCGGATCCGCGCAACGCGAACATCATGCGCATTCTGCGCCTGGCGGGCGTCGGCCACGGGGAAGGCAGCGGCCTGCCCTCCATCTTCCGCGCGTGGAAGCGGCGCTGCGGAGCCGCGCCGGTGCTCGAGGAGCAGCTCTCACTGGGCCGGACGGTGCTCACGCTGCCGCTCTCCGGCGAAGCCTGCCGGGGAGCGGGCCCGCTCTCCCCAGCGGATCGCCAGGCGGCGCTCGACTTCCTGCGCGACCGCGTATCCGCCGATCTCGGCCAGCTCTCGGACTTTCTCGGGGAGCCGCCGGCGCGCGTCAAGCTGGTGCTCGGCGAGCTGATCGCGGGCGGACTGGCGGAGGAGATCGTGCAGGACGGACGGCGGCTGTACCGTCTCAAGCAGTAAACAGGCGGCAGCGTGTCTGCCAGGTGCGTCCGCGGCAGGGCCGCGGCATATCAAATCGCAAAAAGGAGCGTGAACCGCAGCATGGTTGAGGTTCTCATTGTGGGCGCCGGATTTTCCGGTGCTGCCATCGCGCGCGTGCTGGCTGAAAACGGCCTGCGCGTGAGGATTCTGGAGCAGCGCCCGCACATCGGGGGCAACATGTACGAGAGGACGGACGAAAACGGCGTGCGCAGCCACGTCTACGGCCCGCACATCTTCCACACGAACAGCGAGCGCGTCTTCGCGTTCCTGCGCCGTTTTTCAGACTTCTTCCCCTACGAGCACCGCGTGCTGGGGCGGATCGACGGCAAGCTGGTGCCGATCCCGTTCAACTTCACCTCGCTCGAAACCCTCTTCCCCGCGCAGCAGGCCAAACGCCTCGAGGAGAGGCTGCTCGCCGCCTATCCGGGCCGGGAGAAAATCTCCATCCTCGATCTGACCTCCAGCGGGGACGGGGAGCTGCGCGCCTTCGGCGACTATGTGTTCGACCGTGTCTTCGTCCACTACACGGCCAAGCAGTGGCAGCAGCCCGTGGAGGAGGTGGATGCCTCCGTCATCAACCGCGTGCCCGTCGTGCTCGGATACGACGACCGCTATTTCGGCGACAAAATCCAGGCCATGCCGGCAGACGGCTATACCGCGCTCTTCGGGCGCATGCTCGATCATCCAAACATCGCCCTCGAGCTCTCCTGCGACGCCCTCGGCCGCCTTTCTCTGCGGGAGGGGAAGCTGTATCTGGACGGCAAAGAGTTCCCTGGCCCCGTCGTCTACACCGGCGCGCCGGACGCCCTGCTCGGCTACCGCTTCGGCCCTCTGCCGTACCGCTCGCTGGAGTTCGTCTTCGAGCAGCTCGAGCTGGACAGCTTCCAGCCTGCCGCCGTCGTCAACTACCCGAACGAGGAGGACTTCACGCGGATCACGGAGAGCAAGAAGCTCACCGGCCAGGTGCTGCCCGGCCGCACGACCATCCTGCGGGAATACCCCGCCGCCTACGCCCCCGGCGCCGCGCGGGGCGGCATCCCCTACTACCCCGTGCCGAACGAGGCCAACCGCGCGCTCTATGAGCGCTACCGCGGGGCGCTGGCCGCCTATCCCGGCCTGCTGCTCTGCGGGCGGCTGGCCGAATACCGCTACTGCAACATGGACGCCGCCGTCGAGCGGGCGCTCGACGCGGCGCAGGAGCTTCTGCGGGAATGGGCCCCGCGGAAAACGGAGGAAAAAGCATAAGGCAACACCGCATAATCCCAGGTGGTGTAGCGTGCCAAAAAATTTTTTGTGAGATGATCCAAAAAGCGCAGGCAATCCTTGCCGGATTGGCGAGCATTTTTGGAAAATATCACGGAAAATTTTGG
>CALWRP010000146.1 GCA_944383955.1 uncultured Clostridia bacterium
CTCTACCGCGAGACGATCGAGGACACGGTGCACGCCTGCGGCCACTTCGAGCCGCTGCGCCACTATGCCGAGGCGCATTTTCTGCTCTCGCCCGGCGAGCGCGGCAGCGGCGTCACCTTCGAGAGCGCCTGCTCGACCGACGTGCTCGCCCGGAACTGGCAGAACCTCATCCGCACCCACGTCTTCGAGAAGGAGCACAGGGGCGTGCTGATCGGCGCGCCGATCACCGATATCAGGGTGACGCTGCTCGCGGGCCGCGCCCATCTCAAGCACACCGAGGGCGGCGATTTCCGAGAGGCCGTCTACCGCGCGATCCGCCAGGGGCTGATGCAGGCGAAGAGCCGCGTGCTCGAGCCATGGTGCGCCTTCTCCGCCGCCGTGCCGCAGGAGTATGCGGGCCGCGTGATGGCTGACGTGCAGCGGCTGTGCGGCGTATTCGATCCGCCTGACGCGCAGGGGGAGACGGCGGTGGTCACGGGCCGCGCGCCGGTTGCCACCTTCCTCAATTACCAGCGGGAGCTCACGGCCTTCACCCGCGGGCGCGGCACGGTCGCCATCCGCTTCGACGGCTACGAGCCCTGCCACAACGAGGACGAGGTTATGGCCGCGCGCGGCTACGACCCGGAGGCCGACACGGAGAACCCGGCCGGCTCGGTGTTCTGCTCGCACGGGGCGGGCTACTATGTGCCGTGGCGCGAGGCGGAGGCGAAGATGCATATCCAGCTGGGGGCCGACGGCCGCCCTAAGCAGGAGGAGGCGGAGCCGCAGGCCGCCGCGCCCGTCTCCTCCCAAAGCTTTGAATCCCAGGCGGCGCTCGACAAGGAGCTTCTGGCCATCTTCGAGCAGACCTACGGGCCGATCAGGCCGCGGACGCCCCAGACCGCGCCGCGGCAGATCCGCGCGGAGAAGCCGTGGAAGGGCTTTAGGCCGAAGCAGCCCGTGGGCGACGATTATCTGCTCGTGGACGGCTACAACATCATCCACGCCTGGAAGAGCCTGCGCGAGCTGGCTGTGAAGAGCCTGGACGCCGCCCGCGAGCTGCTCATCCACCGGCTGGCGAATTATCAGGGCTGGAGGAAGTGCCGCGTGATCGTGGTGTTCGACGCCTACAAGGTCAAGGGCGGCGTCGGCTCCGTGGAGCGAAAGGGCGACCTGTGGGTGGTGTACACGAAGGAGGCCGAGACGGCCGATATGTACATCGAAAAGACGACCTACGAGCTCGGACGCCATCACCGCGTGCGCGTCGCCACCTCAGACGGCCTTGAGCAGCTCATCATCCTGGGGCGGGGAGCGCAGCGTATGCCCGCCGCCGAGCTGGAATATGAGGTGCTGCGCGCGGAGGAGGAGATCCGCGAAGTGATCGCCCGGCCCGCGGAGGGGCAGCCGGGGAAAAAGTGACGGCGTTTCCCGGCGGGAGGAGCCGCCGAAACGCCGGGAGAGCATAGCGGCGGAGGCGGATCGATACTGCCGAAAAAAATCCATGAAAATTCGAGGATGATCTATTGAAATCGCGGAAAAACCGCGTATGATAAAAATACAGACTGCCGTGGCCCGGCGGGACAAAAAAAGGTTCCACCGGGGCCGCGGCTTTTCGTCTGAGAGACGCTGCCGGGAGGCCGCGCCGCGCCCTGCCCCGCCCGCAGAACAGCGGGAAAGGGCTTTGCGCGGCAGGCGGCTCCGCCTGCTCTCTCAGACAGGGCAAGTTCAGGAAAAGGGGAGAAGCATCATGCCATTTCATTCCTACGATTACGAACGCCTGAGCAAGGCGGCCTCCCGGCTGCGGGAGGAGCGCTGGAAAAAGCACGCGCCGATCGTGTCCTTCCGCACGGCGGAGGACGCGGGGGAGCCGGGCGCGCAGCCGCCCGCCGCGTTTGACGGCGCAGAGCTGCGCACGGGCGACATCTGGAGCGGCTACGACCGCTATCTGTGGCTCGACGCGACGGTGGAGGTGCCGCAGGACTTTTCGGGAAGCCTCTGGGGCCGCTTTGACTTCGGCATCACGGGCGGCGGCGGCAACAGCGGCTTTGAAAGCCTGCTGTATGTCGACGGCCACCCGTATCAGGGCGTCGACCAGAACCACCAGGACGTGCCGCTGCACGCGCAGCCCGGCCAGGAGCTGCATCTGCAGTTCCGCCTGTGGTCCGGCCTTGTCGGAGGCGGCAGGCCGCACCCGAATGACCACAAAATCCAGCTCGCCGAGCTCGCAATCCTCGACGAGGGCGCGGACAGCCTCTACTACTGGCTGCGGTGCCTGCTCGGCGCGCACCGCATGCTCGAGGAGAACGATCCCGAGAAGCAGCGCGTGCTCAATCTCGCCGTGAAGGCGTGGGATCTCGTCGATACGTCCGATCTGGAGAGCGAGGCGTTCTTCGCGTCCGCGGCCCGCGCCGTGGAGTTCCTCGAAAAGGAGATTCCCGAGGAGCAGAAGAAGGTCGTCGTCGACCTCATCGGCCATACGCACATCGACACGGCGTGGCTGTGGCGGCTGTGCCACACGCACGAGAAGGCCGCGCGCTCGTTCTCCACGGTCAACCGTTTGATGGACGAGTATCCCGACTACATTTTCCTGCACACGCAGCCGCAGCAGTACGACTACATCAAGCACGATTATCCGGAGATCTTCGAGTATATCCGCCGCCGCGCCGCGGAGGGCCGCTGGGAGCCCGCGGGCGGCATGTGGGTCGAGGCCGACTGCAACCTGATTTCGGGCGAGTCGATGGTGCGCCAGCTGCTGTACGGCACGCGCTTCTTTGAGAAGGAGTTCGGCAACAGGAGCACGTACCTGTGGCTGCCGGACGTGTTCGGCTACTCCGCCGCCCTGCCGCAGATCCTCAAACAGAGCGAGATCGACACCTTCATCACGACGAAGATCAGCTGGAACGATCAGAACATGCTGCCCTACGACACCTTCGAGTGGAGGGGCATCGACGGCAGCTCGGTCATCACGCATTTCATCACCACCTCGAGCCCCGGCGAGCACATGTATACATATAACGGCCTGACGGACGCCGTGGCCGTGAAGGGCGTGTGGAACGCCTACCGCAACAAGGAGCTGAACACCGAGCTGCTCATCAGCTACGGCTACGGCGACGGCGGCGGCGGACCGAACCGCGACATGATCGAGGACGGCCGGCGCATCGGCCGCGTGCCGGGCATGCCGGAGGTGCGCTTTGGCCGCGTGGACGAGTTCTGCGCGAAGCTGCACCGCACGGTGAAGGAGAACCGCCGCCACGCCTATCTCCCGGTGTGGGACGGCGAGCTCTACCTCGAGTTCCACCGCGGCACTTATACCTCGCAGGCGTACAACAAGAAGACGAACCGCCGCATGGAGTTCCTGCTGCGCAGCGCCGAGGAGGCCGTCTCCCGTGCGATGCTGCGCGGCGCGGACGTCTCCGCCGCGAGGGAGAAGCTTGAAAAGGCGTGGAAAACCGTGCTGTGCCTGCAGTTCCACGATATCATCCCCGGCTCCTCGATCCGCGAGGTCTACGAGGACTGCCATGTGATGTACGGCGAGGCCGAGGCGCTCGCGCGCGAGGCCATGCAGGAGGCCGCGGCGGCGGACGGCGCTGCGGACGTGCTCACCGTGTGGAACAACGCCAACTGGACGCGCGAAACGCTCGTCGAGCTGCCTGCCGATCTTGCGGGCCGCCATGTCGAGCTCGAGGACGGCACAGTTCCGGCCCAGAGCGGCAGCGCCGTGGCCCTGCGCCTCGCCCCGGAGGGCACGCAGAAGCTCCTCCTGAAGGAAGGACCCGCTCCGAAGGCGGAGGGCTGCGCCGCGGTGCTGGCGCACGGCCTGGAGACGGACGCGCTGCGCGTGCTCTGGAACCATGCCGGCCGCCTCGTGAGCATCTGGGACAAGAAGGCGGGCCGCGAGCTGATCCCCGAGGGCGGGGAGGCGAACGCGCTCACGCTCTATGAGGATCGCCCGCGCGACTACGACGCCTGGGAGCTCGAATATTCACACCAGAGAAAGCCGTGGGAGCTGCCCGCTCCGGCGCGCGTCTCCATCGTGGAGAACAGCGCGGTGCGCGCGGTGGCGGAGTTCCGCTTTGCGTTCCGCAAGTCGTCGCTCATGCAGCGTCTGATCGTGTATCCGGGCAAGAGACGAATTGACTTCGTCACAAGCGTGGAGTGGAACGAGCGCGAGACGGTGATGAAGGCCGCGTTCCCGACGGTGCTGCACACCAGCCGGGCGCGGTTCGACATCCAGTTCGGCAGCATGGAGCGCCCGACGACGAAGAACACGAGCTGGGAGTACGCGAAGTTCGAGACGGTGGGCCACAAGTGGGCGGATCTGTCCGAGTCCGGCTACGGCGCGGCGCTGATGAACGACAGCAAATACGGCTACGACGTCCACGACGGCGTGCTGCGGCTGACGCTGCTCAAGAGCTCGAACTCGCCGGACTACACGGCCGACGCGGGCCTGCAGGAGTTCACCTATTCGCTCTTCCTGCACGAGGGCGAGTGGTATGAGGCGAACGTGGACCGCGAATCGTGGGAGCTCAACGATCCTCCGATTGTGTTCCAGGGAAGCGCGCAGCTGCCGGCCCTGTTCCCGGCGGAGCTGCCCGGCGTGACGTTCGACGCGGTCAAGCCTGCGGAGGACGGAAAGGCGCTGATTCTGCGCCTGCACGAGAAGGAGGGCCGCCACACCTCGGTGACGATCCCCACGGCCTTCGCCTTCACGAGCTGGTGCGAGTGCAACCTGCTCGAGCGGCTTGACGGCGAGGCGCACCGCGAGAAGAAGGTTCAGCTCACGCTCCGCCCGTTTGAGATCAGGACGATCAAGTTTATTCTGGGCTGACGGCGGCGCACGCCGGAACCTTCCCGCACCCACCCCTTTCTCGACAAAAAGCGAGCGCCCTTTCCTGCATGGGAGAGGGCGCTCGCTTTGTTTGTTTCTCTTTTATTCTGTTTATTCCGCCGCAGCGGAGGGCGCGTAGCGCTTCTTCCATTTCCCCACGCGGTAGGCGACGAGGGTGATGAGAGCGCCGAGCACCCAGGAGGAGAGCAGGGAAATGAAGATCGACTCCGGGCGGCCGACGGGATAGTCCGGGCTGCGGGTGAGGAAGGCCAGGCCGTAGGCGATCGGCACGCGCAGAACGACGGTGGTGATGATCGAGATCCACATGGGCGTCATGGTGTCGCCCGCGCCGCGCATGACGCCGGAGAGGCTCTGCGTGACGGCCATCGCGATGTAGCCGACGGCCAGGATGCACATCATGCGGTAGCTCATCTCAACAAGCTCCGCCGTGCTGGTGAAGATGCCCATCAGCGAGCGGCCGAAGAGCAGGATGCAGAGGGTGAGGGCGGCAGCGCAGGCGAGGGCCATGAGCGTGCCCTGCTTCGCGCCGCTGCGCACCCGATCGGGCTTGCCCGCACCCACATTCTGGCCGGTGTAGGTCGTCATGGCCTGGCCGAAGGTGAAGTTCGGCATCATCGCAAAGCCGTCCACGCGCATGACAATGACGTTGCACGCGATGACCGCCTCGCCGAAGCTGTTTGTCAGCGACTGCACCACCAGCATGGCGGTGGAGAAGATGGCCTGCGTCACGCCGGAGGGAACGCCCAGGCGGATGATCTTCTCCACATATTCGCGCACCGGCTTGAGATGGGCTGCGCGCAGCACGAAGACGTCGTGCATGCGGAAGAGCTTGAGAAAGCACAGCACGGCCGAGATCGCCTGGGCGATGACGGTGGCCAGGGCCACGCCCGTCACGCCGAGGTTGAGCCCGGCCACGAACCACAGGTCCAGGCCGATGTTCAGCACGGTGGCCACAATCAGAAAGACGAGGGCGGAGAGCGAATCGCCCAGGCCGCGCGGCACGCCGGAGAGGATGTTGTAGGCGGCGAAGCCCACGATGCCGAGGAAAAAGATGTTCAGATAGTCGGTGCACCAGTCGAGGATGGAGGCCGGCGTGTTGAGCAGCTCGAGCAGCGGCCGCGTCACCAGGGGGCCGAGCACCATGATGATCGCCGAGGCGATGAGGGTGAGCGTCATGCAGTTGCCGATGACGCCCGAGAGGCGCTCGCGCTCGCGCGCGCCGAAATACTGGGCCACGAGAATGCCCGCGCCCGTGGCGATGCCGACGAAGAGGGCCAGCAGCAGGTTGAGAATCGGCGAGGCGCTGCCCACGGCCGCCAGCGCGTTGTCGCCCACGTAGATGCCCACGATGACCGAGTCCGCGGTGTTGTACATCTGCTGGGCCAGGTTGCCGATGAGCATCGGCAGGGAAAACTCGAGAATCCGCCTCCACGGCGGGCCGACCGCCATATCCTGGGCGGAGAACAGGCTTTTGAGACGTCCGGAGTTTTTGGGCGAACTCATAAAAAACTTCCTCCCTTTTTTGCGCGGAGCCGTCCGCTCCGCCTTCTCTTTGTCATTTATCTCAGTATATCGGATTTTTCTCCCGGATGCAATCGGGGGATTCGCCGAATTTCGACCTGCCGTTTTGCCCTGGGCGCGCACCGCGCTGCCGCGGGACGGAAAGAGGGGAGCACAGATTGTTGTTAAGAATAGACAAATCGAAAGCAATATTTTTGGAATCAAGCTTTCGATCAAAAGCGACAGCGGGCCGGTGCTATACTGGGATGGAATTCTCTAACAAATCTTTCTGTCTATTTTGTAACAAATCAACCAATTGAACTTGGATAAAAGAAGAAATTCTTTAAGGAAATGACGAAAAAACTTGATATTTCTCACCTTTGTGATATGATTATGATAAAGTATTCTCATATGTAGGAGGAGGATGTTTCCATGCAGAAGGAAGTCAACTCCAGCAACAGCGTCCCGCTTTACCTGTTCCATCAGGGAACCAACATGAAGGCCTATGAGTATATGGGCCTGCGGAAGGCTGGGGATAAAGATAAGAAGGGCATGACATGCCGCGTCTGGGCGCCGAACGCGCAGGCGGTTTCCCTTGTGGGAGACTTCAACGAGTGGGATGAGACGAAGCATCCTCTCGAAAAGATCAGCGAGAACGGCGTGTGGGAGGCCTATCTGCCCTTCGAGCTCGAGCCGTTTTCCGTCTATAAGTTCTGCATTATCAAGCAGGACGGCGGAAAGGTGCTCAAGAGCGACCCGTATGCCTACCATTTTGAGACCCGCCCGAGCAACGCTTCGATCTACTGTGACATCGAGGGCTACGAGTGGGACGACGCGGCGTGGTTCCGCCACAAGGCGTCGAAGTCGCACTATAACCAGCCGATGAATATCTACGAGGTGCACGCCGGCTCCTGGCGGCGGTATGCGGACGGCAACGTCTTCTCCTACGACAAGCTGGCGGACGAGCTGATCCCCTATCTGCTCGACATGGGCTACACGCATGTCGAGCTCATGCCGCTCACGGAGTATCCCTTCGACGGCTCCTGGGGCTATCAGGTGACAGGCTACTTCGCCCCCACGTCCCGCTACGGCTCGCCGAAGGATTTCATGAGCTTTGTCAACAAGTTCCACCAGGCGGGCATCGGCGTCATCATGGACTGGGTGCCCGCGCACTTCCCGAAGGACGAGGCCGGCCTGGCCCGCTTCGACGGCACGCCCTGCTATGAGTATGCCGATCCGAGAAAGGGCGAGCACAAGGACTGGGGCACCCTCGTCTTCGACTACGGCCGCTGCGAGGTCGTCAGCTTCCTGATTTCGAGCGCCATCTTCTGGCTTGAGAAATATCACATCGACGGCATCCGCGTGGACGCGGTGGCCTCCATGCTCTATCTCGACTACAGCCGCCGCGACGGCGAGTGGGTGCCGAACAAGGACGGCGGCAAGGAGAACCTCGAGGCCGTCGCCTTCCTGCAGAAGCTCAACGAGTCCGTGTTCTCGCTCTTCCCCGAGGCGATGATGATCGCCGAGGAGTCGACCTCCTGGCCGATGGTGAGCAAGCCGACCTACAGCGGCGGACTGGGCTTCAACTACAAGTGGAACATGGGGTGGATGAACGACATGCTGCACTACATGTCGCTCGATCCGATCTACCGCAAGTTCAACCACGACAACATCACGTTCTCCTTCTTCTATGCCTTCTCCGAGAACTACATCCTGCCCATCTCGCACGACGAGGTGGTGCACGGCAAGTGCTCGCTGATGAATAAAATGCCCGGAGACAATGAGCAGAAATTCGCCGGCGTGCGCGCCTTCGTTTCCTATATGATGGCGCACCCGGGCAAGAAGCTGTTGTTCATGGGCAGTGAGTTCGGCCAGTTCATTGAGTGGAACTACGAGAAGGAGCTCGACTGGCTTCTGCTGCAGTATCCGCAGCACCAGAAGCAGCAGGCGTTTTTCCGCGATCTGAACCATTTCTACCTGGACACCCCCGCTCTGTGGGAGGTGGACTTCTCGTGGGAGGGCTTCAGCTGGATCTCCAACGACGACTACACGCAGAGCGTCATCGCGCTCCGCCGCATCGACAAGAGCGGCAACGAGCTGATCATTGTGTGCAACTTCGTCCCCGTGGAGCGCAAGGGCTACCGCATCGGCACGCCGACGCCCGGCACGTATGAGGAGGTCTTCTCCTCGGATCGCGCTGCGTACGGCGGCGCGGGCATCACGAACGGCGATTCCATCAAGAGCATAGCCGAGCCCATGCACGGCTGCGAGGAGTCGATCGCCCTCGACCTGCCCCCGATGTCCGTTCTCTATCTGCGCTGCAAGAGGAAGAAGCCGCGCCGCAGGAAGGCCGTGACCGAGGACAAGGCTGCGGAGCCGGCGGAGAAGAAGACGGCGAAGTCCGCCGCGGAGAAGAAAACGGCAAAGACGGCCCAGCCCGCGAAGAAGGCGGCGAAGAGCCCGAAGGCCGCGGCTCCAGAGGGAGAAAAGCCCGCGCGCAGACGGAAGAAGTCCGAGTAAAAAAGCTTGCAAGGATCCATTGTCCAAACCAACAAATATTTCAAGGAGGGGATCTTCATGTTGCCAAAACAGGAGATTGTCGCAATGCTGCTGGCCGGTGGACAGGGCAGCAGACTGGGAGTGCTGACGAAGAATCTCGCGAAGCCCGCGGTGCCGTACGGAGGCAAATACCGCATCATCGATTTCCCGCTCTCGAACTGTGTCAATTCCGGCATTGAGACCGTCGGCGTGCTCACGCAGTACCAGCCGCTCGAGCTCAACGAGTACATCGGAAGCGGCCAGCCGTGGGACCTCGACAGCATGTACGGCGGCGTTCATGTCCTGCCCCCGTATCAGCGCGGCAAGAAGTCCGACTGGTACAAGGGAACGGCCAACGCCATCTATCAGAACATCAACTTCATCGATCGCTACAACCCCGACTACGTCGTGGTGCTCTCCGGCGACCACATCTACAAGATGGATTACTCCGAGATGGTGGCCTACCACAAGGAGAAGGAGGCCGACTGCACCATCGCCGTCATCGACGTGCCGCTGTCTGAGGCGTCCCGCTTCGGCATCCTCAACACCCGCGACGACAACTCCATCTATGAGTTCGACGAGAAGCCGAAGGTGCCCAAGAGCACGAAGGCCTCCATGGGCATCTATGTCTTCACCTGGCAGAAGCTGAGAAAGTACCTCATCGAGGACGAGGCCGATCCCAAGTCTTCGAACGACTTCGGCAAGAACGTGCTGCCGAATATGCTCAACGCCGGCGAGCGCATGTTTGCCTATGAGTTCGAGGGCTACTGGAAGGATGTCGGCACGATCGACAGCCTGTGGGAGGCCAACATGGACCTCCTCGATCCGAACGGCTCGCTCGATCTGAGCAAATCCGACTGGAAGATCTATTCGAGAAACCCCGTCATGCCGCCGCAGTATGTCGCCAAGGGAGCCGCCGTGCAGAATTCCCTGGTGGCCGAGGGCTGCAGCGTCTATGGCGACATTGATTTCGCCGTGCTGTTCGCAGGCGTCTACATTGCCCCCGGCGCCGTCGTGCAGGATTCGATCATCATGCCCGGCGCGCGCGTGGAGGAGGGCGCCGTCGTCCAGTATGCCATCATCTCCGAGAACGCCGTGATCGAAAAGGGCGCGAAGGTCGGCTCGAGACCCGAGGACTGCGAGAACAAGGACGAGTGGGGCGTCGCCGTCGTCGGCGCGAACACCACCATCGCTCCCGGCGCGGTCGTGCCCGCGAGGGTCATGGTCGAAGAGGGAATCACTTATGAGGAGGGAACAAAATAATGCGTGCGAACAATATGCTGGGAGTTTTGTTCTCCAACGAGCATGATGAAAAGATTCATCAGCTGACGGAAAAGCGCGCCATGGGCTCCGTGCCGTTCGGCGGCCGCTACCGTCTGATCGATTTTCCGCTTTCCAACATGGTGAACTCCGGCATCAACAAGGTCGGCGTCATCACGAAGAACAACTATCAGTCCCTGATGGATCACCTCGGCTCCGGCAAGGCGTGGGATCTCTCCCGCAAGAGAGAGGGCCTGTTCATCCTGCCTCCGTTCGGCGGCGCGAGCGCCGTGCCGAACAGCCGCGTGGAGTATCTGGCCTCCATCACCCGCTTCCTGCACAACTCCCGCGAGGAGTATATCGTTCTCTCCGACTGCGACATGGTGTGCAACATCGACTACCGCGACGTGCTCGCCTTCCATCTGGAGAAGGGCGCCGATATCACCCTGGTGTACCGGATGGGCGAGATCCCGGAGGGCAGCTCCGACCCGACGGTCTACACCCTCGCGCCGGACGGCAGAGTGCTGGAAATGCTGATCAACCCCGCCGTCAAGGGCACGTGCAACCACGGCATGAGCATCCTCGTCATGAAGCGCGAGAAGCTCATCAGCATGGTGCAGGACTGCGTCTCCCGCAACATGTTCAGCTTCAAGCAGGACTTCCTGCAGAGAAACATCCGGGAGTGCAAGATCTACGGCTATGAGTTCAAGGGCACCGTGCAGACGATCTGCTCGATGAATTCCTATTTTGCGGCCAACATGCTGCTGATGGATCCGAAGGTGCGCGCCGAGCTCTTCAACCCCAACCGCCCGATCTACACCAAGGTGCGCGACGATATGCCCGCCCGCTACGGTCTCGACGCGAAGGTCAGCGGCAGCATCATCGCCGACGGCTGCGTCATCGAGGGCACGGTTGAGAACTGCGTGCTGTTCCGCGGCGTCAAGGTCGGCAAGGGCGCGAAGCTCGAGAACTGCGTCATCATGCAGGATACCGAGATCGGCGAGAACTGCTGCCTGAACAATGTGGTGGTCGACAAGGACGTCAGAATCCAGAATGAACGCTCGCTGATGGGCTCTCAGTCCTACCCGGTTTACATCAGCAAGGGGGCCGTCGTCTGACAGGCTGCTCCTGAACCTTCCGCCGGGAGGAGACTGCGCGGAAAACGAGAGGAGACTATATGAAGGTTTTATATTGCACCAGTGAAGCGAGACCCTTTGCCGCGACGGGCGGTCTGGCGGATGTGGCGGGTTCCCTGCCGCAGGCGCTGCGCGCCCGTCTCATCGGCTGCCGCGTGGTCATGCCGCTCTACGAGGAAATCCCGCAGTCCCTGCGCGACAACATGAAATTCATCACCAGCCTTTCCGTTCCGGTGGCATGGCGCCGGCAGTATTGCGGCGTGTTTGAAGCGCGTTCCGGCGGGGTGATCTACTACCTGATCGACAACCAGTATTATTTCAAGCGCAAGGGCCTTTACGGCCACTACGACGACGCGGAGCGCTTTGCGTTCCTCAGCCGCGCCGCGCTGGAAATGCTGCCCTATATCGACTTCCACCCGGATGTGATCCACTGCAACGACTGGCAGACGGCTCT
>CALWRP010000147.1 GCA_944383955.1 uncultured Clostridia bacterium
CCCGGCGAGCCGATGGACAGCATTTTGCAGGAACTCGTTCTGCGGGCAGACTGAGTCTGCACGCAATGGCCCGGACCTGCGGTCGGCGCGGACCTGCGGTCGGCGCGGCCCGCGCGGAGGCTGAGGGGTGACCGTTCACTGCGCAGCGCGGGACGGTTTTGACACGCTCCCGAAGGAGCACGGACCTGCGGTCGGCGCGGCCCGCGCGGAGGCTGTAAGGGGAATTGTTCACTGTGCGGTGCGGGACGGTCTTGACACGCTCCCGTGGAAGCACGCAGCTTTCTGCTATGCGGCGTAGCCGGACAAAAGTTTTCGCCGGCCTTTTTCAAAAGGCCGCAGTTCCCAAAGACAGCGTCTTTGGCCGCTCGCCGCAGCGAGCGAAAACCTTTCCTGAGAAGCGCATTTTGCGGGTGAATGGCGCGGCGTCCCGGTGGGACACCGCGCCAGAGGGGCTCTTTTGCAAGAGAAAAGAGCCCCTCGTTTCCCCTCAGCGAGGCGCACGGAGTTGCAAAAAGTAAGGAGACAAGAAACGGAGGAATGACAGATGGCATTTGGCGGAGGAGGCTTTACGGCGCAGAACAAGATTCTGCCGGGAGCCTACATCAATTTTGTCAGCGCGGCGCGGGCCTCGGCGGAGCTTTCCGACCGCGGCACGGCGGCCCTGCTGCTCGCGCTGCCTTACGGCCCGGAGGGCGTGGTGACGAGCGTGAAGGCCAGCTATTTTGAGCAGGAGGCGCTCGGGCTCTTCGGGTGCTCCGCGGACAGCGAGGCGCTGCGCCCGGTGCGCGAGGTGCTGCGCGGGGCTGAAACGCTGCTCTTTTACCGCCCGGCGGGCGGGGAGAAGGCGAAGAGTACGCACGCGACTGCGCGGTATGGCGGCACGGGCGGCAACGCGATTCAGATCGTGATCCGCGAGAACGGCGAGCGGTTCGACGTGGCGACGGTGGTGAACGGCGTGGAGGCCGACGTGCAGACGGTGAGCACCGCCGCGGAGCTCGAGGACAACGACCTCGTCACCTTCACGGACGAGGCTCTGGCGGCCACGGCGGGCGAACCGCTCACCGGCGGCACAGACAAGACCGTGGAGAAGGCCGATTACGAAGCCTTCCTGCGGGCGATTGAGCCCTGCACCTTCCAGACGCTCGGCTGCGCCTCGGAGGACGAGGAAATCAACAATCTCTTCGTCTCCTTCACGCGCCGCATGCGCGAGGAGGCGGGCGTCAAGTTCCAGACGGTGCTGTACCGCACCGCCGCCGACTATGAGGGCGTTATCAGCGTGGAGAACGAGGCGGCGGAGGACGCGCCCGCCCTCGTGTATTGGATGACGGGCGCGTCGGCGGGCTGCGCCGTGAACGCGAGCTGCTCCAACAAGCTCTACGACGGCGAGTATACCGTGGACACGGACTACACGCAGTCGGAGCTCGAGGAGGGCCTGCAGGCGGGCAAGCTCCTCTTCCACCGCGCGGGCGACGCGGTGCGCGTCCTCTCGGACATCAACACGCTCACGACGTACACGAACGCGCGCGCGGAGGACTTCGGCCTCAACCAGACCATCCGCGTGCTCGACCAGATCGCGAACGACGTGGCTGTGCTGTTCTGCACGCGCTACCTCGGCCAGATCCCGAACGACGAGGCCGGGAGAATCAGCCTGTGGAACGACATCGTGAAGCACCACCAGGAGCTCGAGCGCCAGCGGGCGATCGAGAACTTCTCCCCGCAGGACGTGACCGTCTCGGCGGGGGAGACGAAGCGGAGCGTCGTGGTGAGCGGCGCGGTGACGCCGGTGTGCGCAATGGAGCAGCTCTATATGACCGTGACCGTCGCGGGCGCGGCGTGAGAGAGGGGGAATAGCGAATGCTGACGATGAACGCAAAGGATACCGTCTCCGCGGCGCTCGCGGAGTGCTTTGTGACGATCGGCGAGAAGCGCTACAGCTTTATGCAGGCGATCAATCTCGAGGCGAAATTTGAGCGCGAAAAATCGACCGTGCCGATCCTCGGCCGCACGGGCCGCGGCAACAAGTCGACCGGATGGAAGGGAACCGGCAAGGCCGCCTTCCATTACAACACGTCGATCTTCCGCGAGCTGATGTACCGCTATAAGTCGACGGGCGAGGACGTCTACTTCGACATTCAGGTGACGAACGACGATCCGACCTCCTCGGCGGGGCGGCAGACCGTCATTCTCAAGGACTGCAACATCGACGGCGGTGTGCTGGCCCGCTTCGACGCGGACGACGACTACCTCGACGAGGAGCTGAGCTTCACCTTCGAGGATTTTGAGATGCCCGAGACCTTCACGGTGCTCGACGGCATGGAGTAAGGAGGATACGGCATGAGTCTGAGCGCGTTTTTGGCACAGAACGCGGCTCCGGTCTCGCACGGGTTCTGCGCCGTCTCGCCCCGCTTTCGCGGGGAGGACGGCGAGCCCGAGCGGTGGGAGATCCGCAGTCTGACGGCGGCGGAGGACGAAGCGCTGCGGCGCTCGTGCGCGCGGTGCGTGCCGGTGCCGGGGCGGCGCGGGCAGTTCATGAGCGAGACGGACGCGGGGCAGTACCTCGCGGGCCTCGCCGCTGCCTGCACCGTGTATCCCGACCTGAACGACCGGGCGCTTCAGGACAGCTACGGCGTTCTCGGGGCGCAGGAGCTGCTGCGCGCGATGCTGACGGCGGGCGAGTATGCCGCTTACCTCGACAAGGTGCAGGAGGTGTGCGGGTTCACGCGCACCATGCAGGACGAGGTGGAAGAGGCAAAAAACTGATACGCGGCGGCGACGGGGAGGCCGCCGCCGCATATGCCTGTCTGTTTTCGTTCTCGCTGACGCCGTCGCAGTATTTTTCCCTGAGCCGGCGGGAGCGGGCCTTCCTGCTGGCGGCGCTGCAGGTTCGCGCCGAGCGCGGGGAGTGAGGAGGGAAGGAAATGAGCAGAAAAACGGCGCTGGAGCTCGAGAGGCTCCTGAGGCTGCGGCTGGCCGGGGAGCGGTGGGCCGCCTCGAGGACGGCGCTGCCCGCAGCGGAGGAGACGCTGCGCGCGGGCTCGCTGCCGCTGGAACGCGCGGCAGGCCTTGATCTCGGGGAGGCCGGGCGCGCGGGGAGCCTGCGGGAAGCGCCCTCCATGGCGGAAAGAGCGTCCGCGGAGAGCGCGGCGGTGCGGAGCACGGCGTCCGTCTCCGCGAATGAAGTGGGCAGCGCGCAGACGGAACGCGCGGAGGCGGGTCTTGCCCTCGCGGGGGAGGCCGGGCGCGCGGGAAACCTGCGGGAAGCGCCCGCGATGGTGAAAATGGCGTCCGCGGAGAGCGCGGCGGCGCAAAATCCGGCGGCGCAAAATCCGGCATGGAATTCTGCGGTGCAGGCTTCAATTGCACAGAGCGCCGCGTCCGCCCTCGCGAATGAAGTGGGCAGCGCGCAGGCGGAACGCGCGGAGGCAGGCCTTTCCCTTGCAGAGGGGTCCGGGCGCGCGGAGAGTCAGCGCGAAGCGCCCGCCATGGCGGGGATAACGCTCGCGGAGAGCGCGGCGGCAGGCCTCGCCCTCGCGGAGGGGCCCGGGCGCGCGGGGAGCCGGCGAGAAGCGCCCGCCATGACGGGAAGAGCGCTCGCGGAGAGTGCGGCGACGCAAAATCCGGCGGCGCAGAATATGTCAGCGCAAAGCCAGGCGATACAGGCTTCGATCGCCCAAATCACCGCGCCCGCTCTCCTGAGGGAACCGAGCGGCGCATCGGCGAACCGCGCGGCAGACCTCACCCTCGCAAAGGGGCGGGGAGCCACCCTGCCGGGGGCCGGAAGCTTCGCGGCGCAGGCCGGAGAGGAGGCCCTGCGCCTCGCCGCACCGGATGCCGGGAGCGCGCCGGCCCTCGCGGACAGCCCGGAGCGGAGCGTGCGCCTGCTCGCCGCGCTGCCGGAGAACGGCCTCCCCGATTCCGGCGAGGCGCGGCTTTTCTCCCTGCCGCGGCCGGCGGGAGCGAGGGAGAAATCGGACGGCGCGGGGAGAAGCGCGGAGAGCCGCCCCGCCGCCCGCTCCGCCCAGGCCGGCAGCGGCGGGGGCGATTTCTGGGAGCTGTGGGCGCGGCGCTTTGCCGGGGAGCTGCACAGCTCCGCCGAGGGGGTGCATGGGTAAATGAGCTATCTGTTTTATCTCGACGGCGTGCTGCTGCCGGTGACGCCCGGCAGAATGAAGACGACGGTGGAGAGCCGCAACGAGACGGTGCGGCTGCTCAGCGGGGAGGAGCGCACGCTGGTGCAGCCTCCCGCCCCCGCCGTCGTGGAGCTGGAGGCGCTGATCCCGCTGCGGTATTACCCGTTTGTCAACAGCGGCAGGCAGCAGCCCGGCTACTATCTCGACTTTTTCGAGCGGCTGAAGACGGAGCGCCGCCATGTGCAGTTCATCGTCTCCCGCAGGGGGCCGGACAACAGCCTGCGCTTCGGCACCAACCTCACGGTCGTCCTCGAGGACTATGCCGTGGAGGAGGACGCCCAGGCGCTCGGCGACGACCTGCGGGTGACACTGCGGCTGCGCGAGTGGAAGCCGTGGAGCGTGAAGACGGTGAGCCAGGCGCAGTACGGCACGGACGGCGGCCGCGAGACCTCCGGCGCGCCGTCCGCAAAAACGTACACGGTGAAAAAGGGGGATTGCCTGTGGAATATCGCCAAGCTCCTGCTGGGGGATGGGGCGCGGTATACGGAGATCTACGCGCTCAACCGCGACAAGATCGCAAACCCGAACCTCATCTATCCCGGCCAGGTGCTGACCATCCCGTGAGAAGGAGGGGAAAGCGATGACGGCGGAGCTGCTCGCCGAGCAGGACGGCGCTGTCTTCCAGCCCGTGACGCTCGACGGCGTGACCTGGGAGACGCACCGCGTCTCCTCGCCGGGAACGCTCGTCTTTACTGTGCTCGAGGAGGACGGCGGGCCCTGCCTGCGGGAGGGTGCGCGGATCACGCTGCGGCTGGACGGGGAAGCCCTGTTCTGCGGCTATGTGTTCACGCGTGCCCGCACGGCGGGAGGCCGCGTGGAGGTGACAGCCTACGACCAGCTGCGCTACCTGCGCAGCCGCGACACGCTGCTCTATGAGGGCAAAACGGCCTCCGCCCTGCTGCGGATGCTGGCCGCCGACTTCCGGCTGACGCTGGGCACGGTGGAGGAGACGGGCTATGTGATTCCGATCGGCGCGGAGGAGAACGTGCCCGTGTGGGACATGGTGGAAAACGCCCTCGACGCGACCTACCGGGCGACGGGGCGGCGCTATGTGCTCTACGACGACGCGGGCGCGCTCTCGCTGCGCAGCGCGGCCGGCCTGCGGCTCTCCGTCCTGCTCGACGCGGACACGGTGAGCGCGTACCGCTGCGAGGAGACGCTCGACGAGGGAGCCTACAACCGCGTGCGCCTGCTCTATGAGGACGGGCGGCGCGGCGTGCGCCAGCTCTTTTCCGGCGGCGACGAATCGCTGCAGGCGCGCTGGGGCGTGCTGCAATATTTTGAGAAGCTGCAGGATCCGACGGGCGGGCAGGCGCTCGTGAGCTCGATTCTGCAGGCGCACAGCGCGCCGGTGACGGCGGTGACGGTGACGGGGGCGATCGGCAGCCCGCAGGTGCGGGCCGGGACGTCGCTTTTTGTCGACCTGCCGCCCGCCTCCGGCGTCTTCACGGTGGAGAGCGCCCGCCACATCTTTTCCGGCGGGGCGCATCTGATGAATCTGGAACTGAGAAAAGGAGAGTGAATCTTATGGCACAGACCGCTGTGGGACTTGTCAAGCAGGCGGCCGTGGAGGCTGTGCAGGCGGAAAAGCCGCTTGAGCTGCGCTTCGGCAGCGTGCTGTCCTCCTCGCCGCTCACGGTGCGGGTGGAGGAGAAAATTCTGCTGACCAGCGCGTTTTTGATTGTCCCCGAGAGACTGACCGATCTCCTGCCGGGGGACCGGGTGGCCCTGCTGCGGATGCAGGGCGGCGGGCGGTATCTGCTGCTCGACCGCCTGGGAGGCGAACCGTGATCCCCGCTGTGGGCGCGGCCATGCCTGCGGCGTCCGGGCAGAGGCAGCCCTCGCGCACCTTTCGCCTGCGGGAGGAGACGGGGCGCGCGGCGGGGCTTGTGGACGGGCTCGACGCTGTGCGGCAGGCGGTGCGCGTCGCTCTCTCGGTGGAGCGGTATCACTGGCTGATTCACAGCTGGCAGTACGGGGTGGAGCTCTCCGATCTCTTCGGCAAGCCGCTCTCCTACGCGCTGCCCGAGATCGAGCGCCGCGTGCGCGAGGCCCTTCTGCAGGACGACCGCGTCTCGGCCGTGCGGGATTTTACCTTCACGCAGGGGCGCGGCGGCCGGGTGACGGCGGCCTTCACCGTCGAGACGGTCTTCGGCGATCTGCGCGAGAGCACGGAGGTGACGATCTGATGTATGAACACATCACATACGAGGGCCTGCTCAGCTCGATGCTGGCGGCGGCGCTCGAGCGGGACGCGGGGCTCGACACGCGGGAGGGGTCCGTCCTTTGGTACGGGCAGGCGCCCGCGGCGGCGGAGGCGCAGAACCTGTACATCCAGCTCGACGCGGTGCTCAGCGAGACGTTCGCGGACACGGCCGGGCGCGAGTACCTCGTGCGGCGGGCCGCGGAGCGCGGGCTTGCGCCGAAGGCGGCCTCGGCGGCGCTGGTGCGGGCGCGGCTTCTGCCGGAATCGCTCGAGGTGCCCGCCGGCACGCGCTTTAACCTCGGCGAGGTCAACTACGCCGTGGAGGAGCGGCTGGGGCCCGGCTCCTACAGCCTGCGGTGCGAGACGGCGGGCGAGACGGGGAACGAGGTGCCCGGCACGCTGCTGCCGGTGGAGTATGTGGCCGGGCTGGAGAGCGCCGAGGCCGTGGAGCTGCTCATCCCCGGCGAGGACGAGGAGGACACCGAGCGCTTCCGCGCCCGGTATCTCGAAAGCTTTTCCTCGCAGTCGTTCGGTGGGAACGCCGCCGACTACCGCGAGCGGGTGACGGCGCTGCCGGGCGTGGGCGCGGTGCGCGTGGAGCGCGCCTGGAACGGGAGCCTCTCCCCGGAGAGCCTGCGTCCGCCCGAGGGCTGGGAGGACTGGCTTTCCTCGCTGCCCGACGAAACGCCGGAGACTATCAAAAGCTGGCTCCGAAACGCCGGGGAAGCGGGGGTGCAGGGGCTGCTCACCACGGGCGGCGTGGTGCGGCTCGTCCTTCTCGACAGCGAATTCTCCCCGCCCTCGGAGGAACTCGTGGAGCAGGTGCAGCAGGCCGTTGACCCGAAGGGCGAAGCGGGCGAGGGTCAGGGCTTCGCGCCGATCGGCCACGTCGTTCTGGCAGAAGGAGCGAAGGGCCGGGCGGTCGATATCTTTTCACGCTTTACCT
>CALWRP010000148.1 GCA_944383955.1 uncultured Clostridia bacterium
GCGAGAGACAGGGCCAGCGCCCCTGCCGCGAACCGACTCTTTTTCCCATTCTTCCTCTTCATGCCTGAGCCTTCCTTTCCTCCTCCGATACCGGGCCCCGTGCGGGCCGCGGCGCAAGACGGCTGTCGTAGCGGACAAGGCCGTCGTGAATCTCGATGAGACGGTCGCCGTAGCGGGCGATCTCGCGGTCGTGCGTGACGACGATGAGCGTCTCGTGGTAGCGGCGAGCCATGCCCACCATAATGCCCATAACCTCCTCGCTCGTCTTACTGTCGAGGTTGCCGGTCGGCTCGTCGGCGAAGACGATCCGCGGGTGCGAGACGAAGGCGCGGGCGATGCCGACGCGCTGCTGCTGGCCGCCGGACATCTGCGTGGGCCTGTGGGACATGCGCGTGCCGAGACCGACGGCCTTGAGCATCCTTGTCGCCTCCTGCATGCGCTTGCCTCTGCCCGTCCCGCGGAACACGAGCGGCATGGCCACGTTCTCCAGGGCCGTGAGCGTCGGCAGCAGATTGTACGACTGAAAGACGAAGCCGATGTTCTTCTGGCGGAACAGCGCCCACTGGCGCTCGGAGAAGCCGGTCACGTCCGTGCCGGCGATCGTGATTTTGCCGCGCGTGGGCTTTTCCAGCCCCGCCATGATGTTGAGAAGGGTTGATTTACCGGAGCCGGAGGTGCCGAGGATGCAGCAGATCTCGCCCTCCTCAATCTCCAGCGAGATGCTGCTGAGCGCGACGATGCGCTCCCGGTCCACCCGGTAGACCTTTCTCACTCCCTGTACGCTGATCAGGCTCATCGCCTCTCCCCCTTCGTTTCCGCGCCTGCTCCCTCCGGCCGCCCGCACGCGCTGCGGCCTCTCTGCCGCTTTCTGCGGCTATTCTACCATATTTATCGGAGAATTGCTCTAGAAATGAACAAATTGTAAGAAATTTATTCGATCGTAAAGCGCGCGCCGATCCACGCCCCCTCCGCTTCTCCCTCGCCGCGCGGGAGAATGACGCCCGTGACCAGCCGGTACTCCCCCGGCCCGAGCGAGCCGTAAAGCCATTCCCAGTCTACCTCTCGGGTGGAAGAGCCGTTCAGGGGAAGGAAGTTGGCGGCGGCGCCCCAGACAATCCGATCCGTCTGATACGGGAGCGGAACCCACTCCCCGTCCTCAAGGCGCTCCAGCTCATACTGCTCGTTTGTGAAGGGGCTGCGATCGAGCGGCGTGCCGTCCTGCTCCCAGACGTAAGCCGCGCCCGTGGGCCCGGCCTGCGTGACGGTGAGCGTCAGTCCCCACTCGGGCAGCGATTCCGCAACCTCGCGGGCGGCCGGCTCCCGCTGCGCGGCGGAGCCGCCGTCCTCAGAGTCCGCCGCATGGCTGGAGAAAACGGAGCCGCGCTCTTCGGAGGAAGCGCCCTCTGAAACGGCGGTGGACGGCGCCGGAGCGGAGGAAAGCTCCTCCGGGGCGGAGGCGCTGCCCGGGGACAGGCTTTCCACGGCGGCGGAGGACGTCTCCGCAGACGGGGAGCAGGCGGAAAGAGCGAGACCCATCAGGCATGGAATCAGAAGCAAAAAGACACGGTTCATCCTGCGTTCCTCCTTCGTCGGGCACTGCGGCCCATCAATTCAGAAGTTCCATAATAGGTAGACGCCGATCGCTGTCAAAATGTTACAGGAATTTCAAAAATATTTTTTCTTTTTTGTGGGGAACAGGGGGTTTTGCCCGCCGCGGAGCGCGCCTCCCTTCCCGGCAGCCGGGATCGCCTGTCCCCTCTCCCTGCGCAGCGCCGCCCGGGCGCATGAGAAAACCCCTTTGCGGCGGGACGCCGCAAAGGGGTTGCTTGCTTTCGCCCAAGACACGCCGCGGGAAAGCCGGGTTCAGGAAACGGCCTCCACGGTGAAGGGGACGCAGATCTCCTGCTCGTCATAGTCGCCCGGGGCGCGCAGGAGCATGACCTCCTTGACAAACTCGTACTCTCCGGCGGGAAAGGAGCCGTAGAGCCATTCCCAGTCGGCCTCGCCTTCCGAGGAGCCGTCTTCGGGCAGCAGGATGGCGACGGCGTCCCAGCCGACATTGTCGAGCTGATACGGCAGCGGCGTCCGCGCGCCGCCCTCGAGCCTGCGCACCTCGTACCATGTCCCGGTGGAGAGCTCGCCCTCCAGCAGCCCGCCTGCCTGCTCCCAGACGTAGGACAAGCCCGTGGCCGAGGCCTGCGTGACGCGCAGCGTCACGCCCCAGTCGGAGAGAACGCCCTCCGAGGTCCCGCCGCCGGAGCCCCCGCCGGAGACGGGGGCGGCAGAGCCGTCCGCGGCGTCCGCCGTCTCGCCGGACCCGGAGGAGCCGGCGGCGGGCGTCTGCCCGGCACGGCAGGCGGCCAGCGATAAAATCAGCAGGGAAACCGCGAGAATCCAGACAAAGCGTTTCATCATCTTACCTCCCAGCCTGCGCGGTATGCGCGATTGCGGAAAACCATTCTATGGAATAGACAGCGCAGCGCTGAGAAAAGTTACAGGAAAACGGAAAAAGCTCCGTTCTTTTTCCCGCAGCCGGGAGGCCGGGCCGAGCCGGGAGAGGCCGCCTCAGGAGCCGGAGAGATCGGAATAGAGGGTGAGGAAGCTGGCGGCGGAGACGATGAGAATGAGGATGGGAGTGAGAATGCGGATGCAGAAGAGCCAGGCCTTCTTGAGGCGGAACACGCCCGAATTCTGCTCGATGTGGTCGACAACGTGCTGCGGGCCCCAGATCCAGCCCACGAAAATGCACATGGCGATGCCGCCGATGGGCATGAGGATATTGTCTGTGAGGACGCCCATGAACTTGAAGACGGAATAGCCGAGGATGGTGACGTTCGCCAGCGGACCGCTCGAGAGGGCGCTGGGCACGCCGAGGAGGGCGACCAGCGCGCCGACCACGGCCACGGAGCGGCCGCGGCTCCAGTGGAGATCGTCGATCGCGAAGGAGACGACCGTCTCCAGCAGGGCGATGGCGGAGGTGAGGGCCGCGAAGAACATGAGCACGAAGAAGAGAATCGCGAAGAACGGGCCGGCCTGCATGGAGCCGAACACCTTCGGCAGGGTGCCGAAGATGAGCGTCTCGCCCTGGGTGGGCTCCAGGCCGAAGGAGAAGACGGCGGGGAAGATTGCCACGCCGGCCAGCACGGCCGCGCCCGTATCGAGCGCCGCCACATTCGCGCAGGCCCTGGGAATGTTCTCGCCCTTCTTCAGATAGCTGCCGTAGGTGAGGGTGATGCCCATGCACAGGCTCAGGGAATAGAACACCTGCCCGAGGGCCGCAGAGAGGGAGGTGAGGCTGAACCGGCTCTCCGTGTTGGCGAAGATGAACGACAGGCCCGCCCCGGCGTTCGGCAGGGTGACGGATCGCACGATGATGACGATCAGGATCACGAAGAGGAGCGGCATCATGAAGGAGGAGGCCTTCTCGATGCCCTTGGTGCCGAGGTAGCAAATGAGGCAGGTGGCCAGCATGAAGACGAGGTGCCAGACCACCGGCTCCACGGGCTCGGCGGTGTAGGCGACAAAGTCTGCGGGGGCCTGCAGCGTCGTCGCATAGGAGACGATGTACTTGAGAATCCAGCCGCCGATGACGCTGTAGTACGAGAGGATGACGAAGGCGGCGAGGATACCGAGGAAGCCGATGAAGGCCGCCTTCTTGTTGAGCTTGCGGTAGGCATTGACAGGGCTCTGCTCCGTCATCTGGCCGATGCTCATTTCGGTAATCATCACCGGCACGCCGAGCAGGACGACGAAGACAAGATAAGCGATCAGAAATTGCAAACCGCCGTTGCTGCCCATCAGATAGGGGAACTTCCACAGGTTCCCCAGTCCCACGGCGGCTCCGGCCGTCGCGAGGACAAAGCCGAGCTTCGAGGCCCATTGCGTTCTGTTTTTCGTATGCACAGAAATTCTCCTTTTCCCCGGCCGGCCCCTTCCCCTCTCTGCCGCTTGCGCGGAGACGCAGAAGAGCGCCGGCTCTGTTTTGACGCGCCCCTGTTCGGAGCGCATGGATTCCTGTTTGCCGCCGCGCTCCCCCGCACCGGTCAGGAGCCGGAGACGCGGCGGATCGCGTCGTGCATGGCGTCCCATTTGCGCTCCATGTCGGCCACAAGCCGGAACTGGGTGCGCGCGCGGTCGAGATTGTGGCCCTCGCGGTGAACGCGGAAATAGCGGTCGCCGCTGAGATAATCGCCGAGGAAGCGGATGCCGCACTCGAGCGTCATCAGCTTGGCCGCCATGGGCAGGACCTCTATCTCGCGGTCGGTCAGGCTGCCGCCGCAGCCCTCGAGAAAGCCCTTCGCGTAGAGCTCGAAGAGGGACAGATCCATCTCCACCTTCGTGAGATCGGGCTCGTCCTCGGCCGCCGTGCTCGCGCCGAAGCGGATGGAATCTCCGAAATCGTTCACCGCAAGGCCGGGCATCACCGTGTCGAGATCGATGACGCACAGCCCCTTGCCCGTCTCCCGGTCGAGCATCACGTTGTTGAGCTTGGTGTCGTTGTGCGTCACGCGCAGGGGCAGCAGGCCGTCGCGCTGCATGTGCACGAGCGCCCCCGCCTCCTCCCGCCGCTCCATGGCAAAGGCGATCTCGCTCTGCACCGAGGCGGCCCGGCCGCACACGTCCTCGCGCACCGCGCGCTCAAAATCGCAAAAGCGGCTCTCGGTGTTGTGAAAATTGGGGATCGTCTCGTGCAGCGTCTCCGCCGGATAGTCGGCGAGCAGGCGCTGGAAGCTGCCGAAGGCCACCGCGGATTCGTAGAAGTCCTGCGGCTTCTCCACGCGGTCGAGGCAGACGGCGCCCTCGATGAAGAGGAAGACGCGCCAGCAGCCGCCCTCCGGATCCGTGCAGTAATTCTTCCCCGTCTGCGTGGGGAGAAGATTCATCGTTCCCCGATCCGGATCGCCGCCGCTGAGCAGAAGGCTCCTGCGCAGGTAGGCGGTGACGTTCGCCACGTTCTCCATCAGGCCGTCGATGTCCTGAAAAACAGAACGGTTCATGCGCTGCAGCACATAGCGCCGCGTGCGGCCTCCCGGCTGCGAGCAGGTGACGCGGTACGTCTCGTTGATATGGCCGCTGCCGCAGGGCTCGCAGCTGAGAATCGGGCCGTCAAAATTATAGCACTCGAGGACGGCACGGAGCATGCTTTCGCTCACGGCAGCACCCTCCTTTCCGTAAGCGGGAGGCTCCCGCCGCAAAAAGAGCGGACGCCCTCGCCCGCCGGAATGAATGGTATCATACTGTCTGTTCCCCCTGATCTGCGCGCCCGCCGCCCGCCTTCCCTTTGGAAGGAACCGGCAGGGAGCGCTTCCTCATGATTGCCGTATTATTTAAGGCACCACCGCACAATTCGCGCCTTGGGGCTCAGGCGGCGTGTCGCGCCAAAATTTTCCGTGATATTTTCCAAAAATGCTCGCCAATCCGGCAAGGATTGCCTGCGCTTTTTGGATCATCT